>NZ_JAHUTG010000002.1:0-323266 GCF_020889545.1 Rhodococcus sp. I2R
CTCAAATCCGCCGTCGTCAACGCACCAGAAACGATCCGGGAACAGCTACGCCCCCTCACCAGCACCACGCTGGTGAAGGCATGCGCACTCCTACGTCCAGGCACCGTCGCTCCAGGCGAGATAGACGCGGCAGTCAAGACAGCACTGCGATCGACAGCGCGACGAATCCAGTTCCTCGACCAGCAAATCAAGGCCCTCGAGGCGCACCTGAAAGTGCTCATCGACGCCACCGCCACAGGCCTGGTCACCACGTTCGGAGTGGGCTACGAGACAGCCGCGCAACTGCTCATCACCGTCGGCGACAACCCGCACCGCATCGCCGACGAAGCCGCATTCGCCAGCCTCTGCGGTGTCGCACCGATCCCGGCATCATCGGGGAAAACGAACCGCCACCGACTCAACCGAGGCGGCAACCGACAAGCCAACCGAGCCCTGCACATCATCGTCATGGCCCGCCTCAAACACGACCAACGCACCCGCGACTACCGCGACCGACGACTCGCCGAAGGCAAAACCAAACGCGACATCATTCGCTGCCTCAAACGAGCCGTCGCCCGCGAAATGTTCCAACTCCTCACCCACAAAACCACCGCTTGACACTCATAGGAGCATCACATGCGGCGGAGCCGCCTCAACAGACCTTCCACTCCTCATCGACCAACCGCAGGTCGAAGGTGCGCGGCGACTTCTCGCCTGGATTCGCCTCGGTATACGCCTCAACCTGGGCGATTGCGCTCTCGCCATTGATCTGCACGGCTTCCACTGCCTCGACGATCGGGATGTTTCCCTGCTCGACCGCAGCGCGATGGACCTCCGCGAAATCGGCGTCGGAAATTTCCCGGTAATAGGTTTGGAGATCCCCGCACGAAGACGTACGCAACGTCTCCAGATCCCCTGAGCTCAGCGCCTCGGTGAAGGACTCTATCGACGTCCTGATCTGATCCTGCGTCGTATCCTCGGCGCGGTCGCCGGAAAGATAGACCAAGCCTGCGACACCCACGGCAGCGAAAACCATCAGAGCGGCGAGAACCCCGCCGAGCCAACGACGGCTGACCTTCCCCTGCTCGGGAGCGCCGACCCGCTGCGGTGACGCTGCTGAGGAGGCAGACTGCGAACGAGCTGCCTCGCCTCGCGCCGGAATGCGCTGGGGGCCGACGGGCTGCTTCGGCTTCGCCCCGCTGACAGGCTGTTTCGACGCCGAGTCCGGCTTGTCCTGCTTATCCGACACCCTTGTGCTCCCAACTGGACGAGACGTCCTGGTACAGCTCTGCGAAGCACCGAGCCTAACGGCAGGACCGAGGTCTCTCGTCGCACCCGTGCGTCGGTGTCGCGGCGCGCGGGCGACGGGGCACAATGGTCGACATGACATCTTTCGGAGACCTGCTCGGACCACAGCCGACGCTGCTGCCCGGTGACGAGGAAGCGGAGTCCGCGCTGCTGGATCACAAGGATCCAGCAGCGGTGGCTGCGGACTACCCGACTGCGTCCATTGCCTGGGCGTACTTGGCAGAGGCGGCGCTCGAGGCCGGTCGGACAATCACGGCGTACGCGTACGCCCGGACCGGATACCACCGGGGACTCGATCAGCTGCGTCGCAATGGATGGAAGGGATTCGGGCCGGTCCCGTACAGCCATGAGCCCAACCGAGGATTCCTCCGCTGCGTCGCCGTCCTCGCCAAAGCCGCGCGGGACATCGGGGAGAACGACGAGTACGCCCGATGCCTCGACCTCCTGGAAGACAGCGATCCCAAGGCTGCGGAAGCGCTCGGCCTCGGCTGATCGGTCTCTCGCGGAGGGGCTTCGCCCGACCGCCCGGCGTGGACGAGCACGTATGCGCGCCGGCCGCGCCCGTCTGCAACTGTCATTGTTGCCGATCATTCAGTGTGCGCTCGCGGCCGGTGTCGCATGGTTCGTCGCCACCGATCTCGTCGGTCACGAGCGGCCGTTCTTCGCTCCGATTGCAGCGGTTGTCTCGCTCGGGGTGTCTCTGGGTGCCCGGACGCGTCGCTCGGCGGAGTTGGTGGCGGGCGTCACCGTGGGAATCGGCGTCGGCGACCTGATCATCTCCGCCATCGGCAGTGGGCCGTGGCAGATCGCGCTGGTCGTCGTGCTGGCGATGGCGACGGCGGTCTTTCTCGATGGTGGTCCGATCATCGCGATGCAGGCAGGTTCATCTGCTGTGCTCGTGGCAACGCTGATACCGCCGGGGGATTCGGGTGGCTTCGACCGCATGGTCGACGCTCTGATCGGCGGTCTCGTCGGGATCGCGATCGTCGCTCTGATCCCGACGCATCCGGTGTGGCGGGCTCGCAAGGACGCGGCGAACGTGATCGGAACGGCTTCGGAGGTGCTGCAGAAGGTCGCCGACGGGCTCGTCGCCAACGATCCCAAGCCGATCGAGGAGGCGCTGCGGAAAGCCCGTGCGACACAGTCCGATATCGACACGTTGCGGACCGATCTCAAGGGTGGCCACGAGATCGCCCGAATCTCGCCGTTGTACTGGGGTCACCGCAACCGCTTGGCGGGCTTGGCGAAGACTGCCGATCCCATCGACAACGCCATCCGAAATATCCGGGTACTCGCGCGTAGGTCGCTGACGCTGGTGCGTGACGACGAGATTCTCGATCCGCGATTGGTCGACGAAGTGGAGAAGCTGGCGCAGGCGATGGAGGTGCTGCGTCGCATGGTTCTCGCGGATCCGGGGGAGCAACCAGATGCGGCTGAGGCAGCCCGGGTGCTTCGGTCGGTAGCGTCCGGGGCCAAGGCGGAGTTGATCACCAACTCGGGGCTGTCGGCGACGGTGGTGCTCGCGCAGATTCGCTCCATCATCGTCGACCTGCTCCAGGTGGCGGGGTTGAAGAGGATCTCGGCGTTGGCGACGCTGCCGCCGACCGTCGAGAAGCCGAGTGTGGAACCGGACCTGTTCTGACCCCCTTCCATTGCACACATGCGCATGTACGCATATGGTGAAGCTCGGCATTCGACCGAACGAAGGGGAGTCATGGGCGCGGGGCACGGGCACAGTCATGGAATGACGGGTGCAGGCGGCGCGGCGCAGGCGTCGACCAAACGCATCCGCAACATGGTGATCGCGCTGGCGATACTCATCGCCTTCCTGGTGCTCGAAGCCACGGTGGCGTTGTGGATCAACTCGCTCGGCTTGCTTGCCGACGCCGGCCACATGCTCACCGACGTGCTCGGAATGTCGATGGGACTCATCGCGTTGCTGCTCGCCCGACGGGGGAGCGCCGCGGCTGCTCGCACGTTCGGATGGCATCGCGCCGAGGTGCTCACTGCCATCGCAAATGCCGTTCTGCTCCTCGGTATCGCGGCCTTCATCATGTACGAGGCGATCGACCGGATCGGCGACGCTCCGGACATCCCAGGTCTCGCGCTGATCCTCACCGCCACCGCGGGACTGCTCGCCAATCTCGTTGTCATCCTGCTCATTCGTGGCGACGCGAAGGACAGCATCGCAGTGCGCGGTGCTTACATGGAGGTGCTGGCCGACGCGGTCAGCAGCGTGGGAGTGCTCGTCGCCGGGATCGCGATGCTCGTTTTCGGCTGGACCTGGGCGGACATCGTCGTCGGCGTCCTGATCTCGCTGTGGGTCGTGCCCCGGGCGATCAAGCTCGCCGGATCGGCGCTGCGCATTCTCACGCAGGCCAGCCCTGATCATGTCGATGTCGAGGCTGTCCGCGCAGACCTCGCCGCCCTCCCCGGCGTGGTCGGTGTACACGACCTGCACATCTGGACGCTCACCACCGGAATGGACGTCGCGACAGTTCATCTCGAATGCGACGGAGCCGGCTCGGTACTGCTGGCACGGGCCAAGGCGGTGCTCGCCACCTACGGCCTCGATCACGCGACCGTTCAGGTGGAACCGACCGCTGAGGGGGCAACGTGCAGGGACGAGCTCACCTGGTGAATCGAGCGCGTTTGGCGCGGTACAGCTCCGCGTCCGCGCGGGCGAGGACATCGGAGATCGGCTCCTCGACGTCCGTCGACGTCGCCACCCCGATGCTCGCGTAGGGCAACGACGCGACGGTGGCGCGAACGAACTCGTCCACTTCCGCCGTCGACTGCTCGGTCAGAAGGGCGGCGAACTCGTCGCCGCCGACTCGTGCGATGACAGCGCCCTCTGGGGCCGATTGCGCCCAGGTCGCCGCCAACCCCACCAGCAACTCGTCCCCGGCGCGATGACCGTCGGTGTCGTTCACCGTCTTGAAATCGTCTACGTCGACGATCGCCACCGTCACCGGAACAGTCGACGCATCCTCACGTCGAGCGCGCAGGCCCGTGACCGCATCTGCGGTGGCGATCTCCCACCCGGCGCGGTTGAACACTCCTGTCAGCGGATCGGTGCACGACGCTGCGATCAGCGCTTTCGTGACGGTGCCGAACGTTTCCGCCGCTGCGAAGACAGCGACCGCGAAGATCAGGTAGGTGATCGGATAGACGGGCGCCGGTGACCGCAGCACCGCGAGCAGCACCAGCGCCACGAGGATCCCGACCAGGATGCGGGCATCGCGGTCGCGATGAAAGGCGCGGATGTACATCGCCAGAAACATCGCCGCGATCAGGCACGGGAATTGCGCTGCCGTGAGTACATGGAACGCCATCACAGCCGGCGTCGCCAGCATCGCTGCGGCCAACGCGACGCCGTGCCCGGCGGTCGTGCGGGGACGCATCCACAACATGAGGACACCGATGACACCCAGGCACAGCGCGATCACCCCGCCGGTGATGTCGGCAGTGACTCTGTCGCCGTGAGGCAGGACCGTCGCCACCACTCCTGCTCCGTACAGGAACGTCGTCGCACAAAGAAACTGCATCAGAAGCCGTGTTCTGAGCCCAGCGATACCGTGCACCGATCCCGGGTGCAGAACTTTGTCGAACAGGCGCATACGTTCAGCCTTCCAGGGTTAGCCTTCCCTGTCCTCGCCAGGTCGGAGTGATCTTTCCGATGCTCACCTGGTGAAGGACTGCACCTGCGCCCCCGGCCGCCACAGTTCGATCTGCATGTGATCGTCGACGAGCGTCGTCAGCACGACTTCGGCGATGTCGAGATCGAACACGTGGTACGGGGTCAACTCGGGCGGAGCGGCGTCGAAAATCCGCTGTAGTTCGTCGGGATCGGTCAGCTCGACGGCAGTGCCGGAGAGCTTCGCGTCGCCGCCGTCCATGGTGTGGTGGCCAGGATTGCTGTGCAAGGCAAAGCGTGGATCGCGCTGCAGGTCAACGGCCTTGAGTGCGTTCGGCATCGAACCGAGCCGCAGCAGGCCGTTGTCGGTGAACTCCACCTCGGTACCGCTGACGCGGGGAGATCCATCCTTGCGAAGCGTTGCCAGCACGTGATGCTTGTGTGCTTTCAAGCGTGCAGCCACAGCCGCTGACATGGCGGGCGCCGCAGTAGCGAATTCTGTCCAGGTAGCCATGGAATCAGTATCGGCTTTCCTTCACCGGACCAGTAGCCATTCCCGATCGTGTCGGTAGAACGTCGACCGCTTGACCTCCCGATCGCCGGGAACTCCGTCGCGGACGAGGTGCGCGGCGACGGCGCCCAGTTGCATCGCCCGTCCTGCAGTCCATCGACGACCGAACAACGTGCGGCGTCCGGTCAGGCGCGCTTCGAGACCTGGCATCTCGGGCGTCGGCATCACCTCGACGCCCGTGGCGTTGCCACGGAACAACTGCGTGTCGTCCACGTACGCCTCGCCCTCGAGTGGCGCGCCGGAAGGGCCGTTCACGACGGCTCGGCCCACCACGGCCACACCCGCGTCGTCCCGAATGAGTGGTAGGGGTTTTGCGGTGCCGGTCATGGCGACTTTCGCGGCTCGCGAACCGGTCCCGGTCTTGTAGATGTGGCTTGCCGTGGTGGAGTGCTCGGGCACGAATGCGACCTCGATATGCAGGCGCTCGGTACGCATCAGGCGCGTCAGCAGTGCCGCGAGGGACGCGTCGTCACCCAGCACGATGACCCGCGGATCAGAGACGGTGCCGACGGTGGAGAACAGGGCATCGCATTCGTCGTTGGTCGGAACCGTGGAGGCGGGGGTGACCGGAACGTCCGTCAGTGAGATGGGTATCGGCGGGTTTCCGCATTGCAGGACGAACGGTGTCACTGGGCCGACCTCGGGTGCCGACTGCGTCGTTCATGCGTCTGTCTCACAGTGCTCCCCCATAGGTGCTTGCGGTCGTCACCACCGTAGCGCCATGACCGGTGCACTCTCCCCTCGGCTAGACTGACGCCCCGGCCTGCCTGAACGCCTGGCAGCAACCTGCGCCAGTTCATTGCACGAGAAGAAACACCAGGAGAGTACATGCCGGCGATAGTCCTGATCGGCGCCCAGTGGGGCGACGAGGGCAAAGGCAAAGCCACCGACTTGTTCGGGGAGCGACTGCAGTGGGTGGTTCGCTACCAGGGCGGCAACAACGCCGGCCACACGGTCGTACTTCCCAATGGAGACAAGTACGCACTGCACCTGATTCCCTCGGGCATCCTGACGCCCGGTGTGAAGAACGTCATCGGCAACGGTGTCGTCGTGGATCCGGGTGTGCTGCTGACCGAACTTGCGGGCCTCGAAGAACGTGATGTCGACACCTCGGGTCTGCTGCTCAGCGCCGATGCGCACCTGATCATGCCGTACCACGTAGCCATCGACAAGGTCACCGAGCGCTTCCTCGGGGCCAGGAAGATCGGCACCACCGGACGCGGTATCGGGCCTTGCTACCAGGACAAATTCGCTCGCGTGGGCGTCCGTGCCGCGGACGTGCTGGACGAGAAGATCCTGACTCAGAAGGTCGAGGCCGCTCTCGAGTTCAAGAACCAGGTGCTCTCCAAGATCTACAACCGCAAGGCCCTCGATCCGCAGCAGGTCGTCGACGAGGTGCTCGGCAATGCAGCCAAGTTCAAGCATCGCATCGCCGATACCCGGCTCGAGCTCAATCTCGCTCTCGAACGTGGCGAAACTGTGCTGTTGGAGGGCTCGCAGGGCACACTTCTCGACGTCGATCACGGCACGTATCCGTTCGTCACATCCTCGAACCCGACGGCAGGCGGTGCGGCTGTCGGTTCCGGTATCGGACCGAACAAGATCACGACGGTCCTCGGCATCCTCAAGGCCTACACGACGCGCGTCGGGTCGGGTCCGTTCCCGACGGAGCTGTTCGACAACTCCGGGGAGTATCTCGCCAAGCAGGGCGGTGAGGTCGGCGTGACGACCGGCCGCGCTCGTCGCACCGGATGGTTCGACGCCGTGATCGCCCGGTACGCGACCCGCGTCAACGGCATCACCGACTACTTCCTGACCAAGCTGGATGTGCTCTCGAGCCTCGACACCGTCCCGATCTGCGTGGCGTACGAGATCGACGGCGAGCGGCACGACGAAATGCCCATGACGCAGACCGGTTTTCATCACGCCAAACCCGTGTACGAAGAGATGCCCGGTTGGTGGGAGGACATCTCCGGTGCCCGCACCTTCGAAGATCTCCCACAGAACGCGCAGAACTACGTGCTGCGGCTCGAGGAGCTCGCGGGTGCGCACATATCGTGCATCGGCGTGGGCCCGGGACGCGACCAGACCATCGTGCGACGGGACATTCTCGGTCCCCAGTAGATAGCACAGCGCAGACAGCACAACGCCCCGAGGCTCGTATGCCTCGGGGCGTTGTGCTGCGTGGACCATCTCAGGGGCTGACTAGGGTCTTTTGGCACGTTACAGATGGCCAAAGGATGTCACTTTGGGTTGGTTAAAGTCCAGGTAAAAGAACTATTGGACTTTTACCCTGTTTTTGCTAACGGATTCCTTTCGCTTCCCGAAACAATGTGTGTCGCACACAGTTGCGTTGGCCCACGAAAGCCACCCACTACCCGTCGGGTAGTTCACACCCGGCCCGGATATGCAGGGCCGAATCCAAAGAGAAGAGATGCTCATGAACAAAGCAACCAAGGGCGCCGTCGCTGCAGGCGCAGCCGCGGTGCTACTACTCGGCGGATTGGGATCCCTCGCGCTGTGGCAGGACACCGAATCCGTCGGCGGCGGCGCGATCAATTCCGGCGAGCTGAACTTCGAGCCAACCGGTACGCCCGGCGTCTGGACCGATATTTCCGAGGGTGGATCGGTCGTTATCGGGGCCGACCCGTCCGGCTACCTGATCGTCCCCGGTGACATCCTGACCTACACCAACAGCTACACCGTCAACTCGGCGGGCGAGAATATCGAGGCCACAATCACGGCCGACTTCACGCAGGTCACCGGCGACCCGGCTCTGGCTGCGGCGCTGAACACCACGGTGGCAGTCGACGGCGGTGCCGCCCTGCCGAACGGTTCTGCGGTGGAGCTTCCGCTGACCTCGCCCACACAGACCATCGCCGTCACCGTCACCATCACGTTCGACCAGGCGACGACCGATCTGGTGGCGCAGAACGAGACCGTCAATTTGAATGCGTTCACCCTGACGCTCGACCAGGTTCGACCCACTCCGTAACTCGAAGTGGCAATCAGGCATGGTCGGTACTGGGCACTGGCAGCAGCGTCCGTCGTCGTGGTGGTCTACGGATCAGCACAGACGACGGGCGCGCTGTGGCGCGACGAAGTAGCCGTCGCAGGCGGCACGCTCAACTCCGGCACGTTGGACATCAAGGTGGGTCCGGACGGCGCCGAGGTCGACGACTACGTGCTCGCGGCGCTCGGTTCGACGAACCTCGGCCCGAACGGCTCCTCGCAGGCCCCCCTATCGATACGCAACGCGGGGGACGTTCCCTTCGACTATCGACTCCAGGGCTCGACGGTGACGGGTGCGGTGCCCCTCACCCTGACCGCCACCCTCGTGTCCACGGTGGGAGATTGTCCAGCAGTAGGTGCACCGACGGGCCCGGTGACCGTCCTTTACACCGGCAACGCGCAGGGCGCGCAGACCCTGGACACGAGAGCGCTGGCCCCCGGTGCCAACGAGGTGTGGTGCTTCCACGTCGCCGTTGGTGCCGATCCACCGCAGGACCAAACATCGACAGTGAGCTTTTCGTTCAGAGCGGACCAGGCATGAGCACCGACGACACCGACGTGATTCCCGTCGTCAAGGGTGATGAGGAGGACGGGCACACCGGTGCATGGTGGTGGATCAGTCGCATCGTGTCGTACACCCTGCTGGCTGCGATGCTGACCATTCTGGCAGCCACCGTCGTTGTCCCGCGGGTAACCGGTTCGACGCCGTACACCATCCTCACCAGTTCGATGAGGCCCACGTATCCGCCCGGCACCCTGGTCGTCGTGAAGCCAGTGGATCGCTCCGAGCTCACTGTCGGCACTCCCGTCACCTACCAGATTCGGTCCGGTGAACCCGAAGTCGTGACCCACCGCATCGTCGCAACCCAATTCAGCGGCGATGGCATCACGACCTACATCACGCGCGGGGACAACAACGGGTCCGACGACGAGAACCCGGTTCGATACGGGCAGATCCGCGGGAAAGTCTGGTACTCGATGCCCTACCTGGGCTATGTCAACAACTGGCTCAACGGCGAACAACGTCGCATCACGGTCACCGTCATCGTCATCGGCTTGGGCGCCTACGCGCTGTACATGTTCGTTGGCGCCGGCAACGACTACCGGAAGCAGCGTCGTGAGTCGCGGGCGCCATGAAGAGGAACACCGCAGTTCTTGTTATCGTCGCGCTCGTCGCGATCGTGACACTGGTACTCATCGGTGCCGGACCCTCGCGTCCGTCCCCGACCGTGAGCTTCAGCAGTGACGGTCTGACATGGTCTTCGAGTCTCCCGAACCCTTTGTTCGACAAGAGAATTCGGTGGGTACCCGGCGACAGTCGAACCAGTACTTTCCACGTCTTCAACGAAACCGATCGCGGCGGGAATGTCCAGATATTCGCCACGAGCTCGAACCCCGCCTTCGTCGAGGCTCTCGAGGTGACCATCGACCGTGCCCAGGTGAACGTTGCCTGCGCTTTCGTCGAGGTCCTGCCCCATGAGAAGAGGCGGATCGATACGACCGTCGCCATGGCAGTGAACGCAGGCAACGGCACTCAGAATTCCTCTGCGGATCTCGATTTCGTGGTGCAGTGGGACAACGAGAACGCGTGCTCGATCGGCGCCGGCCAGAACGACAATACGGAAGGAGTGCAGCCCTGATGGCGCGCCACAGTAGTGACGGTAGTTTCGCGCCGAGGACAATGCTGCGCCGCATCGGGACCGCGCTCATCGGGGCCCGCGCCCGCGCCATCATGTCGATCGGCATCGTTCTCGGTCTCGGTGCTGTGGGAACGCTTGCCGCGTGGTCGGATACCTCCTCGGCAACCTCGGGCGCATTCACGACGGGGACAATCGACATCAAGGTGGGCGACCCGGCGGTCGATAACAATCCGCCCATTTTCGCAACCACCTTGACCAAGACCGACATTCTTCCGGGCGAAACCGTGAGTGCACCCTTGCGGGTGACCAACAGTGGCACTGTGGGTTTCACCTACACGATCGCGGCCTCGACGAACAACGGCACACTCGGCGCCTTGCTGAACACCGCCGTGTATGCCGATACCGCATGTACCGGAACTCCGCTCAGCACGATCACGGGCTTGACCGTCGCCACCCAGAATTTTCAATCCAACTCGGTTGCGCTATCCAGGCCGATCGGTGCCGGTGACCCGGCGGACAATCTCTGCTTCTCGGTGACCATGCCGAGCACCGCGACAGCCCCGGCGTCACCGATCACCGGAACAGTTACCTACTCACTCCTAGCGACGTCGGTGTAGTCATGTCGAACCACACATCTCCTACTGTCGCCCACACCAGGCACCGCCGTCGAAAACTGGCGCGCGAGATCGCCCTCACTGGTGGGGCTCTCGCGGGCTTGCTCTGCGTGCTGATCGCCTTGGCAGCAATCATTTTCGGGATCACACCGCTCGTCTTCCGATCGGGATCGATGTCGCCGGCGATCGAGACCGGCGCCCTCGCCATCAGCAAGGAGACGCCCGCGACCGAGGTCGCGGTGGGCGACATTGTCAACGTCACCAACGCATCAGGCGACGGGATCACCCACCGCGTCGTCGACATCGGCGCGGTCGGTACCGACAGTGTCCAGCTCATTCTCCAAGGCGACGCGAACACCGAAGCGGACGCCGAAACCTACATCGTCGACGAAGTCGGCCGCGTCGTGTTCAGCGTCCCGAAACTCGGATACGCGGTGACGTGGTTGAGCGGCCCGGTAGCCGTCTTCCTCGGTGGGGTGTTCGTCGGTGTCCTGATCATGATCGCCTGGCGACCCAGGGCTGACGAGGACCGAGACCGCGAGGACCGAGGTACGGACGAGCCTGGTGGGCGAGATTCCTCTGGTGGGCACAGCAAGGCCTCGCTCACGGTGATCCTCGCGATCGGGACGATCGGGGCACTGGGTCTCGCCGGAACCAACCCTCCCACCACCCTGGCGGCATGGAACGACCCTGCGACCGCGACCAGCGGAACCTTCACGACTGGCCTGCCGCCGGTTCCGGTGCCTGGAGACCCGACGTGTGTCGATAGAGCGGGCTCCTTCGGTGTGGGCGCCTACGTGACGATGTCGTGGGCGCCTCCGCCGGGATCGGGCTACACCTACCGATGGACGATCACTCGGCTCGGGACAAGCATGCCACCCCACACGGTGACGATTGCATCTGCTGATGTGCACAATGGAACCTGGTTCGAGACCCTGACCGGCACCTGGACCTTCACCGTACAAACGGTGTCCGGAACCCGGGTATCGGCGCCGAGCCGGGGTTTCACAGTGACGATGACCCTGACGACCTCGGTCTTCAACCTGTTTCCCGCCGCGCGATGTGGAGCTCTGGCTCCCGACTCGGCTCCGGCAGCGGCCCGACTCGCGCCGGAGGAACTGTCGAGCTCATCGACTACCTCGTCGACTACCTCGTCGACAACCTCGTCGACTACTTCATCGACTACCTCGTCGACGGCCACCGAGGCTCCGAGTAGCACACCAGCGCCATCGAGCACCTCGGTCGCACCCGTAACTACGACGGAGGTGCCCACGACCGAGCCACCCACGACTGAATCGCCTGCCGCACCGGCGCCGGAAGCGTTGCCTGACACGACAGAGGCCGCGCCTGCCGACTTGATCTCTCCGCAGACCTCACCCTCAGGGTCCTCGGTGGCGCAGGTCGTCGATATCGGCGGTTCGCCGACCCTGCAAATCATCGACAGCGCGGGTGCCGTGCAGTACAGCGCTCCGATCACGTCGAGCCCGGAATACGGGTACGGCGTGGTGTGGGCCTCGGGGGACCAGCTCTGGCTCCTCGGGCCAGACCAGTTGGTGCGGCTGGACGAAGCAGGGTCGGGGTGGACGCGCACTGTCGTCGACGCTTCGGCGACCGACGAGATTCCTGCGGATATCGCGGCTTTGCTGAATTGAGGTCACGTTTGGGGCAATTATCATGAATTGTCGTGGCGGCAATCGCAGATTTGTGGACAATAGTGGTCACACAACGCGCCGAAAGGTCCTCCGATGACTGCTTCATACAACGGTCTCGAAGTATTCGGATATCAATTCGATCGCTTTGCTTACGAACATTCGTGGATCGGTGAGCAAGTCGGTGAATTCATGCTGGGTCCGGGTGGAGGCGGGATGCTCGAGTACCGTCGAGCCACGGTGTTCGCTCTACCGGACGGCGGCGCTCACGAGGTACACGGAGAGATCCTCGCCTGGTACCTCGGTCACGGTGGGCCGTACGGTGAGCTCGGCTATCCGATCAGCGACGAGAAGCCGACGCCCACCGGATACGGGCGCTACAACCTCTTCCAGCACGGCGCAATCGGGTGGATGCCTGAAAGTGGAGCATTCTTGATCGGACAAGTCGCTGAGGGGGATGCCCCGGAAGACGCCGCCGACGACTCCCGTCCCGTTTTGGTCGGCTGAAAAAATCCGCCGGTTCGGTATGTGACCTCATTGCGTAATTGATGTGTGCAAAATCGGCGTCGATCAGATCCAATTCCTGCATTGACCCGATATTGGCAATCATGCAAGAAAAATTGCTTTAGTCATTTTGATAACGTTTTGGTGATTCTGGTTTGACCGGCGAAAAGTGCGCTTTACGCTCCGGTGGCCGGTTCGGTTGGCAACAGGTGTGACCGTGAATCATTCAAGCGAAAAGAGTCGGGCAATGACCGATCAACCACAGAATCTCAACAGACGACGCAAGGTTCGCGCCCTCCTCGCCGGAGGGCTGGTGCTCGGCATCGGAGCGGCCATCACTCTCGCCGCGTGGACCGACAACGTCTTCGGAAACTCCGACTTCGCCACGGGCGACGACGCCTGGAACATCCAGGCAGACTTCACACCTACCGGGGCCGGAACATGGATCGAAGCCGATGTATCACCCGGTGAACCCTTCACCTTCCCCGCCACGAGACTGGACCTCACACCGGGAGACACCGTGTACGCGCCGGTCGCGCTTCGGCTCGAGCCCGGTCAGACGTTGGACGCCGCAGTCACGCTGAACGGCGCCACCGGTGGTACGACCGATCCGGCTCTGACCGCAGCGTTGCGCTACACGGTGACCCAGGGCGGCACCTCGACAGACTGCACCGCGGGAACGCCTGGTCCGACAGCGCTTGTCACCGATGCGGTGCTCACCACAGGTAGCGTCGCCAACGCGATCACCCTCGTCGCCGACGCGACACCGGTCAATCTGTGCTTCGCAGTGACGCTTCCAGCGGGCTCGCCGAACACATTGTCCGGCCTTGCAACGGGTCAGGTCGTGTGGGAATTCGTCGGCACCTCGGTCACGCCTTAGCGCATGGCATCGGTACGCCAACGCCAGAGGAGGGCGCTGGCAGCGGGGGGAACCGTTCTCGGCATCGGAGCGGTACTCGTCGCTGCCGGCTGGACCGACACAGTGCTGGGCAGCACCGAATTCGCGACGGGTTCGCAGTTCGGAATCGAATCCAGCGTCGACGGCGGTTCGATGTGGTCCTCACACCCCACCGGGGCACCCAACCCGCTGGCATTTACGACAACAGCCACTGGAATGATTCCCGGGAGTGTAGTTTTCGCACCCGTCGAGTTGCGGACGGAGGCCGGATCGGCCGCAGCCTCGGTGACATTACAGGGCGCGGCGTTCTCGGGATCTGGGGTCGGGAGTCTCTCCGTTGCGCTTCGGTACCGCGTGGTGCGCGAGTCCGCCGGCTGTGATGCTGCAGCGTTCACCGGCAGTCCGAACTACGTGGTGGGTAGCGGTGGACCGGTGTCGTTGGACACCTCTGCACCGGTCGCCTTCCCGCTGCCTGCAGGGGCCGGCCCCACCCTTGCCGGGCCGGCGGTGCCGCTGTGCTTCGAGGTCAGCCTTCCTGCAACGCAGGAGAATTGGACCGACGCGACTCTGCAGAGCAAATCGCTCGTCGCCAACTGGCCCTTCGAGGGCACGTCCTAGAACCGAGATGGGAACAATGACTCCCGAGACGAATCACACGAAGCAGCCGCGACGCTCCTGGTGGGGCATCGCGGGCGATGTCTTCCTCAACACACTCGCCGTCGGCGGGATCATCTGTATTGCCCTCGTCGCGTGCGCGTTCGTCTTCAACATCACGCTCATCATGTTCAAGACCGGCTCGATGTCGCCGGCGATTCCCGCGGGTTCGCTTGCCGTGGTGCGTGCTGTTCCGGCGGACTCCGTCGGGGTCGGCGATGTGGTCACCGTCGATCGCGAGGGAATGCTACCGGTGACCCATCGAGTCGTTGCGACGGAGACGATCGAGGAATCCGGGATCACAGTGCTCGAGCTCAAGGGCGACGCCAATGCGCAGGCCGACCCTGGTTTGTACCAGGTCACCGAAGTGCGCACGGTTCTGTGGTCGATGCCTGGTCTGGCGCGCGTGATCGTCTACTTCTCCAACCCCTACGTCCTGGGGCTGATCACGTTGTCCATGGCAGGTCTCGTGGTTGCGGTCTTCTGGCCACGCGAAGAGAAGGGAAGCGACAGCCTGGAAGAATCGCAGACGCGCTCATGAACCTCGATCGTCGGTGGCCGATCCTGATGCTGACGCTGCTGGTGTTCGCTGCACTGGTCCCCGGGCGACTCCTGGTGTCCGAGACCGAGGCCGCATGGACCGATTCCGAGTATGTCGCCGGCACCGTCGGTTCCGGTACGTGGGAGAACAGCGGCTATGCACGTTCGATATCGGGCCGGTTGTCCGGGGTCAGCGGCATCTCCATTGGGCTTCTGGGTAATCCGCTGCCCTGGAACGGCATGCAGTCTCTACGAAGCGACGCGAACATCGGCACCTCGCGGTCGACGAGTGCGGGCCCGTATCAGACTGGGAATCTGCTGGCGGTTAACGGCCTTGCATTCGAATCCTCGGCCACGGGACCACTGGCGCCGTCTGCACCGATCACCGGGTCGTCGTGTGCGCAATTTCTCTCGAGTGGAACTCCGGACCACTGCGCGCCGGTTAACCCTCTTTCTTCTGCCGAGTCGGCACTGACTGCTGCGCGCCTTCGTATCTCGATTCTGGGTGTGCTCGGTCTCGGAGCATTCAATGTGGACGTCATCACCGTGACCCCAGCTCGGCAACTGACTGCATCGGTCGTGTGTGATCCGATTGCCGGAACGAGTTCGGCGACTCCTCCAGCATCGGCAGATGGATTGGTGCAGATAGGAACCAGGACGTTCGCCGTGCCCGCTGCCGGTGGTGTCACGCCGATCTCGTTCACCGAGAACAATGGTCGGGCTCGCTTCGATCTGACCCTGTCTAGTTCCGTTTCCGCGGCCGGTGCACCCGAGGGCTTCTCCAAGCTGACGCTGAGTGGGACCGCAACTGCGTTGGGTCTGTTGGGACCGGTTTTGGAACTCGGCTTCACGTTGAACCTGGTATCGGCCGAATGCGGTCCAGGATCTCCCGCCGCGCTGCCTTTGGCCGCTGTCGTCTCCGCCAGGACATTCGACCAGCCGACGGAGGAAGAACTGACCGAAGCTCAGACGGCCGAGGTAGAGACGACTCCTGAGCCCACATCAACCACTGAACCCACATCAACGACCGAGCCCACAACAACGACCGAGCCCACAACAACCACTGAGCCCACAACAACCACTGAGCCCACATCAACGACCGAGCCCATCGAACCCCCACCGACCACCGACTCTCCACCCCCTACGACATTGTTCACTGGACCAGCCGAGGGAAATGTCGAGTCCATGACATTCGAGGATGGCCTCGTGTGCGCAGTGCCGGAGGACGCGGACTACGCGGGCACAATCGATCTCACGTGCAGTGACGGTTCGTCGATCAGCGCGACCGGTTCGGCACTGAGCCCGGATGCGGTTGCGGCTGCGACCGTCGACGGAGTGTGGATGCCCGTTCTGACGCCGGGTGGGATCGCTGAGCCGGTCTCGGTGGCGTCGCGGGGGTGAGTGTTTGCGGGTGAGTGCGTGCGGGAGTGCACACAAATCGACCTCGGAGGGCCGGATGTGCCTGTGCAGCCATACCTGTGTGCAACCAAGCACGGCGCTCCCGCAAAGCAAGTCCACTGAGTCGAAACTGGATTTGGTCAAGCGTGCCAGTGGTCCGGATAATGAAGTCCATGGCTACTCGGGTACTCAATGCGTCGTCGCTGGCACGCGATCTGGGACGCTGGCAGCCGGAGGTCGAGGATGCGTCCGGTCGGCGTCGAACGTCCAGGCCGACGTACCGAGCGCTCGCCGACGGGATTCGCCTGCTCATTCACGACGGTCGAATTCCGCTGGGGGTGGGCTTGCCGAGCGAGCGTGATCTGTCGGCGGCTCTGGATCTCAGCCGGACCACCATCACCTCCTCGTATGCGGTGCTGCGTGAAGAGGGCTATCTGATCAGCAAGCAGGGTGCACGGAGCACTGTCGCGCTGCCGACGAAGGCCGAAGCCAACCGGCCCGCCGTGCAATCGCGCAACACCAGTGGCCCGATCATCGACATGAGCCACGCCGCGATGGCCGCCCCCACCGAGGCGATGATGGCGGCGTACCAGTCTGCGATGCACGCGCTGCCGGCGTACCTGTCCAATCACGGCGTGGAACCCGTCGGCATCGCGGTGCTACGTGAAGCCGTCGCGCGACGCTTCGTCGAACGTGGCTTGCCGACGACGGCCGGCCAGATCATGGTCACCTCCGGCGCCCAGCAGGCCCTGCGGCTGCTGCTCGGCACGCTCATCTCACCGGGCGATCGCGTTCTCATCGACCACCCGACGTACCCCAACGCGCTCGAGGCGCTCCGGCGGATCGGCGCGGGGCCGGTGCCGGTGCCGATCCGCCCGGTCGGCGACCCCTGGGATCTCGACGGAATCCGGAGCGCGGCACGGCAGACGGCATCGAAAGTTGCCTACATGATCCCCGACTTCCACAATCCCACCGGACGATGCCTCGACGACGGTGGACGCAGCGAACTGGCGAGGATCGCGCGGGAGACCTCGATGACGATGATCGTCGACGAGACCATGGTGGATCTGTGGCTCGACGCGCCGCCACCGCCCCCGGTCGCGTCGTACGGGCGAGTGTCCGGCACCGATATCGTGACGATCGGGTCGGCGTCCAAGTCGTACTGGGGTGGTCTGCGGATCGGCTGGATACGCGCCAATCCGGCGCTGATCAGCCGTCTTGCCGGTTCGCGAGCGGGGCACGATCTGGGAACCTCGGTGATGGATCAGCTTGCCGCAGGCTTCCTGCTCGAGGATGCCGACGCGATCCTCGACACCAGGCGCGACGAGCTACGTGAGCGCCGTGACGTACTGGAAAGCGCTTTGGCGCAGCATCTTCCGGACTGGACGTATCGTCGGTCGACCGGCGGCATGTCCTTGTGGCTGCAGCTTCCGGCTCCGGTGTCGAGCGCACTGGCCGCCACCGCACCGACGTTCGGGGCAGTGCTCGCCGCGGGTCCGCGCTTCGGTGTCGAAGGTGCTTTCGAGCGGTTTCTTCGTATGCCCTACACCCGAGAGCCCGCCGAGTTGACCGCGGCGGTCGCGGCGACGGCGGGTGCGTACCAGGCGCTCGCACCGAACACCGACGCCGAGCAACCCGCCCTGGTCTTCTGACGTTGTGAGTGGAAATGCATAGCCCGCTATGCATTTCCACGCACATGCGGCGGAGCCGCCTCTAGCGCCAGAGCGACTCGGCGTCCGCTGCGGTCGACGGCGGTGCGGTGGGTGTTCCGTTGGCCGTACGCGAGAATCGCGGCGCCGGGCGGTGCTGGGTGACCCCTCCGATGTCGATGAGGGTGCCGCGCTCCTTCAGGTGCACCTGCTCGGGTGCCTCGGCGAAGGTCAGTACCGGCGAGACGCAGGCATCCGTGCCGTCGAAAATGGCCGCCCACTCGTCGCGCGTCTTGGTCTTGAACGTGGTGGTGAACAGCTCACGCATCTCGGGCCAGCGTTCGCGTTCGCCCTGGCCGGGAGTGGTTGCGGGGTCGAGTTCGAGGAGTCGGAGCAACTCGGCGAAGAACTGGGGTTCGAGTGCGCCGACCGCCATGTACTTGCCGTCGGCGCTTTCGTAGGTGTCGTAGTAGGGCCAGCCGGTGTCGAGCATGTTGACACCACGCTCGTCCGACCAGGCGCCGACGCCGCGCATGCCCCAGATCATGTGCGAGAGTGCCGCCGTGCCATCGACCATGGCGGCGTCCACTACCTGGCCCTCACCGGAGGTCTGACGCTCGAACAGCGCGGCGAGGATGCCGAAGACAAGGAACATCGAACCGCCACCGAAGTCGCCGACCATGTTGAGCGGCGGTACCGGCCGCTCACCCTGCCGTCCGATGGCGTGCAGAACACCCGTCACCGAGATGTAGTTGATGTCGTGGCCCGCGGCCGACGCCCATGGCCCTTCCTGGCCCCAGCCGGTCATGCGGCCGTAAACGAGTCGTGGATTACGAGCCAGCGCGTCCTCGGGTCCGAGGCCGAGACGCTCGGTGACGCCGGGCCGGAATCCCTCGATGAGAACATCGGCGCGCTCGATGAGCCCGAGCACCTTCTCGATGTCCGTCGGGTCCTTCAGGTTGGCCTCGACGATGGTGCGGCTGCGCAGCTGCTGGTCGTGCGGAGAGATCTGACCGGCACGCTGAACGCGGACCACATCGGCGCCGAGATCGGCCAGCAGAAGCGCTGCGTGCGGACCGGGTCCGATGCCCGCTAGTTCGACGACGCGCAGTCCTGTCAGTGGTCCACCGCTACTAGACACGTTTCCTCGTTCCGGTCAGGCCGACTTCGATGAGATCGGGTTGTGAATCGAGGTTAACTTGCGGAGGGGAGCGGGCATGACGGGGGCATGGATAATGAGCGGGTGAGCGCAGCAACGGAACCAGCACGCATCGGTACACCACTGACCCCGGGGGCTACGCGAGTGATGCTGCTCGGCGCCGGCGAGTTGGGCAAGGAAGTGATAATCGCCTTCCAACGGCTCGGCGTCGAGGTGATCGCAGTCGATCGCTACGACAACGCCCCTGGCCACCAGGTCGCCCATCATGCGTTCACCATCGATATGAGCGACCCGGAGCAGCTTCTGGCGCTGATCGACGCGCAGCAACCCGATTTCGTCGTGCCGGAGATCGAGGCCATCGCCACCGACGCGCTCGCGGAGGTCGAGGAGAGGGGTCGGACCGTGGTCATCCCGACGGCGCGTGCGACGCAGTTGACGATGAACCGAGAGGGAATCCGACGGCTCGCCGCCGAAGAGTTGGGCCTACCCACGTCGCCGTATGCCTTCGCTGAATCGTTGATCGAGGTGGAGAACGCCCTCGGCGCCATCGGCTTCCCTGCCGTCATCAAGCCGGTGATGTCGTCCTCGGGCAAGGGTCAGTCGGTTGTCCGCGGCCCCGAGGACGTCTCCGCTGCGTGGGACTACGCGCTGACGGGTGGGCGTGTGGACCTGGGCCGCGTCATCGTCGAGGGGTTCGTCGACTTCGATTACGAGATAACACTTCTCACCGTTCGATCTGCCTCCGGGACCGAGTTCTGCGAGCCCGTCGGGCACCGTCAGGAATCTGGCGACTACGTCGAATCGTGGCAGCCGCAGCCGATGTCGGATGCCGCTCTCGCTGCCGCGCAGGCAGTCGCCGAGAAGATCACCACCGCACTCGGTGGCCGAGGGCTGTTCGGCGTCGAACTGTTCGTCAAAGGCGATGACGTCTACTTCTCCGAGGTCAGCCCACGCCCCCACGACACCGGGCTGGTCACGCTACGGACGCAACGCTTCTCGGAGTTCGAATTGCACGCCCGCGCCATCCTCGGTCTGCCAGTGGACACCACACTGATCTCGCCCGGAGCCTCCGCGGTGATCTACGGCGGAGTCGACGCGGAAGGCATTGCCTACGAAGGCGTTGCCGACGCGCTGGCGGTACCGGAGACAGACCTACGGTTGTTCGGCAAGCCGACGAGCTTTGTGCGTCGACGGATGGGGGTGGCGGTGTCGACGGCGAAGGACATCGAGACCGCCCGCGCTCGCGCGACCGAGGCCGCGAGCAGAGTCCGTCCCGTCACGTGAGTGTGCTGGGCGAGGTTCTCGTCGCGCTGGCCATTCTTGTCGGCCTCGTCGGGATCGTGGTGCCGATCCTGCCCGGCACCATCCTCATTCTCGGGGCGATCGGTGTGTGGGCGTTTCTCACCGGCGGCTCCGTCGCCTGGGGGACATTCGCGATCGCGGCCGTGCTGCTCGTGCTCAGCGGTATCGTCAAGTACACCTGGCCGGGCCGTCGGATGAAGGACGCCGGAGTCCCGACGCGCTCCCTCGTCATCGGCGGGCTCGTCGGCATCGTCGGGTTCTTCGTGATTCCGATTATCGGGTTGTTCATCGGCTTCATCGGCGGCACGTACGTCGCCGAACTGCCCCGGCATCGCGCAAATCATGCTGCGGCGTGGCGGTCGACAGTGCACGCCACCAAGGCAGTCGGACTGTCGATCCTGGTGGAGTTACTCGGCGCGCTGCTGGCGAGTGGGGTGTGGCTGGGGGCCGCGCTCTTCCTCAGGTGACGCGATACCAGGCGCGGGCATTGCCGTCGAGCACTGCGGGCAGATCCCCGCCGACCGCTTCGGCGACCAGGTCGAGATCGGATTCCTGGAACGGACGGGGGGAGCGAGTACCGGGCAGGTCGGTTCCGAACATGAGCGCCGACGGATTGACCGCGTGAATGTGCTTCATGGTCGCGACGATGTCCATGTCCACCCGGCCGAAGCCGGAAGCTTTGACCCTCGCTCCGCGGTCGACCAGGTCGAGTAGGTAAGACAAGCCCTGCGAGGACATCCCGAGGTGATCGATGCTCACGGCGGGCAACCTGCACAGAATCGGTTCGAGCGAGAGCAGCATCGACGCCTCGACGTACAATTCCGCGTGCCACCCGACCAGATCGTGCACCCGCCGGGCCAGAGAAGTGAGCATCTGCACGTCGGTGGCGCCGCGCATGAGATTGAGGCGGATCGCCCGGACACCAGCGCGATCGAGGCCGATTATGTCCTCGTCGGATATCGCCGGATCGAGCTGGGTGACACCGACCCATCCGTGCCCCAAGGTCTGCAGTGCGGAGAGCAGGAAGTCCTGGTCGGTGGTGTGGAAGGACGCGCTGATGATGGCCCCTCCGGTGATGCCGAGCCCATCGGTGTCGCGTTCGTAGTCGGCAATCGTGTACGGCTCCGGCTGGTATCCCTGGTTCTCCACGAGAGTGAACCTCGGATCGAGGATGTACCGATGGGCGTCGAACACGCCCACAGTTTGCCAGCTGCGCGGTTTCGGCACCTCGGGGCCCTGTCCGATGTTTGAATGCGAAGCATGAAACCCGACGTCACCGTCGTACTCGACGGATACACATATTTCGAATGTCCACGCTGGCACGACGGCCGAATCTGGGTGTCGGACTTCTACAGTCACCGAGTCATCTCGGCGCAGGCAGACGGATCGGACGTCCGCGTCGAAGCCGAGATCCCGCAGCAACCGTCGGGACTCGGGTGGCTGCCGGACGGCCGACTGCTGGTGGTGTCGATGCGCGATCACACCATCCTCCGCCGCGAGGACGACGGCTCGCTCGTCGTGCATGCAGACCTGTCCGCCCACGTGAAGGCCAACCTCAACGACATGCTCGTCGACGACCGTGGGCGCGCGTACGTCGGCAACTTCGGCTTCGATCTGATGAACATGGCGACGCCCGATACCGCCGACCTGATTCGGGTCGATCCGGACGGTTCTGTGCGAGTGGTGGCCGAGGATCTGTACTTCCCGAACGGCATGGCTTTCACCGGCGACGGTGAGCTTCTGGTCGACGAAACGGTAGGCAACCGCATCAGCGCTTTCGCGGTGCGTCCCGACGGATCACTGGGGGAGCGGCGTGATTGGGCGAAGTTCGCCGAACTGCCCGATATGAGCGATATGGCAACGGCGCTCGGTCAGCTCGTGGTCGCGGCCGACGGCTGCTGCATCGATACCGATGGATCTCTGTGGGTGGCCGACGCCCTGGGCCAGCGAATCGTGCACGTCGAACCGGGCAAGGGCATCGTCGATCAGCTGGAGTTCGACACCGGTGTGTTCGCCTGCGGATTGGGTGGTGACGACGGACGCACCTTGTTCGTCTGCGCTGCGCCCGATTTCAACGAACACCAGCGCAAGGTCGAGACCGAGGGAAAACTGCTGGCTGTGCGCGTGTAGGCGCTACGCGCATGTGAGTGGTTTTACATAGCCCGCTATGTAAAACCACTCACATGCAGCGGAGCTGCCTAAGCCTTGTCCGGCTCCGACGCCTTGAGCATGTCGTGGCGTTCGACGACCTTGACGCGTTCGCGGCCTTCGGGTTCACCGAGGGAGCGTTCGTGGGCGTCGAGGCGGTACCAGCCGTCCCAGGTGGTGAAGGGGACCTGTTTGCCTTCGAGGAAGTCCGTGACAGCCCGCTCGGCGGGTTCAGCGGCGCCGTCGAAGGTTGGTGCGTCCTCGAGGAGGCAGGCGACGGTTTCGTTGGCGTCACCCTTGGTGTGACCGATGAGGCCGACAGGTCCGCGCTTGATCCAGCCGGTGACGTAGGTGCCCGGCACGTGCGCACCGTTTTCCTGCACGCGTCCGGCTTCGTTGGGGATGGTGCCGGCTTGTTCGTCGAAGGGGAGTTGGCTGATGTTCTGGGAGAGATAGCCGACGGCGCGGTAGACGGCTTGAACGTCCCAGGTGTTGTAGTTGCCGGTGCCCTTGACGTTGCCGGTGCCGTCGAGTTCGGTGCGTTCGGTGCGTAGGCCCGTGACTTTGCCGTCCTCGCCGAGGATTTCGGCGGGGGATTCGAAGAAGTGAAGGAACAGTTTGTGGGGTCGGTTGCCGGCGTCGCGAATGGCCCAGTCCTGCAAAGTGTTGGCGACCATATCGACCTGCTTGGAGCTGCGACGGGCATGCTCGGAGCCCTCGTCGTAGTCGATGTCCTCGGGGGCGACGATGACTTCGATGTTGGGTGAATGGTCGAGTTCGCGCAGTTCGAGGGGGGTGAACTTGGCCTGTGCCGGTCCGCGGCGACCGAAGACGTGGACTTCGGTGGCCTTGTTGGTCTTGAGGCCCTCGTAGACGTTGGCGGGGATCTCGGTGGGGAGAAGTTCGTCGCCGGTCTTGGCCAGCACGCGGGCGACGTCGAGAGCGACGTTGCCGACGCCGAGGACGGCGACCTTTTCGGCGTCGAGTGGCCAGGTGCGGGGAACGTCGGGGTGACCGTCGTACCAGGAGACGAAGTCGGCTGCGCCGTAGCTGCCATCGAGGTCGATGCCGGGGATGTTCAGTGCGCGGTCGGCGTTTGCGCCGGTGGAGAAGATGACGGCGTCGTAGAAGCGGCGGAGATCATCCAAGGTGATGTCGGTGCCGTAGTCGATGTTGCCGAGGAGGCGGACCTGCGGCTTGTCGAGGACCTTGTGCAGGGCGGTGATGATGCCCTTGATGCGGGGGTGGTCGGGGGCAACGCCGTAGCGGATGAGGCCGAAGGGCGCAGGCATGCGTTCGAAGAGGTCGATGCTCACGTCTGTGTCGGACTTCATGAGGGCGTCGGCGGCATAGATGCCGGCTGGTCCGGCGCCGACGATGGCAACGCGGAGAGGACGAGTCTGGTCAGTCATGTGCAGCGAACTACCTTCGTCGATGGCAAGTGCGGACACCCCAGCATAAATTAAGTGTTACCTGATCTGGGCTGGCGGGCCAATGTTGACTCTAGTGCCCGTGGTGCCCTGCCGACCCGAGACCGTCAACCCCGGCGAGCGGCGCCTCGGGGACGGGAGGGAAGATTGCACCCATGGCGTCGTGGCGGGAGCGAAGAGAGCAGTGGATCGAAAGCCGTGAGGAAGCGCAGAACAACGCTTCCGCAGCGGCTGCCGAAGCAGGGGAGCGACGCCCGGCCACCGCGTGGCCGTTCCTGATCGCCGTCGCAATCGTCGTGCTGGTGCTCGGCGCTGTTGTCATAGCGTCGAGGGTTTCGCCCGCGGAGAACAACGTCACCCAGGCTCAACTTCTGACGGACAGCATCTCCGATTTCGTCCGAGCGCAGAACGAGGGCGACGCTGATCTACTGCGCCGGGCTACTTGCGAGGCGCAGGTGGCGCGGTTGATACCGGGCAGCGACGCTGATTACTCCTCGGCGCGGGCGGACGAGGTGGCCGAGAACGGGAAAATGGAAGTCGACGGTGTGCCGACCGGCTACGAGGTGAACGGTGACCGCGGTCTCGTCACGGTTACCACGAGATTCGACGAGACCGACGCGACGTCGACCGAACAGTGGCGATTCGTTCGCGTCGACGAGAACTGGCTGGTGTGCAATGTCTGAGTTGTCGATATTGCCGGGTGTGGAAGGCTGAAGCAGTGACTTACGCAGGTGACATAACGCCGCAGGCGGCGTGGGAGCTTCTCCGCGACGATCCCGACGCGGTTCTGGTGGACGTGCGCACCCACGCGGAATGGCAGTACGTGGGCGTGCCGGACACGTCGTCGCTCGAGCGCCCGACTCATCTGATCGAGTGGGTCCGCTACCCGGATGGCGCCAGAAACAACAACTTCGTCGACCAGTTGAAAGCGGCGGGCGTCGACGGCCACCGCCCAGTGGTGTTCCTGTGCCGTTCCGGGCAACGGTCCATCGGTGCCGCCGAAGCTGCCACGGCCGCCGGAATCGGGCCGTCGTACAACGTTCTCGACGGGTTCGAAGGTGCGACGGACGCCGACGGTCACCGCGGCGCTGTCGGCTGGCGGGCGGTCGGCTTGCCCTGGAGGCAGTCATGACCGAGAAGAAACTTCCGCATGGCGGGGGCTTTTCGAAGCCGCTGCCCGAGGGCGTCGGTCAGGGAACGCTCGGGGTTCGCGGTGGGCTCATGCGTTCCGGTTTCGACGAGAACGCCGAGGCGTTGTATCTGTCGTCCGGGTTCGTCTACGAGAGCGCCGGGGCCGCTGAGCAGGCGTTCACCGGTGAGATCGACCACTTCGTCTATTCCCGCTACGGCAATCCGACGGTCAAGATGTTCGAGGAGCGGTTGCGGCTGATCGAGGGCGCGGAGGCGTGCTTCGGCACCTCCAGCGGTATGTCCGCCGTCTTCACGGCGCTCGGTGCGCTACTGAAGTCCGGCGACCGTCTGGTGGCCGCGCGCAGCCTGTTCGGTTCGTGCTTCGTCGTGTGCAACGAAATCCTTCCCAGGTGGGGCGTCGAAACCGTGTTCGTCGACGGCGAGGACAACGCGCAGTGGGAGGAAGCGCTGTCGGTTCCCACCACGGCGGTCTTCTTCGAGACGCCGTCGAACCCGATGCAGTCCCTCGTCGATGTCGAGCGCGTCTCCGAGTTGGCCCACGCAGCGGGTGCGACGGTGGTGCTGGACAACGTGTTCGCGACGCCGTTGCTGCAGCGCAGCCTCGAACTCGGCGCGGACGTGGTGGTGTATTCCGGTACCAAGCACATCGACGGTCAGGGCCGGGTGCTCGGTGGTGCAATCCTGGGCTCCCGCGAGTACATCGATGGTCCGGTTCAGACGCTGATGCGCCACACCGGTCCTGCGCTCAGTCCGTTCAATGCGTGGACGCTGCTCAAGGGACTCGAGACGATGCCCGTACGAGTTCGGCACGCGACGGCGTCGGCGCTGGAGATCGCGACATTCCTCGAGCAGCACCCCGGGGTGTCCTGGGTGCGTTACCCGTACTTGGCCTCACATCCGCAGCACGAGTTGGCGAGGAAGCAGATGAAAGGCGGCGGAACCGTCGTCACCTTCGCGTTGGAAGCATCGGAGGGTGAGGGCAAGAAGCGAGCCTTCGAGCTGCTCGACGCCCTGCGCATCATCGACATCTCCAACAATCTGGGCGACGCCAAGTCCCTCATCACCCACCCGGCCACCACCACACACCGCGCCATGGGACCGGAAGGCCGTGCAGCGGTAGGGCTCTCCGACAGCGTGGTGCGCATTTCGGTCGGCCTGGAAGACACCGAGGACCTCATCGCGGATCTGGTTCAGGCGCTGGGATAACCGAACGCGGCGAGGATGGTGCGGAACTTCGCTGTCGTCTCGGCGAGTTCGGCGTCGGGGTCGGAGGCCTCGACGATGCCCCCGCCCGCTGTGGCGAGGCCCGTGCGGCCATCGGCGGCAAGTTCGATTCCGCGTATCGCCACCATCCATTCGCCGTCACCGCTCTGATCGGTCCACCCGACCGCCCCTGCGTAGAAACCCCGAGGCCCCTCGATCCGGGCGATCGCGTCCATGGCGGCGCGCCTGGGCACGCCCGCTACGGCCGGGGTCGGGTGCACTGCGAGCGCGAGGTCCAGCGCAGTGATGGCGGGGTCGTGGAGTTCACCGGTGATCGGCGAGCTCAGGTGCCACAGCTGCGGAGTGCTGCTGAGCTGCGGGATGTCCGGCACGTCGATTCTGCGGCACATGGGCCCCAGCGCAGAGAGGATCTCGTCGACGACGAAGCGGTGTTCGGCCTGATCCTTCGCGCTGGCCGCCAGTCGGTCGGCGATGGCGGCGTCCTCGGCCGGGTCGTCACTGCGCGCTGCGGTTCCGGCAAAGGGATGGCAGGACACCGTTGTGCCGCGTTTTCGGATCAGCAGTTCCGGGCTCGAGCCGACGAGGAACTTCCCGTCGTAGTCGGGCCCGGCGGCGGACAGGTCTGCTGCGTAACCGTTGCCGAGGGGGTCGGTGCGCACCAGTTTTTCGAGTAGAGACAGGGGATCGATGGTCGAGTCTGCGTCGAGGCGCAGTGACCGCGCGAGCACGACCTTCTGCGCGTCACCGCGCCGAAGCGAGGAGACGAGTGCCCGCACCCGCTCCACATGCACCGCGCCAGCAGGTATCCGATCACCGATCCGCACCTGAGGCAGCGGCGGTAGAGACAGATCGGGCTGCCATGGCCCGTCGGACCCACGCAGTTCGACGGGCCGCCACAACGCAATCGGGCCGGTCACGTCGAAGGGCAGAGCGCCGACGACGACTTCGCCGGCCCGGACTGCGGCAACGGCGTCGGGGAGCGAGCGATATCTGCATTCGACGCCGCGCCCCTCGATGCTGTACCCGGCACGCGAAAGTACGAACGACGGGCGGTCCACCGGAAAAGCTCGTGGCATCAGAAAGGCGACTGGGTGCGTCCGACGAGGTCGGCGACGGAATTGATCACCTTCGTCGGCCGATACGGGTAGTTCTCGACGGACTCGATCGTGGAGATGCCGGTCAGCACGAGGATGGTCTGCAGGCCCGCTTCCAGTCCGGACAACACGTCGGTGTCCATGCGATCACCGATCATCAGGGTGCTCTCGGAATGGCCGCCGATCGCTCGCAGCGCCGACCGCATCATCAGTGCATTGGGTTTGCCGACGTAGTACGGCTCTTTCCCGGTGGCCTTGGTGATGAGCGCTGCGACCGAGCCGGTGGCGGGAAGCGAACCCTCGCGTGAGGGTCCGGTGGCATCGGGATTGGTCGCGATGAAGCGCGCACCCTTTTCGACGAGGCGGATGGCGGTGGTGATCGCCTCGAACGAATAGGTCCGTGTTTCGCCAAGCACCACGTAGTCGGGATTCGAATCGGTCAACGTGTAGCCGATGTCGTGCAAGGCCGTCGTGAGACCCGATTCGCCGACGACGTAGGCGCTGCCGCCGGGACGCTGGTTGCCCAGGAAGTTGGCAGTCGCCAGTGCAGAGGTCCAGATCGACTTCTCGGGAATGTTGAGGCCGGTCCAGGCCAGCCGGGCGCGGAGATCGCGCGGCGTCCGAATGGAGTTGTTGGTCAGCACGATGAACGGCGTGTCGTGTTCCTGGAGTTCGGCGAGGAACACGTCGGCCCCAGGTATGAGGTGGTCTTCATGGACCAGGACGCCATCCATGTCCATCAGATACGTCCACTGCTGCGGTTCGTCCGGTGAGCTCACTCCACCATTGTGCGCTACGCGAGCTCTCGCCGGTCGTGCACCGGTGAGAGCTCGCGGATCGGGAACATCCGACCTACCGAATCCGTTGAGCAGCTCATGACACGAGTAGCGGTGGCAACAGCTTTCGGAGGTCCCGAGGTACTACGCATCATCGACCGAGAGGTGGGCAGTCCCGGGGCCGGTCAGGTCCTCGTCGATGTCCGAGCCATCGGCGTCAATCCCTTCGACTACAAGGTGTACAGCGGATCGTTCGGGACGGACGAATCCACCCTTCCGCTTTCGTTGGGCAGCGAAGCAAGTGGCGTCGTCACCGCGGTCGGCCCGTCGGCAACGGGGCCGGGTGGCCCGATTTCGGTGGGGGACGAGGTCATCGTCTCGGGTGTCAAAGGTGCCTACGCCGAGGAACTGCTGGTATCGGCAGATTCGGTCGTGCCGAAGCCTTCTGATCTGACATGGGAGGCTGCCGCCGGCCTGTTCGCGGCCGGTGGAACTGCGTTCGACGTCCTTGCCGTGACACAGGTGAGCGCCGGTGACACAGTGCTCGTGCACGGCGCTGCGGGTGGCGTCGGGTCCATCGTCGTGCAACTTGCCCGTGCCCGAGGCGCCCACGTCATCGGCACCGCGCGGGCGATCAATCACGACGCGCTTCGCGCGTACGGCGCCGAGCCGGTCGAATACGGTGACGGTCTGCTCGAGCGGGTACGCGCCCTCGCAGCGGAAGGTGTCGACGCCGCGATAGACACAGCGGGCACTGACGAAGCCGTCGACGCCTCGCTCGAATTGGTACCGAACAAGGCGCGAATCGTGACGATCGTGGCATTCGGTCGCGCGGAGGCCGACGGCTTCCTGTCGGTCGGTGGGAACGCAGAGAGCGGTGTCCGTCGCAGGAATGCGCGATTGGAGCTGGTGAAGGCCGCCGGCGCGGGCGATTTCACCGTGCCGATCGCCAAGACGTTCCCGCTCGACGAGGTCGCGCTAGCGCACCAGGAGCTGCAGTCCCAGCACCCGCGTGGCAAGTTCATCCTGCTGCCCTGAGATGTGGGCACGGTGCATCATGGTGGAGTGACAGACGATCCTTCCACTCGCCCGGACGAGCGGTTCACCCTCGCCAGCGAAAGAACCTTCCTCGCATGGATGCGAACTTCGCTGGGCCTACTGGCCGCCGGTGTCGCGGTTCTGCATCTGGTGCCCGACTTCAGTACCAGCTGGGTCAGGACGACGCTCGGACTGATCCTGATACTGATGGCCGCATCGGCATCGATGATCGGGTTGCGTCGGTGGCTCCAGGTGCGAACGGCGCTCCAATCAGGCGCTCCGATGCCCGAGGCGAAGGAGCTGTGGCTTTTCGCGGTCGGCATCGGCGGTATGGCGGTACTGGCCGCGGTCGTGACGGTGCTGGGTATCGAGTGAGAGGTCCGGTGCAGATGCGTGCCGGGCTCGAGTGCACAATCGAAGCAACAGTGACTTTCAACGAGGGAGTAGCGCGTGGCACAGGCTCTGAAGCTCGGGTACAAGGCGTCGGCTGAGCAGTTCGGTCCGCGTGAACTCGTCGAACTCGGCGTACTCGCCGAACAACACGGCATGGATTCGGCGACGGTCAGCGATCACTTCCAGCCATGGCGCCACGAGGGTGGGCACGCGCCGTTCTCGCTGGCCTGGATGACGGCCGTCGGCGAGCGCACGAAGAACATCCAGCTCGGCACCTCGGTGATGACACCGACCTTCCGCTACAACCCGGCAGTCATCGCGCAGGCCTTCGCAACCATGGGCTGCCTGTACCCCGGACGGATCATGCTCGGCGTCGGCACCGGTGAGGCACTCAACGAAATCGCCACCGGATACAGCGGCGAATGGCCCGACTTCAAGGAGCGGTTCGCCCGTCTGCGCGAGTCGGTGCGGTTGATGCGTGAGCTGTGGCTCGGGGACCGCGTCGATTTCGAGGGCGAGTACTACACCACCAAGGGCGCATCGATCTACGACGTTCCCGACGGCGGCATCCCCGTCTACATCGCGGCCGGCGGTCCCGTCGTCGCGCGCTACGCGGGGCGGTCCGGTGACGGATTCATCTGCACCTCGGGCAAGGGCATGGAGCTCTACACCGACAAACTCCTCCCCGCCGTCGAAGAGGGCGCAGGCAAGGCCGAACGCGACTCCGGCGAGATCGACAAGATGATCGAAATCAAGATCTCCTACGACACCGATCCAGAACTCGCGTTGGAGAACTGCCGCTTCTGGGCCCCGCTGTCACTGACGCCGGAGCAGAAGCACTCCATCGAAGACCCGATCGAGATGGAAAAGGCCGCCGACGAACTCCCGATCGAACAGGTCGCCAAGCGCTGGATCGTCGCCTCGGATCCCGACGAGGCCGTCGAGAAGATCAAGCAGTACACCGATGCGGGCCTGAACCACCTCGTCTTCCACGCCCCCGGCCACGACCAGCGGCGCTTCCTCGAACTATTCCAGCGCGACCTCGAGCCGAGGCTCCGCAAGCTGGGCTGACCCCGCCCCGCCGGTACCCCGCCCGGCCGGCACCCCGCCCGCCCGGCATGAATGGGCCATTGCAACGGTTAGACGGTTGCAATGGCCCATTCATGCCGGAAGCGGGATGCCGGAAGCGGGATGCCGGAAGCGGGATGCGGCGAAGCGGGATGCCGGAAGCGGGATGCGGCGAAGCGGGATGCGGCGAAGAGGGTGCAAAAAGGCCCGGCTCAGGCCGCGGACAAGGCGAACATTCGCATGTCGCGGTCGGTTCGGTTCTTGTACTCGCCGTACACGCGCACCATTTCGTTGAAGGCGTCGTAGATTCTGACCTTCTCGGCGCCGGTCACCGGGGTCGCGGTGACGGGAATCTTTTTGCCCCCGATGGCGACGGTGGCGCGCGGTTCGGCGAGCAGATTCGATGTCCACGCTGGATGATGCTGCTGCCCGAAGTTGCTGCCGACTACGTAGAGCCGATCGTTCTCGCGGTAGTACAGCAACGGGGATGTCCGCGGCTGGCCGGACTTGCGGCCGGTCGTGGTGAGCAGTATTACGGGCGCCGCGATGGGCCCGAGGACGGTGAAGCGTCCGTTCGAACGTTCGAGGAGCTTGCGGTCGATGCCTGCCAGGTTGCGGATCACCCAAGATCCGGGTTTCGTCGCTGCGAATGCGATGGCGGGTTTACGGATGAAGCTGGATTCGCTGCCCCAGCGGACGTCGGGAAACGGTGATTCGGCCATGGTTGTAGCTGACTCCAGCGCATCACTGTCTGTCAACATCGAACCGCTACGCTGACGGGCATGGCCGAGCCAGCATCGAGCATCTACATCGCCTCTCCTGAAGGCGACACCGGAAAATCGACCATCGCTCTCGGGGTGCTGCAGATGTTGTGCGCCTCTGCCGCCCGGGTCGGCGTCTTCCGGCCCATCGCGCGGTCCTCGACGGAGACGGACTACATCCTCGAACTTCTCATCGATCACACGACGGCGGATCTGTCCTACGAACAATCACTCGGTGTCTCCTACGAGGCGGTGCATGCCGATCCCGACGCCGCGCTCGGCGAGATCGTCTCTCGCTTCCACGACGTCGCGTCGCAGTGCGATGCGGTGGTCATCGTCGGCAGCGACTACACCGATGTCGGCAGTCCGAGCGAACTGGGCTTCAACGCGCGCATCGCGGCGAGCCTGGGTGCACCGGTGCTACTGGCGCTGCGCGGGGCGGACAGAACTGCCGACGAGGTCCTCCAGTTGGCGCAGCTGAGTCTGTCCGAGCTGCACAACTACCATGCGCACCTCGCTGCTATCGTCGCCAATCGGTGTGATCCGGAGGCCCTGGACGAGATCACCGCTGCGCTGGAACCATTGGGTGTACCAGCGTGGAGCCTGCCGGAGATCCCGCTGCTCATGGCCCCGACGATGGCCGAGTTGCTCGAGGCGGTCCACGGCAAGCTCTACAGCGGTGACGTGGAACTGATGCAGCGAGAGGCCCAGCGCGTCATGGTCGGTGGCATGACCGCCGAGCACATTCTCGAACGGCTCACCGAGGGCGTCGTCGTCATCGTGCCGGCGGATCGGTCGGATGTTCTGCTGGCACTGGTCAACGCCCATGAGGCCGAGGGCTTTCCCTCTCTGGCAGGGATCGTCATGAACGGCGGCATCGAACCGCATCCGGCAATTGCTCGCCTCGTCGCCGGACTGGGTCCGAGGTTGCCGATCCTGACCACCGAGCTGGGCACCTTCGACACCGCCTCGGCTGCGGCGAAGGCGCGCGGGCGGGTGGCGGTGGGTTCGCAGCGCAAGGTCGACACTGCCCTGAGCCTGATGGAGCAACGCGTCGACGCCCGGACACTCCTCGATCGACTCGAACTGGAAATTCCCTCGATCACCACTCCGCAGATGTTCGAGTACCAGCTCATTCATCGTGCTCGCGCCGACCGCAAGCACATCGTGCTCCCCGAGGGCGGCGACGACAGGATCCTCCGCGCCGCGGGTCGCCTGTTGCAACGACAGGTGGCGCAGTTGACCATCCTCGGCGAGGAAGGCCCGATCCGCAGGCGTGCAGCCGAACTCGGAGTCGACCTCGACGGGGCGCAGGTGCTCGACCCCAAGACCTCGGACTATGCCGAGGAGTTCGCGGCCGAGTACACCGAGATTCGCAAGCACAAGGGCATGCGCATCGAACGGGCCCGCGAGGTCATGTCCGACATCTCGTATTTCGGAACCATGATGGTGCACAAGGGCATCGCCGACGGCATGGTGTCCGGCGCCGCGCACACCACGGCGCACACCATTCGCCCGTCCTTCGAGATCATCAAGACAACAGATGGCGTCAACACCGTCTCGAGCATCTTCCTGATGTGTCTGTCGGATCGAGTTCTCGCCTACGGGGACTGTGCGATCGTGCCCGACCCCACGGCCGAGCAGCTCGCAGACATCGCGATCTCCTCGGCGGCCACGTCGGCGCAGTTCGGGATCGAGCCACGCGTGGCAATGCTGTCCTACTCCACCGGGGATTCTGGTTCCGGCGTGGACGTCGACAAGGTCCGCGAGGCAACCCGGCTGGTACGGGAGCGCAGCCCGGAATTATTGGTGGACGGGCCTATTCAGTACGACGCGGCGATCGAGCCGTCGGTGGCGAGGTCGAAGCTGCCCGACTCCGTCGTCGCCGGACGCGCGACAGTGTTCATTTTTCCGGACCTGAACACGGGCAACAACACGTACAAGGCGGTCCAACGGAGCGCTGGTGCGGTGGCCGTCGGCCCGGTCCTGCAGGGCTTGCGGAAACCCGTCAACGACCTCTCCCGTGGTGCGCTGGTGGAGGACATCGTCAATACCGTTGCCATCACCGCCATTCAAGCGCAGGGCATCGCGAAATGAGTGTGCTGGTAGTCAATTCGGGGTCGTCGTCGGTCAAGTTCGAGCTGGTCGATCCCGATTCCGGTGACTCGATCGCCGCCGGACTGGTCGAGCAGATTGGTGAACTGCAGGGCCGTGTCGTGCTCGACTACCGCGGTGAGACCATCGAGAAGCGTCGGGAGATCGCCGACCACGCCGTTGGGCTGGCGGTGGCCTTCGAGATACTTGCGGGCGCTGGAGTCGAACTCGGCGCCGATGTCACTGCGGTCGGCCATCGCGTCGTACACGGCGGTGACGTCTTTCACGAGCCGACGCTGATCGACGAGAAGGTGCTGCAGCAGATATCGGATCTCAGTTCACTTGCACCGTTGCACAACCCGCCGAACGTGCTCGGTATCGAGGTCGCCCGCCGACAGCTGCCGAATGTGCCGCATGTCGCGGTGTTCGATACGGCGTTCTTCCACTCGCTGCCCGCGGCCGCATCGACCTACGCCATCGACCGCGAGATCGCGAAGAAGCACCACATCCGCCGGTACGGCTTCCACGGCACCTCGCATCAATACGTCTCGCTGCGGGCCGCCGAGTTCCTGGGCCGCGAGGATCTGAATCAGATTGTCCTGCATCTGGGCAACGGTGCGTCTGCGTCGGCGATCGAAAGCGGAATCCCGATCGACACCTCGATGGGGCTGACACCGCTCGAAGGTCTCGTCATGGGTACGCGCTGTGGAGATATCGACCCCGGTGTCGTCATGCACTTGCGGCGCAGCGCCGACATGGATGTCGATGCGATCGACGAGCTCCTCAACCGGCGGTCGGGCCTCGCGGGCCTCACCGGGGTCAACGACTTCCGCGAGCTGGGCAAGCGTATCGACGACGGCGACGCCGACGCGGTCCTCGCCTATGAGGTCTACATCCATCGCCTCCGCAAGTACATCGGTGCCTACATGCTCGCGCTCGGAAGACTCGATGCCATCATCTTCACCGCTGGGGTCGGTGAGAACGCCGCCGGGGTTCGGGCGGACGCGCTCGCGAATCTTCGAGGTTTCGGCATCGAGATCGACCCGGAGCGAAATATGATGCGCAGCAAGGAAGCTCGCGTCGTATCGACGGAGGGTTCGGCGGTGACCGTTCTCGTGATTCCCACCAACGAGGAACTCGCCATCGCGCGTGCAGCGCAGAAGCTGGCTAGAACAACGACTGGGGTCTGATCGCGTTCGCCAGATCGACCAGCGTGTAGCGATGCGCTCGGTCGGTGGCGTTGCGGGCGAGTGCACGCAGGCCCGTCTCGGTCCCGGTCCGCAGGCCGTGTTCGGTGAACGGTACGCCCAGGATCGGTTCGCGTTCGGCCTCGACCGCGTGACCGGAACGAACCCAGTCCATCGCCATCGCCAATACCAGCGTGCGCATCTGCAGAGCTCTCGGTTCCCGTCGCGGCAACATCGCGACACGCCTCGCGGCCTCTCGGAAGTCTGACTCCTCGAGATCGGGTGCCGGCCGGTCCATCAGTAGCGTGAGCACACTCGTCATGCGTGCGACGGAATAGTGCCGCGAACTGATCGGAACCTGATCCAGGACGGCGACGGCCCCGGCGGGGTCGCTGCGATACATCATCTGACGGGCCAGGCCGAACGCGGAGCTGACGACGGCGCGGTTGGTCCGCCAGACCGATCGATAGTACGTCTCGGCGCACACACGCCATTTCTCGTGTTCCTCGGCCGAGGGGAGAATGCCCTCGGTGATCAACTCGGCGCTGGCAGCGAGCGCGATCTTCGGTGCCAACTCACCGGGGAGGGCGTCGAGTACCTTCTCGAAATGCTTCGAGGCGGCGACGAATTCATTTCTCGAGAGGTCGAGAAGGCCGGCGTACCACTCGACCCGCCACGGATCCGGACCGTCGGTCTGCACCTGCGCGAGCACCGACTCGGCCGTACCGAAATCGCTCAGGTCGATGTGTGCCTTGACCTCCGCCAGGGTGATCTCGAGGCCACCGGAGGAACCGTCGGCGAACCGTTCGATCCCGTTGCGTCGCGCGTGCGCCAGAGAATCGAGCGTCTGCTGCGGCTCGCTGTGTACGGCAGCGGCGAGCAGCGGCGCACTCGGATCGAGGGGGTCGACCAACGGGACCGGCAACGCGGCAACCACGTCGCGGGCGTTGATCCGGTCGCCGCGCACCTTGCCGTCGACGTACGTGTCGGTTCGCCCGACCGATTCCTCGGTGCCGAAGGTGGTTCGCGGTGGACTGAACGCCGTCGACAGGCCGGGCCGCTCGGTGCCCGTTTGCAGCGCCAGGATCTCGCGGAGCACACCTGTCGCCTGGCTGGCCAGAATCTCCGCCGACGCAAAGCGCTGCCTGGGATCGAGGTTGGTGGCACGCACGAGCAGACGATGGAACGACGGATAAATCCGCAGCACCTCGTGATCGTCTGGGGACGGAATGCCCGGCGCGTACTTGCCCTTGGTCGAGGGCATGTCGAGCGTCAGAACAGCCAGGGTACGGCCCGCGGTATAGATGTCCGACGCCACCGTCGGGCCGGTCTCGACGATCTCGGGAGCCTGGTAACCGGCTGTGCCGTAAAGGAATCCGTAGTCCTCCACCACTGCGACCGCTCCGAGATCGATCAGCTTGATCTGATCGTCGGTCACCATGATGTTCTCCGGCTTCAGGTCGTTGTAAACCAGACCGATGGAATGCAGATATGCCAGCGCGGGTAGGACTTCGAGCACGTACGCGATGGCCTGCTCCGCGGGCATGCGGCTCCCGTCGGGGCGAGCGGACAGAATATCGCGCAGCGAGCGGCCACCGACGTACTCCATCACGATGAAGCCGATCTTGGTTCCATCGGCGCGTGACTGCTCGACGAAGTTGTAGATCTTCACCACACCCGGATGCGCCACCTCGGCGAGGAACTGACGCTCCGCGACCGCGACAGCATGCGCCTCGTCGTCGCCGAAATGCAGCAGTCCCTTGAGCACCACCCAGCGGTCGCTGACGTTGCGGTCGATAGCGAGATAGATCCAGCCGAGGCCGCCGTGAGCGATACATCCCTGCACCTCGTACTGACCGGCCACCAGGTCGCCGCGCTCGAGCAGGGGAGAGAAATCGTACAGCGATCCGCAGTGCGGGCACGTGCCCGAAGGCTGATCCGGTTGGCCGTCATCGCTGCGACCGACGGGCGAATTGCATTTCCAGCAGAATCGCTTCCGCTGCGGCACCGCCGGATCGGACATCACCGCGGTAGCCGGATCGACCGGGTCCACTCTGGGGATCTCGACGAGGCCTCCGCCGAGCCGTCGCTTGGTGCTCGTGCGACGCGATCGATCCGACCGCGTGCGTCCCGACGTGCGCGTTGAGCGAACCGGCGACGGGGCGGTGGCCTGGGTGCGGTCGGAGGGCTCGGTGCGTTCGGTGGCCTCGGTGCGTTCGGTGGCCTGGGTGCGTTCGGATGCCTGGGTTCGCTGGGATGCCTCGGTCCGAGCTGCCGGCGCGGTGGCGGGGCCGGTGGGGGTTTCTGGATCTCGGATGCTCATCTGTGCCGCTCCCGTCAGTCCACGTACTGCGGTGACGGAGGGCCGGGAGAGCTACCCATGACGGCAAGCCAGCGGTTGTAGGACCTGTTCCAGGTGCCGTCGGCGCGGATGCGCTCGAGGGTGCCGTTCACGAACCGAACCAGATCGTCGCTGTCTTTCGCGATGCCGACGCCGTAGGGCTCGGGGCTCAGACTTTCACCGACGATCTCCAGGTAGGGGTCCTGGGCAGCGAGACCGGCGAGGATGGTGTCGTCGGTACTGATGGCGTCGACCTGCCGTTGCTGCAGCAGCACCAGACAATCCGACCACATCGCCGCCGTGAGGATCTGTGCAGTCGGCACGATGCGCTGCAGCCGGCGAAGCGAGGTGGTGCCGTCGACCGCGCACACGCGACGATTGGCCAGATCCGCAACGCCTCTGACCCCGGACCCGCGGACCGCCAGAACTCGATGCTGCGCTTGGAAATACACCGTCGAGAACGACACTTCCTCCTTGCGGGCGCACGTGATGGTCATGGTCTTGACCACCACATCCACCGTCGACTCCTGCAGTGCTTCGATGCGCTCGGCGGAGGTGAGGATGCGGAAGTCCACGCGGTCCGGATCGCCGAAGAGATCGCGTGAGATCTCGCGGGCGATGTCGACGTCGAAACCCACGAGTTTGCCCGTCATCGGATCGCGAAAGCTGAACAGGTTGCTGCCGGTGTCGAGGCCGACCGTCAGACGTCCGCGCTCGCGGATCGCGTCGACCGTCGGAGTGGGCGGCGCATCCTCGGGCGCGATTCCGGCCGGCGTCGGGCGCAGACTCGCGGTCGGCCGCTCGCACTGGACTTCCGGGGAATCCGCCGCCGGTGCGGTGGTCACCGGACCGGCCCCGTCTGGAAGAGGAGGTTCGATGTAGCTGCGGTCCGGTTCCGGTGGCAGCGCCTCGGGGGAAACACAGCCGGCGACGAGAACGCCGACGAGTACGAGGAGAACAAGCGACAGCAGACGGTTCACAGGTACTCACGCAACCTCGGTATGAGTCCGACGATCACTGCCCCCGCGGCGGTGATGGTCAGAATGACTGCACCCGAATCCAATCCGGTCAACGCCGTCTTGGCGAGCTGGACGTTGGCACGTAGGTCTGTTCGGGCCTGATCGATGCCGTCGGCAAGCATGTTGTCCAACGCCGCGAACTGGACGCCCGAATCGGCGATACCGCTACCGGTGGCAATGGTGACTGCGGTGTTGAAATCGCCGATGGCCAATGCGTCTTCCACACGGTCATGCGCGTCTTCCCACATGATCAACACATCGGTCATCGCATTGCTGCCGTCGAGCACCTCCCGCAGACTCTGCGTGTTGGTGTCGAATTCGAGGTTGTATTCGCGCGTATCTCCGCGCCGAACCAGGTTGAGAGTCTCGTCGGATCGAGCCTGCTGCGCGAGAATGAAGCCGGTGGTCAGATTCTGAAGCGGTGCGACGCCCTTGTTCAGCGCTCGATCGGTGGCCGTCGCCGAGATCAGCCCGGCCACGAGCATCCAGCCGAGCAGAATCGTGATCAGCCCCGTGGCGGTCAGGAAGCCCAGATTCAGAGTGCGATGGGTGCGTCGGGACAGATACACCTGGGCGAGAACGAGCAGCACCAGCGTCAACACGATCAGGGCGATGGAGAAAACCGGGGGATGGACGAACCGTTCCTGATCGGCCGACACCCGTGCTGCCTGCTCCTGGTAGAGCCCTTCGGCGCTGGGCAGCAGCGAGGTCTGCATCAGCGTCGACGCCTCACCCAGGTACGAGGACGCCACAGGGTTGCCGCTGCGGTTGTTCGAACGCGCGGTCTCGATCAATCCGGTGTATACCGGCAACGCCGCGCCGATCTCCGTCAGAGCGACGAGGGCTCCGTCGTCCGCGTCACCGAGACCCCCGGATGCGCGGATCAGCTCGCTGCCTGCCTCGCCGATGGCCTGGGTGTACCTGTCGCGGACTTCCTGCGGTTCGAGACCGCCGGAGATGAACGCGGTCGACGCGGCGGCGTCGGCCACCGACAGGGAACCGTAGAGATTCTGGGCGGAGTTGGCGAACGGTTCGGTCTGCACGAGAAGCGTGTCGAGCGTTTCGGCGCGATCGGCGAGGGCTACCGAGGTCACCACACCGGCGACCACCGAGACCACCGCCAAGAGGGCCCCGAGCAGGATCATGCGAGCAGGAGTCGAACGTGCCACGCGGCGCAGTTCTTCGCGGCGCGGGTCACGCTCCGAAGCCGTAGCTGCCGTCGTGGGAGGGACGGCAGCAGTTGGTGTAGTGCCGACCACGTTCACAGGTGCGAGCATATAAGTTCTCCCGGGCCGCACGTACGTGGAACGCCTCTCTCGTGTGGTTCACCTATGGTGGTCGGTATGCGCGGCGATGGTGACGGGTGGGTGGTCGGGGAGAACGGCACACGGCACTGGGGCAAACACGGCGCAGCCGGTCTCCTCCTTCGCGCGCCTGCCCCTGATGGTGGGCCGACGGTATTGCTGCAGCACCGGGCGCTGTGGAGTCACCAGGGCGGCACCTGGGCGTTGCCGGGCGGGGCCCGCGACTCGCACGAGAGCAGCGCGCACGCCGCAGTTCGGGAGGCACACGAGGAGGCCGGGATCGGCCTCGAACACCTGCGGGTGCGAGGTGAGATGATCACCGCGCGCGTCGAGAGCGGATGGTCCTACACCACGGTCTTCGCCGACGCCGAAGTGCAGCTCGATACGATCCCCAACGGCGAAAGCGTCGAACTGCGCTGGGTTCCCGAGGACATGGTCGATCAGCTGCCCCTGCATCCGGGGTTCGCGGCGAGCTGGCCGACGCTGCGCACCGAGACGTTGCGTGTGCTGCTGGACACCGCCAATGTGCTGGGCTCGCGGCCCGACGGGTGGTGGCGCGATCGAAGCGGTGCCACCGCAGCCCTGCTGTCCTCACTCGCCGCGGCGTTGCCCCGGACCGTCGAACTACCCGGCGGCGGTTTCGGATGGCTATCGCAAGTGGAAGCAGTGCTGGAAGGCGAGGCGCGAAATGCCCGATTCGAAGACGGCCGCGTGCCGTTGATCCATGCGTCGGGCAGCGGAGACGACGAACTTGCGCGACGGGCACACGACGGCGGCACCCGCACCGCCCTCGTCACTGCCGACCGTGGCCTACAGCAGCGACTGCCGACCGACGTTCGGGTACTGTCGCCGTCCACAGTGCTGAGCTGGCTCGGTTAGCGTCGCGGGCGCAGAATCTCGGCCAACTCGCGCGCTGCGGCCTGCGGATCACGGGCCTGCGTGATGGCCCTGACCACGACGATTCGATCGGCACCCGCCGCGAGCACCTCGTCGACATTGCTCGCATCGATACCCCCGATGGCGAACCACGGCCGCGTCGGCGCGGCCTCGGCCGTGCTGCGCAGCAGGTCGAGCCCGGCGGCGGTCCGATTGGGTTTGGTGGGCGTCGCCCAGACCGGGCCCGTCGCAAAGTAGTCGACTCCATCTTCGATGGCCGCAAGACTCGCCTGGTTGCGGTTCTGTGTGGAACGGCCGATGACCACGTCCGGGCCGAGGATACTGCGGGCGTAGTGAACAGGAAGGTCGCCCTGCCCGAGATGCAGCACGTCTGCGTTCGCCGCCAAGGCCAGGTCCGCTCGGTCGTTGACGGCCAACAGCGAACCGTGCCGTCGCGTCGTCGCCGACAAGACAGCCAGCGCGGCGAGCTCGTCCTTGGCTTCGAGCGGACCGAACTGGCGCTCGCCTGCCGAATTCTTGTCGCGGAGCTGGATGATGTCGACGCCACCGGAGAGGGCAGCCTCGGCGAAATGGGCCAGATCGCCGTGCTCGCGCCGGGCGTCGGTGCACAGATACAACCGAGCCGACGCCAGACGTTCGCGTGCCGACTCGTTACGTGAGCTCTGAGTGGGTTGCACACCGCAAACGGTAGTCTGTCGGGGAGTTCATGAATACACGGGAGTCCTGGGGTTCGCGGGGCTGAGAGTGGACGCGCTACGTCCTTACCGTCAACACCTGAACCGGATCATGCCGGCGCAGGGAGTGAGGTGGTGTGTAGATGTTGCCGACACTGGCGGTAGTCGGAGGCGGTGTGATCGGGCTCGCCGTGGCCGTACGTGCCGCACGTGAGGGTTGGTCGGTACGGCTCTACGATCCTGCGCTCGGATCCGGCGCGTCATGGGTGGCCGGCGGGATGCTTGCCCCACTGTCCGAGGCATGGCCGGGTGAGCATCGACTGCTCACGCTCGGCGCGCACTCACTGGAGCGGTGGCCGGAGTTCGGGCGCTCGCTCGGCACAAACGTGTTCACCGCGAGCGGGTCGCTCACCGTCGCACTGGACGCCGCAGACGCGGCCGATCTTCGCACCGTCGCCGAATTTCTGGGGCAGCAGGGGTTTTCGGTCGAGATGCTCTCGCGGGCGCAGATACGGGAGCTCGAGCCTTCGCTGGCGCAGAACATACGCCTCGCCATCCACGCGCCCACCGAACTGGCCGTCGACAATCGTGCGTTGGTGACGGCGCTGCGCGAGGCGGCATCGCAGGTGGAGTTCTTCGCCGAGGAGGTGACCGATCTCGAGGCCATCAACGCCGATCAGATCGTGGTCGCTGCAGGCGCGAACACCGCCTCGCTGCTGGCGGGGATGCCGGTTCGAGCGGTCAAAGGCGAAATTCTGCGGCTGCGTCGCCGACCCAGCGCACCGCCGCCGCCGACCCGCACTGTCCGGGGCAGCGTCCACGGCCGACCGATCTACCTCGTCCCGCGTGGCGACGGGTTGGTCGTCGGCGCGACACAGCACGAAACAGGTCGAGACACGCAGGTCACCGTCGCGGGTGTCCGAGATCTGATCGCCGACGCGGAACGTTTGATGCCCAGCATCGGCGAATACGAACTGCACGAGTGCTCGGCCGGGCTCCGACCCGTCAGTCCCGACGGACTGCCCGTCATCGGCAGGATCTCCGATCGCGTCATCGTCGCCTCCGGGCACGGACGCAACGGAATCCTGTTGACACCCATCACCGCAGACTCGGTATCGGCACTCCTCGCCGGCGACGTACTCCCCGAAGCAAAAGCCGCCGACCCTTCGAGATTCGAGAAAGTTGCACACCCATGATCACAGTGAACGGTGAAGACCAAGTTCTCCCCGGCGACCTGACGATGCGCCAGTTGCTCGAACACCTGTCGGTGCCGGAGAAGGGCATAGCCGTCGCCGTCGACGGAACAGTCCTGCCGAAAAGCCGGTGGGACCTCACCACCGTCGAAAAAGGCTCGAAAATCGAGATACTGACGGCGGTGCAGGGTGGTTGAACAGTTGATCATCGCTGACCGCACCTTCACGTCCCGGCTCATCATGGGCACCGGGGGAGCGGCGAACCTGGCGGTGCTCGAAGAAGCCCTGCTCGCCTCGGGTACAGAGCTGACCACCGTGGCGATGCGGCGCGTGGACTCGGCCGGGGGAACTGGTGTGCTCGATCTGCTCCGCAAGCTGAACATCGCGCCGCTGCCCAATACGGCGGGATGTCGCGGTGCGGCGGAAGCGGTGCTGACCGCGCAACTCGGCCGCGAGGCGCTCGACACCGACTGGGTCAAGCTCGAGGTCATCGCCGACGAGCGGACCCTGCTACCCGACGCCATCGAACTAGTTTCGGCCGCAGAGCAACTGGTGGACGACGGCTTCAAGGTGCTGCCGTACACGACGGACGACCCGGTGCTGGCGAAACGACTCGAGGACATCGGTTGCGTGGCCGTCATGCCGCTCGGTGCTCCTATCGGGACGGGTCTGGGCATCTGTAACCCGCACAACATCGAGATGATCGTCGAGGCAGCAGGGGTGCCGGTGATCCTCGACGCCGGCATCGGGACCGCGAGCGATGCAGCACTGGCCATGGAACTGGGATGCGACGCGGTGTTGCTCGCAACCGCCGTGACCCGTGCCAAGGATCCTGCCCTGATGGCGTCGGCGATGCGTCATGCGGTATCGGCGGGCTTCGAGGCACGTCGGGCCGGGCGGATTCCGAAGCGATTCTGGGCGCAGGCCAGCTCGCCGGAGGCGCCGTAGCCGCATGTGCGTGGAAATACATGACAGGACACGTATTTCCACTCACCTAGGGGTTGGGTCATCCCAAAGGATGACTCAGGTCGCGACTCGCGGGCGATGTGCGCAACCCCTGCCATAGGGGACAGTGAGCGCCATGATCGAAGTAAAGGGACTGACTAAACAGTTCGGTGCCACGAAGGCGGTCGAGGACCTCACCTTCACGGTAAAACCGGGCATAGTGACGGGCTTCCTCGGACCCAACGGTGCGGGCAAGTCGACGACCATGCGGATGATCCTCGGATTGGACCGCCCCACCAGCGGTACAGCATTGATCGAGGGCAAGCCGTACAACCAACTCAAGCAGCCACTGCGTACCGTCGGAGCACTCCTCGACGCCAAGTGGGTGCACCCCAACCGTTCGGCGAAGGCGCATCTCGAGTGGATGGCCGCCTCCAACGACATCCTGAAATCGCGTGTCGACGAGGTTCTGCGGCTGGTCGGCCTGACCGATGTCGCGAAGAAGAATGCCGGCGGGTTCTCCCTCGGCATGTCGCAGCGTCTCGGATTGGCCGGTGCCCTGCTGGGCGATCCGAAGGTGTTGCTGTTCGACGAGCCCGTCAACGGCCTCGACCCCGAGGGTATCGTCTGGATTCGAAAGTTCATGCAGCGGTTGGCAGCTGAGGGTCGTACCGTTCTTGTCTCGAGCCACCTGCTGTCCGAGATGGCGCAGACGGCCGAACACCTCGTCGTCATCGGGCGAGGAAAGCTCATCTCCGATTCGTCGGTGCAGGAGTTCATCGATCACGCGTCGGAGGCATCGGTGCGGGTCCGTGGCCCGCAGCTCGACGCGCTCCGCAGCGCCCTGACCTCCGCCGGACTCACCGTCCGAGAGCCGGGAATCACCGAGGAGCTCCAGCCGACCCTGGTGGTCACCAACTCCACGACCGATGCGATCGGCGAGATTGCGGGTAGAGCAGGTCTCGTGCTTCACGAATTATCCTCGCAGAGAGGCTCTTTGGAGGAAGCATTCATGAAGCTCACCGGTGACGACGTTCAGTACCACGGCGCAGGCGCCGAGACAATGGGAGGTGCACTCTAGTGGGTGTCCTGACAGCAGAACGCATCAAGATCACCTCCACGAAATCGCCGTGGTGGTGCACCATCGCCGTAGTCGTGCTCGGGCTGGGCCTGGCGGCGATCGTCGGCTTCACCTCCAAGTTGGGCCTCGACTCCTACAAGGACGAACTTGCGCAGGGAAATACGCCAGATTTCGAGCCCTTCATCCCGTCCGCTTTCGAGGCAATAGGTGCAGGTGTCGGCGGCTTCGGAGTCATGGTTCTCATGATCCTGGCGGCCCTGACGGTCACCAGTGAGTACCGGTTCGGAGTCATCCGGACGACGTTCCAGGCGATTCCGAATCGCAGCTCCGTGCTGATCGCAAAGGCCTTGCTGGTCGGTGTATTCGGCTTCGTTCTCTCCTTCATCCTGGCGATCGGCGCCCTGTACCTGTCGCGAGCACTCGCCGGCGACGAAGCGGGCGCGCTGCTCAGCCTCGATGTCGACGGCACGTGGCGAGTTATCTACGGCACCGCGATCCTGGCATTCCTGCAGATCGTCGTCGCAGTGGGCGTCGGTGCGCTGCTGCGGCAGTCGGCAGGCGCTATCGCGCTACTGTTGCTGTGGCCGTTGGTGATCGAGAGCCTGTTCGCGCTCTTCGGTTCGTTCGGCCGAGCAGTCCAACCGTTCCTTCCCTGGATGAACGCCGGATACTTCCTCGGTCAGGACGGCGGGGTCGACTTCCACTGGGGTCCCATCGGTGGTCTGATCTACTTCATCGTCTTCACCGCGATCGTGTTCGGGGCCGCACTGCTGGTCACCAATCGCCGCGACGCGTGAGCTGTACTGCGGTTAGGGTGCATCCATGCCGCCAATTTCCAAGTCGGGGATGTCCCTGATCGCAGGTTTCGCAGTCGGTGCTCTCGTTCTGGCCGGTTGCTCCTCGGCCCCGGAAGAATCCGGGGCTGAGGAGCAACCGGCCGTTTCCGTTCCTACCCCGGTCGCGATCGCAGACGGCCCCGGCCTGGCCGATGCGATCACCGAGGACGCGATGGTGGCCCATCTCGAAGAGCTCGAGGCAATCGCGTCCGCACACGACGGCAACCGAGCTGCGGGCACGTCCGGTTACGACGCCAGCGTCGACTACCTGCGGGGCAAGCTCGAAGCTGCGGGATTCGAGGTGCAGACCCCCGAGTTCGAGTTCGACCAGTTCTCGGTCGAGACCGAGTCGTTGTCCGTCGACGAGCAGGACGTGCCGGTGGCGGCGCTCACGTACTCGCCGTCCACCTCGGACGCCGGTCTCACCGCACGTGTCCTGGCAGCGCCGACGGACGATTCGCCGGGCTGTGAAGCAACGGATTACGACGGTCTCGACGTCTCCGGTGCCATCGTCGTCGTCGATCGCGGGGTGTGCCCGTTCGGTACCAAGCAGGCCGTCGCGGCCGATCTCGGCGCGGTCGCGGTGGTTGTCGTCAACAACGAGCCGGGGCCACTCGACGGCGCCACCCTCGGCGACGCGGACATCGCGCAGATCCCCACCGGCGGCGTCAGTCAGGAAGACGGACCAGCCGTCGCCGCGGCACCGGAACTGACGTTGACGCTGGACACCGAAACCGTCACCACGACGAGCCGGAACGTGATCGCGCAGACCAAGACTGGTGACACCGATAATGTCGTCGTTGCCGGGGCGCACCTCGACAGCGTGCTCGAGGGTCCGGGTATCAACGACAACGGCACCGGCGTCGCAGCAGTGCTGGAGTCGGCGCTGCAGCTCGGCGCGGAACCGGATGTCACCAACGCCGTGCGTTTCGCATTCTGGGGCGCCGAGGAGCTGGGCCTCGTCGGTTCGAGCAAATACGTCGAATCTCTGTCCGAGGAGGACGCGTCGAATATCGCGCTCTATCTCAACTTCGACATGATCGGTTCTCCGAACGCCGGCTACCTCGCATACGACGGCGATGACTCAGACCAGGTCGGGGCGCCCGCGGGCCCGACCGGTTCGGATGCGATCGAGCGGATGTTCGTAGAACGATTGCAGGCGGAAGGAATCGCTGCTGGCGGCACCGACTTCGACGGACGCTCCGACTACGGGCCGTTCATCGCCGTCGGGATCCCGGCCGGCGGGGTGTTCAGCGGCGCCGACGATGTGAAGACGCCAGAGCAGGCCGAGGAATGGGGCGGCATTGCCGGCGAGGCGTTCGACGAGAACTATCACACCCCCGAGGACACCCTGGCCAATGTCGATCGAGAGGCGCTGGCGAGAAATGCGTCGGTGGTGGGTTTCGGTATCGGGACCTACGCTCAGTCGGTCGACGGCCCCAACGGGGTCCCGGTGGACGAGGGCCGCATCGCGGCTCGATCGGGACAATGATTATGTGTAACTTTCAGTTACGCTTGTTTTCATGAACCCGCACGTGGCGTCGACGGTCGAGTGGATACGCGCTGTCAACCGTCGCCCCGCGGTGGTCGATGTCATCCGTCGAGTCCGGCGCGTACTCCCCGGTGATCCGACGTTCGGTGATCCGCTGTCCATGGCCGGGCCTGGGTCGGCACTGGCGGTCGCACGCGTCGCGGACAGATTCCTCGACGACGAACCCGGCGCGACCCGCGAGTTCGGGCTCGGCGCCCTGCAGATCTGGCAGGCGGTTCTCGAACGAACCGGCCGCGGACACGGCGAACGCGATGTCACCATCGTCTTCACCGATATCGTCGGGTTCTCGACCTGGTCGCTCGGCGCCGGAGACGCGGACACGCTGACCCTGCTCCGCAAGGTCTCAAAGGCTGTGGAACCGGCGGTCGCTGCCGGCGGTGGTCACGTCGTCAAGCGGCTGGGCGACGGCATCATGGCGGTGTTTTATCACCCCGACAAGGCCGTCGAAGCGGTGGTGACGGCTCGTGCCGCGCTCGCCCGAGTGGAAGTGAACGGCTACACCCCGACGATGCGCGTGGGCATCCATACGGGCAGTCCGCGCCAGATCGGATCCGACTGGCTCGGGGTCGATGTCACCGTCGCCGCGCGGGTGATGCAAGCGGGCGGGAACGGCAACGTGATGATTTCGCACACCGCCCTCGACGCGCTCCCGGAAGGAACACTGGAGGAATTAGGGCTGACCACCCGGCCGTATCGGCGTGGGTTCTTCGCGCCCAAGCTCAGCGGTGTCCCCGAGGACCTCAAGATCGTCCGATTGATTCAGACGCCAGAACGGTGAAACCGGGCCGTGCCCGGCGCCCAGGTCGTAGGACGCGGCGAGGCAGCGCGTGACCCATTCCTTGCCGAACGCGACAGCCTCGGGGACCGAGTATCCGTGGGCGAGTGCGCATGCGATGGCCGCGGCCAGTGTGTCCCCGCCGCCGTGGTCGTTGCCGGTGTCGATGCGGGGGCTGGTGAACTCGAGGAATCGATCACCGTCGAAGAGGATGTCCGTGCTGGTCTCCGACGTGCGCAGGTGCCCACCCTTCACCAACGCCCATTGCGCACCCAATGCGTGCAGCGCCTGCGCTGCGTGGTGCGCGGTGGCGTCGTCGACGACGTCGATGCCGGTGATCAGTCGCACCTCGTCGAGATTGGGTGTCACGAGCGTTGCGATGGGAAAGAGGGTGTGACGGATGGCGTCGAGTGCCTCGTCGTGCAGAAGCGGGTCACCGTGCATCGATGCGCAGACTGGATCGACGACGAGTGGAACTGGCTGGTCTCTGCCGATGCCGACGTCGGTGCACACCGCTGTGACGGCCTCGATGATCGCGGTGGAGGCGAGCATGCCGGTCTTCGCCGCGCCGACGCCGATATCGCCCACCACCGAGCGAACCTGGTCGGCAACGATCGTCGGCGGGATCTCGTGAAAGCCGCTGACGCCGACGGAGTTCTGTACGGTCACCGCCGCGACAGCGACGCATGCGTGGACACCGCACAGGGCCATGGTGCGACTGTCGGCTTGAATGCCAGCACCCCCGCCGGAGTCGGTACCGGCGATGGTGAGCACGCGCAGAGGCGTCGAGCCGTGCGGGGCAAGCGGTAGAAACTTCACGAGAAGACAGTACGGCAGGGATGTCCGGTGCGGCCACAGATGCTTGTTCACCGATGAATGTTGTTGCATCACAACGGCGATGATTGGCGACTGTGACACTTACCAGTCGTGATGTTGCATCGAGGTTGCGAACCTACGGCACCGAAGGTTTGTCGCTGCAAAAGGGTGACAAGCATGCGGTTCACATGTTTAATAGTGGTGTAGGTCACATAACGATCACGACGCTTCGACCCAACTCTCTACATGTAAGGAGGTGACCCATGCTTGCCGGTACACCCAGTGCTGACGTTTCCATCAATACCGACCAGAATCGATTCGAGTTGCGGCTCAACGGTGATTTGGTGGGAATCGTCGGATACTACGAAGTCGAGTCCTCGGCCAAACGCGGACCTCGGACTCACGTCGTCTCGTTCATGCACACTGTTGTCACCGAGGACTTCGGCCATCAGGGACTTGCTGCCATCCTCGTGCGGAGGTCACTGGACACCGCCCGGTCGTACGGCTGGAAGGTCAAGCCTGTGTGCACCTACGTTCAGCGTTTCCTGGCCGCGAACCCTGATTATGCGGACATCGCTGTTCCCTTGTAGTCGGGGGTTGCCTGGTTCTGCTCGTAACGGTTGCAACTCGACGTGGCTTCGAATTGCTATCCAATTTCGCCAATTCCTTCGGTCCCTCACTGTGCCGGTGTAGTCATAGTGACATGGATCACACATCCTTGGATCTCTCGTCGCCCGCTGCGTTGGCTGCTGCGGTTCGCATCGAGGACAACGTCACGCACAGTAGGTTCGATCTCTTCGTCGCCGACGAGCTGATCGGCATACTCGGGTACCGCGACGGCGAGGACGGGGCTGTGGCTTTTATGCACACGGTTGTCGTCGAGGATTACGGAGACCGGGGATGGGCCGGCGTTCTCGTGCGTGGTGCGCTCAATACCGCGCGTGATCGTGGCTGGCGCATCGTTCCGATCTGCACTTACGTGCGTCGATATCTCGCCCGCCATCCGGAATTTCTCGATCTGGTGGCGTGACGCGGCATCGAAACGAGAGCGCCGCTCTTGCTTTGAGGGTCGCCGCAATGAATACTGCTCTTTGGTGAGAGCGCTGCTCTCCTGACGAGAGGGTGTATCCATGTCAGACCGAAAGACCACATTCCTGCTCCTGATCACCGGCGTTCTGTTCGTGATCTATCCGGTGTTGCGGCCGTACTCCACCGAAACGGGCACCGCCGGCGCCGATGCATTCGCCTCACCGCTGTGGATAGCTGCCCACGTCAGCGCGATGCTGGGCTTCATCGCATTGGCATTGGTCGTCAGAGCCATGCAGGTGGGCCAGTTCGCGGAGTCGGCGACGTGGATCGGCGTCGGCCTGCTGCTTCCCTACTACGGCGCCGAAACCTTCGCACTGAACGTGCTCGGCGTCCGCGCACAGGAAACGGGCGATGTCACCCTCGTCGACCTGGCTGAGCCCATCAGATACGGGCCTGTCCAGGTGACCATGTTCGGTTTGGGGCTCGTCGCGATCGCAGTCGGGGTCATCGCTCTCGCCCGGGAAGTCGCTACGTGGCAGGGGTGGGTCTTCGCCGCCGGGTTCGTGCTGTTCCTGCCGCAGTTCTTCGGTCCGCCGTGGATTCGCGTCGCCCACGGCCTCCTGATACTCGTTGGGTCTGTGGCGCTCGCGGTGAAGCTCGCGCAACCGAAAGCGCGTCAGGAAATCTCGACGATCACCGGTGCGTGATCGCTCGCGCCCTTGCCCTTGCGCTCCTCACGGTCGATAGAAGCACCGGACACACGTGGGGTGAGCGCCGGAGAGGTCAGGGCCATGTCGATCCGCAGGCCCTGCTTCTTTGGAAAGCGCAACTGGGTGTAGTCCCAGTAGGTGAATGTCCTGGGCTCCGGCGTGAATTGACGCGTCAACTCGCTGAAACCGATCTCCTCGAACGAGGCGAACGCATCGCGCTCCGGCTGCGAGGTATGGGTCTTGCCCTCGAACAGCGCCGGATCCCACACATCATCGTCGGTCGGGGCGATGTTCCAATCGCCGACGAGCGCGATCTGCGCCTGCGGATCGGCCGTCAGCCACGCCTGCGCGTCGGCGCGTAGCTTCGCCAACCACTCGAGCTTGTACGTGTAGTGCGGATCGGCGAGGTCGCGGCCGTTGGGCACGTACAGGCTCCAGATTTGGATGGCGCCGCAGCTCGCGCCGATCGCCCGGGCCTCGCGCACCGCCTCGATCTCGGGATCCTTACTGAACCCCGGCTGATCCTCGAAGCCGACCTGCACGTTCTCGAGTCCGACGCGCGAGAGCAGAGCCACGCCGTTCCACTGACTGAGGCCGACATGCGCCACCTCGTAACCCATCTCAGTGAATCGCTCGTACGGAAACTGCGTGTCCTTGCATTTCGTTTCCTGCATCGCCAGCACATCGATATCCGAGCGCAACAGCCACTCGACGATCCGATCCTGACGAGAGCGGACAGAATTCACGTTCCACGTAGCCAATCGCACGGACGCCACCTTAGGCGCTTCGCGCATGTGAGTGGAAATACGTGTCCTGCTATGTACTTTCACTCACATGCGGCGGGTGCGGATCGGCCTCGGGCCGAGCGCCTTCAGCGCCACCACCCGATCGCGGGCGATCTGGACGACCCTCCCGTCCCGTGCCCGCACCGCGACCGACTCCTCATCGGAGGAGATGAGTTCACCGATGATGTCGGTCATCGGATGGCTGGACCCGGGCGGAAGCCGGTAGCGCAGCGTGACCCTCGTGCCCGCTGGAATCGCCCCCACTGGAACTCCCCCGGCCGCAGCCACTCAGTCGTCCTCGTGGCCGAACGGGTCGCTGACGGTTCCCGGTATCCACGACAGGCCCGGCTTGCCCCACCCTGCTCGCTTGATCGCCTTCTTCGCGGCGCGGGCATTGCGTCCGATCAGCACGTCGACGTACAGGAAGCCGTCGAGGTGGCCGACCTCGTGTTGCAGCATGCGGGCAAAGAAACCGGTGCCTTCGATCTCGACCGGCTCGCCCTTGGCGTCGGTGCCTCGCACCCGCGCCCAGTCCGCCCGCCCCGTCGGATACTGCTCCCCGGGAACGGACAGGCATCCTTCTTCGTCGTCATCCGGGTCCGGCATCGTCTCGGGGATGTCCGACGTCTCGAGGACGGGGTTGATCACCTCGCCCGTCCGGCGGATCATCTTTCCGTCGGGGCCCTCGTCCGGGCAGTCGTAGATGAACAACCGCAGTGGGATGCCGATCTGGTTCGCGGCCAGCCCGACGCCGTTGGCGGCGTCGAGTGTCTCGTACATGTCAGCAATGAGATCGGCGAGTTCGGCGGGCGTTTGTGTGACGGGTTCGGTCGGGGTGTGGAGGACCGGGTCGCCGACGATCCGGATCGGAAGAATTGCCATGGTCGACAAGAATAACGGCGCGCGATCGAGGACACTGCACTCGGTGAACCCGAACGAGATGCACGCGACTCGCCGCGCCTACCGCAGGCGGCGTGCGCGTCGTATGCATCATGGTTGAATAAGGGCCGAAACACACGTGTGTAATTCGTGTCGGATACCCGCCTCGGCGGGTGCGTCGATGCGAATCTGAGGGGGGCCGGCATGGCGGCAGAGGCAGCATGAACGCACAGAAGACGGATCCGCTGATGCGGGTTCGAGAAGTCGAGGAGTGAGATGGACGGCGCAGCAGCGCGTGACCAGAACCAGTCTCAGCAGTCCGACAAGGCCACCAACGTCAATGAGGTCGGCGAGGACGGTCTCACTCGGCGTGAGCACGACATCCTGTCCTTCGAGCGCCAGTGGTGGAAGTACGCCGGCGCCAAGGAAGAGGCCATCAAAGAACTCTTCTCGATGTCCGCGACCCGCTATTACCAGGTCCTCAATGCTCTGGTGGACCGACCAGAAGCCCTCGCTGCCGATCCGATGCTGGTGAAGCGACTACGAAGGCTGCGCGCCAGCAGGCAGAAGGCCCGAGCGGCCCGCAGGCTCGGCTTCGACGTCTGAAGGGTTTGGTAGGGGCAGAGTTTCCATCAACTAGTGTCTTCGAGTGTGAGCAGTCCCAATCCGGAATCGTCCGGCCCCCCGCTCCGCGCACTGGCAATGGTGTTGATATCGCTGGCGATTCTGTTCGCAGCGATCGGTGCATTGTCGTTGAGCGGCTCGGACAGCGACAGCGAAGAAGCAGCTCCCGACGCGACGAGTGAGGTCGCCGAGGGGCCGGACGGCCAAGGATCAGGGTCTGCAGCGTCGGCGCCGCAGGCCCCAGCGGCCTCGGCCACCCCGGAACCGGAGGCCAGTGTCGATCCGTCGGATGTCGATGTGCTTGTGCTCAACAACAGCAACGTCTCGGGGTTGGCGGCGGACACCGCATCGACTCTGACGGCCCAGGGATGGACGATCGTCGAGACCGGCAACTACGTCGAATCACAGATTCCTACGACGACCGTCTTCTACGGCTCGGCGTCAAGCGCGCAGGCCGCGGCGCAGGAGATCGCCCAGCAGCTCGGTGTGAGCGCCCAAGCCGCCCCGGCCACGGTCTCCGCGTACAGCGACGGTGTAGTCGTCGTTGTCACCGAATAGCTCCCGCTATGACCGAATGAGTCAGTACTACCGGGCATAGTTATGATCGACGCACACGCCCAGCCTGCCCCACGAAGGAGCACTTTTCATGGCACCGAGCACCACACCCCGATCGGCGACTCGCTCCCTGCGTTTTGCGGCACCGGTAGTCGCCGTGGCGGCATTCGGCTTGGTGGCGTGCGGCGCCCCGGAGACGCCATCGGACGTGCCCGGCACGACGCCCCCGGTATGGACCGGTAGCGAGGACCCGAATGCCTCGGCAGTCGAAGCCGACGCTCCCGTGGGCAGCCGGGCATCAGAGAGCGCGATCACCGCAGATCTCGAAAGCGCAGACGGCAACACCGTCGGCACGGTGTCGATCGTCGAGGATGGCGACCACCTGACGATCACGGTCGAGGCCGAGGATATGGAACCGGGCTTCCACGGCATGCACATCCACACCGTCGGCGTATGCGAGCCGAACTCGGTTGCCCCCGCAGGCGGCGAGCCCGGCAACTTCCTGTCCGCCGGCGGTCACCTGCAGCTCGACGGCCGCACCGAGTACCCGTCGAGCGGCGATCTGACATCGTTGAGGGTCGGCGAAGACGGCACCGGGATGCTCGTCACCACCACCGATGCAGTCACTCTCGACGATCTGCGTGCCGACGGCGGCCGGTCCCTGCTCATCCACGAGGGCCCGGACAACTTCGCGAACATCCCGCCGCGCTACACCCTTGCCGACGGTGCTGCAGTGCCGGACGAGATGACCCTTATGACCGGTGATGCCGGCGGACGGGTTGCTTGCGCGGTCCTGGAATAAGTGAACGCTCCGCGGATCCACTTCGACTCCTCGCTTCGTCCGACGCTCGGTGTCGAATGGGAAATCGCGTTGGTGGACAAGACTTCCCTCGACCTGGTCAATTCCGCTGAAGAGGTGATGGCCGGAGTCACCGAACTCGCCGGGGCGCAGACGCCGCGCGTGACGAAGGAACTCCTGCGCAACACCGTCGAACTCGTCACAGGAGTGTGCGACAACGTCGGTGAGGCCATGGACGACCTCGGCGAATCGCTCGAGCTGGTACGCCGGGCCGCGCACCCGCTCGGTATCGATCTCTTCTCCGCCGGAACACACCCGTTTGCGGAGTGGTCCACGCAGGTGCTGACCAGGTCACCCAGCTACGACGAGTTGATCGCACGAACCCAGTGGTGGGGACGTCAGATGCTCATCTGGGGAGTGCACGTGCACGTGGGTGTGTCGTCTCCGGACAAAGTGTTCCCGATCCTCAACTCGTTGCTTCTGCAGTATCCCCACCTGTTGGCGTTGTCGGCTTCGTCGCCGATCTGGGCTGGCTCGGACACCGGATACGCCAGCAATCGCGCACTGATGTTTCAGCAGCTGCCCACCGCGGGCCTTCCGTTCCAGTTCGAGAACTGGGGTCAATTCGAGGGTTTCGTTCGCGATCAGATGAAGACCGGCGTCATCGAGCAGTTGGGTGGTTTGCACTGGGACATCAGGCCGGCCCCGAAGTGGGGGACCATCGAGGTCCGCGTGTGCGACGGCGTGTCCACTCGGCGTGAGCTGGCGGCGCTGATCGCCCTGACGCACTGCCTCATCGTCGATCTCGACGCACGCCTGGAAGCGGGGGAGCAGCTTCCGAGCATGCCGCCGTGGCATGTCCAGGAGAACAAGTGGCGCGCCGCCCGATACGGACTCGAGGCCGAGATCATCCTGGACGCCGATAGCAACGAACGTTTGGTCACCGACGATTTGAACGATCTGCTCGAGAAGCTGACTCCGACGGCTGTGCGCCTCGGGTGCGCTGACGAGTTGGCCTCGGTCGCCGAGATTCCGCGGCGCGGCGCGTCGTATCAGCGTCAGCGGCGCGTTGCCGCCGAGTCCGGCGGGAACCTGAAGTCCGTCGTTGCGTCCTTGGTCGCGGAGCTGCGTTCGTGACGCAAGGTCGTGCGGCTCAGTTCTCGGGCTCGTTGACGATCCTGAGGCCGTCGCGGCCACGCTGCTCGCGGTAGGCGGTGCGCCCCACGTTGTGCGCGATGATGGGTGCGGTGGTCAGCGTGAATATGCCGACGAGTACCAACATCCAGATGTCGACGTTTCCGCGCAGCTGAATCACGGCGCCTGTCAGCACCAGGACCAGCCCGACTACCTGCGGTTTGGTAGCAGCGTGCATGCGCGAGAGTGTGTCGGCGAATCGAACGACCCCTACCGCTGCGGTGAAGGCGAAAACGGCACCCAGCAGTATGAACGTTCCTGAGATCACATCGAGAACTGTGTTCATTCGTCCTTCACTCTGAATCGCGCGACGCTGACAGAGCCGACGAAACTGATCAGCGACAGCGCAACGATGGCGGGCACGATGGTGGTGTCGAGGCTGTACACGGACCATACGGCCAGGCCGCACATCGCCACCGCCAGAATGGTGTCCATGGCGACGAGCCGATCCAGGGTGCCCGGACCGGCGAGCAGGCGGTAGGTGGTGATGACAGCGGCGGCGATCAGCAGTACCCCCGAGATTGCGAGTACGACAATCACGTCCAGTCTCCCTGTCGTTCGTCGTCGATCTTCTTGTCGTCGCGACGCTCCGGCGGTGCCTTCAGGTCTTCTCCGATCACCTCGGTGTCGATGATGGCATCGCCGACTGTGTCGTCGTCTGCTGTGTCATCGCTGTCCATTCCGTGGTGGCTTGCTTGGTCCTCGCCGTGACTGGAACTGGGGGCCCACTCGGCGTCACGTTCGAATGCGGCGATGAACAATCTTTCGAGGCGACGGACGGACCGGAAGAACGAATCGACGGCCTTCTGGCTTCCCATATCGAGCAAGTGGACGTAGATGAGCCTGCGGGTCTGGTCGATTTCCAGTACCAGTGTGCCGGGGAAGAGGTTGAGCCCGTCCACGAAGAGGGTGAGCACGAGATCGGACTTGATGGTGATGCGGAAACGAACCACGCCCGTGATCGGTGGCGCCTTGGGCCGGACCGCCAACCAGGCCACGTTGACGCTGGATTCGGCAGCCAGGTAGACGTAAAGCCCCACGAGCCGAACGAGCGACAACACATGGATTCGGCCCTGGACAGGCACCTTGGGCAGCGGCAGCAGCATCATGATCCCGAGCCCGATGACGATGCCGCCGAGAACGTTTGCCCAGCTCAGATTGCCCCACAGTAGGACCCAGACTGCCGTGAGCCAGATCAGTGTCCACAGTCTCAGCAGCAGGAAACGGTTGTTGAACACATCCTTGTTGAACATCACCGGCCCTCCGCAGCCTCGGAAGCGTCGCCGAGAAATCCGTCACCGCGGACGGCGTCGATGTACACCGACCGGTCACGCAGATCGGCTGCCGCGCGATCGCTGATGTCGATGATTCGGCCGGCGAACACGGTGAGGGACAAGCCGACGATCACCAGCCCGATCGTCGGGATGAGCATGAAGGCGGGCATTCGTCCGACGTCCTCGCGGTCGGCGAGCTGGATGTCGTTCGAATCGTCGAGCAGCGCCGACGGGGAGCTGTCGGCCAGGTCGCCCTCGGGGGCGTCGGCGCGTGCCCGCCAGAACGCCTTGGTCCACACGCGGGTGACGGCGTAGAGAGTCAACAGGCTGGTCACCGTACCGCCGGCGACGAGCATCCAGGCGAGCACGCTGCCGTCGGCGCTGCCGGCCTGCAGCAACGCAACTTTCCCGATGAAACCCGAGAACGGTGGGATACCGCCCAGATTCAGAGCCGGTACCAGGAACACGATGCCCAGGACCGGGCTGGCGGCGGCGAGTCCGCCGAGGCGCCGCAGCGAGGACGAGCCGGCTTGCCGTTCGATCAGTCCGACGACGAGGAAGAGGGTGGTCTGGACGATGATGTGGTGAGCGACGTAGTAGATGGCCCCGGACAGGCCCGCCTGCGTGGAGAGCGCGACACCGAACACCATGTAGCCGATGTGGCTGACGAGGGTGAACGAGAGCAGGCGCTTGATGTCGGTCTGCGCCAGCGAACCGAAGATGCCCACGAGCATCGTCAGCAGCCCGCACACCATCAGGACCTTGTCGAGGGAGCCGTCGGGGAACAGCAACGTGTGGGCCCGGATGATGGCGTAGACGCCGACTTTGGTCAGCAAGCCGGCGAACACCGCGGTGACGGGGGCGGGCGCGGTGGGGTAGGAGTCCGGCAACCACGTCGACAGTGGGAACACGGCCGCCTTGATGCCGAAGGCGACGAGTAGAACGGCGAAGATCGCAGTCCTGGTGCCCGTCGGAATGTCGTCGAGACGGGTGGCCAGGTGCGCAAGATTCAGTGTCCCCGTCGCACCGTAGATCAGACCGATGCCGGTGAGGAAGATGAGCGAGGACACCACCGAGACCATGACGTACGAGACGCCCGCCCGGACTCGGTCGGCGCTCGCCCCGAGTGTCAACAGCACGAACGACGCCACGAGCAGGACTTCGAATCCCACGTAGAGATTGAAGAGGTCACCTGCCAGGAACGCGTTGCTGACCCCTGCGGTCAATGCCAGGTACGTCGGCAGGAAGATCGATACGGGCTGGTTCTCGTTGCCGTCTCGAATGCCCTGACCGATCGAGTAGACCATGACGGCGAGCAGCACGATGGAGCTGACCACCAGCATCATGGCCGAGAGCCGGTCGACGACGAGCGAGATGCCGATCGGTGAATCCCAGCCGCCCACCTGGATGGCGGAGGCGCCGCCCCGGTCCGCGAGATACAGCAGCATCGAGGACACAGCGAGGACGGCGACGAGTGCCGTGATCGTGATGAGTCGCTGAGCGCGGGGTCGGCGGCCGAGGACGAGCGTCAATGCGGCGGCGAAGAGCGGAATCAGAACGGGTAGCGGCGTGAGGATGCTCAGGACGTCGGGGGAGACGGTCATGTTGTCTCTCCCCTCTTCTCTTCGCGATCGCTTTCGCGTTTCTCCCTGTCGGACATCTCCGCGTTGTCCAGGCCGTCGAGCCCGTGCAGTTCGTCCTCGTCGTCCTCGAAGTCACCGTCATGCAGATCCTCGTAGCATTCGAGGTCCTCGAGGTTCTTCAACTGCTCGATCGGGATGGGATTTCCTCGGGAGTCGAACGCATCTCCGCCGAAGCTGGGCTCACCGGTGACCGGGTCGTCGGAACGGTCTCGGTCGGGCGCCTCGGCCACGGAGCGTCGCCTGGAGACCTTGGTGTCCTCCGGGTCGTTCTCGATCGCGTCCTTGGTGTTGAGGGTGAACGAGCGGTAGGCGAGGGCGAGGACGAACGCCGCGATACCCATCGTGATGACGATCGCGGTGAGGATCACACCCTGCGCCAACGGGTCGGCCATCGTGTCGTGGATGGCGCTGTCCCGGCCGACGATCGGCGGGTTTCCTGGGGGACCACCGACCGTCATGATCAAGATGTTGACGCCGTTGCTGAACAACAACACTCCCAGCAACATCTTGGTGATCGAGCGTTCGAGCAGCAGGTAGACCCCGCACGCGACGAGCATGCCCGCCAAGGACAGCAGGCCGAGGTTCGCGGTCATCGGGACTTCACCTGAACATCCAACTCCGCCTGTGCGTCGAGACGAGCACCGAGGCTTCGGAGTACGTCGAGTACGAGACCGACCACGATGAGATACACACCGAAGTCGAAGAACAGGGCAGTGACCAGTTTGATGTCGCCGAGCAGCGGCAGCGTCACCTCGAGGGTGGCCGAGCTCAACACGGGCGCACCCAGGAACATCGAGGCCAGCGCTGTGCCGGAGGCGAAGACCAGTCCGATTCCGAGGATCTTGCCTGCATCGATGGGAACTGCCTCGCCGAGTTCGTAGCGACCGCCGGCCAGGTACCGCAGGACGAGCGCGAGACCGGCCGTCAACCCGCCTGCGAATCCGCCGCCCGGAGCGTTGTGCCCGGCGAAGAAGAAGTACACCGACAGCACCATGATCGTCGGGAACAGCAACCGAGTGGTGACTTCGAGGACGAGTGAGCGGTGTCGAGGATCGATGAGCTCGCCGCCGAGCAGCCACGTGGCGTCCGAGCTGCCGCCGTTGCCGGAGTCGGTGGCCGGGGCGTCGGACACACGCGGAGCGCTGCCGAACCGGCGGTTGCGGAATACCAGGCTCGCGACGCCGGTGGCGGCCACCAGCAGGACCGAGATTTCGCCGAGGGTGTCCCAGGCGCGGATGTCGACGAGTAGAACGTTGACGATGTTCTTGCCGTCGCCCAGTTCGTATGCGGCCTCGGGTAGGAGCAGCGATATCGGGTCGGTGTTGCGAACACTCATGGCGAAGACGCCGAGAACGGTGACGGTGACGCCGACCGCGATGGACAGCAGGGCTCGGGGTAGGCGGTAGCCCGCAGCTCCACGGTCGTCGACCTCGGCCGGCAATTTGCGTAGTACGAGAACGAAGATGACCAGGGTCAGTGTCTCGACCAACAACTGTGTGAGAGCCAGATCCGGGGCGCCGTGCAAGGCGAATATCACGCCACAGCCGTAGCCGGTCAACCCGACCAGAATCACGCTGGCGAGGCGGTTGCGCATCACCGTCGCGCCCAGCGCGCCGGCAATCATGATGCCCCCGACGATCAGTTGCAGCGGGGTCTCGAAGAAGACGAATTTCAGATCGGGCGCGCTGCTGGTGGCCAAGATCATCATCGGCAGCAGGACGAGTGTGGTGAGGATGATTCCCTGCGTCAGTGGCAGTGAGCCGCGCTGGGTGGTGCCGGTGATACGGATGGAGATGGTGTCCATGGCCTTGAGCACGGCGTCGTAGGCTCGGTCGGCGTTGCCGAGTGGTGGATGCTCGAAGTTGAGTCTGTTGACCACGCGATGCGCGATGAACAGCGCGACACCGCCGGTGACGACTACCGCCGACAGCGCGAGGGGCAGGTTGAAGCCGTGCCAGAGCGAGAGGTGGTACGGCGCCTGTCCGTAGGAGTCGACGGTGAACGTGTAGGGCTCGACGAGACGCCCCACCACCGGGGAGGCGACTCCGGCCACGGCGCCGAGAACGGCGAGGAACGCCGGGACGGCGAGAAACAGTGCGCCGGGGGCGTGCATCGAGGCCACGGCGGGACTCGGACGTTCGAGATGCTTGCGGCCGAAAGCGCCCCACACGAAACGAATGCTGTAGGTGACCGTCAGAATCGACCCGAGAACGAGGCCGGTGAGAACGAGGGCGCTGACCGCGGGAGCGAGGGCAGGGGTGTCGAGGACCGCAGAGAATGCGGTTTCCTTGCCGACGAACCCGAGGAACGGTGGCAGCCCGGCCATGCTCGCGGCGGCAAGGGCGGCGATGACCGCAAGGATCGGAGCCTTCTTTCCGAGGTGAGCGAGTTTGCGAATATCGCGGGTGCCCGTCGTGTGGTCGATGATGCCGACCACCATGAACAACGTCGCCTTGAACATCGCGTGCGCCAGCACCATCGTCAGGCCGGCCAGCATCGCTTTCTCGGTGCCGATGCCGACGAGAACCATCAGGAAGCCCAGCTGGCTGACCGTGCCGAAGGCGAGGACGAGTTTGAGGTCGAATGCGCGTAGGGCTCGCCAGCCGGCGATGATCATCGACAGCAGGCCGAGCGTGATGACGGTGGCGCGCCACGGTCCCGAGTCGGCAAAGCCCGGGGCCAGTCGGGCCACCAGATAGATGCCGGCCTTCACCATCGCCGCTGCATGGAGGTAGGCGCTGACCGGGGTCGGCGCGGCCATGGCGCCGGGGAGCCAGAAGTGCAGTGGCACGATCGCGGACTTGGACAGCGCGCCGATGAGGATGAGCACGATCGCCACACCGGGCAGCCAGCCGGAGGGCGCGTCGGCGATGACGTCGGAGAGGTTGTAGCTTCCCGCCGCCTGGCCCAGCACGATGATGCCGACAAGCATCGCCAGCCCGCCGGCGGTGGTGACCAGAAGTGCCTGTGTTGCCGCGCGGCGCGAGGAGGCGCGCTCGGCGTAATGGCCGACGAGGAGGAACGACAGGACTGTGGTGATCTCCCAGAAGATGTACAGCACCAGCATGTTGTCGCTGGTGATCAGGCCGAACATGGCGCCGGCGAACGCCACCATCTCGGCGGCGAACAGTCCGAGTCGGGGTTCGTCGTCCTCGAAGTAGCGCGCGCAGTAGAGGAGGATCAGGGCGCCGATGCCGAGGACCAGCAGGGACATGATGGCGGCGAGGGAGTCGAACCTCATGTCGATGTTCATCGACAGACCCGGGACCCACTCGATGCTCAGCGTCTGCTGGGTGTTCCAGTGCTCGACCACCCAGCCCAGGCTCACGAGCGGGACCAGAGCCAGCGCGAAGAAGGCGTTGCGGCCCCACCAGCGGACCAACATCGGCGCGCACAAAGCTGCCACCGTGTGCGCGATCAGGATGGCGAGCAAGGAAGGTACTCCGTCGTCTCTGTGATCGTGTCGTGCATGCGACACGGTGGTCGTCGGGGCGGCGTCGAGTGGGTGTAGGTGTGGGTGTGCTCGCGTGCCGGACACTCGGCCTTCGAGTGCAGGGTGAGTTCATCCTACTTCGGGTACATATTTCGTTGCGCACCGTGCGGTCGGAATCCATTGACCGGTGGGTGTGCCTGCTGCTACCGTTGTCAACACGTTGGTTGATAAAGGAGTTAGTTGATCATGAGCGACGAATCGAGCGTCGCTCGGCTGGATTCGGCGTTCATGGCTCTCGCCGACCCGGTCCGTCGGACAATCGTGGCGCGTTTGAGTCGTGGACCGCAGACCGTGAACGATCTGGCCGAGCCGTTCGAGATCAGCAAGCAAGCGGTCTCGCGGCATATCCAGGTGCTCGAGAAAGCAGGCCTGGTCACTCGCTCGCGTGACGCCCAGCGTCGACCCGTGCATCTCGACGCACGCCGGCTCGAGGAGCTGACCGCGTGGATCGACAAGTACCGAATCATCGCCGAACAGCAGTTCCGAAACCTCGACGAGCTGCTCACCACACAGGGAGAACAAAGATGAGTAATCCTGTCGACATCACAGCACCGGAGGGCCTCCCCTTCATCGACATGACGCGCGAGTTCGACGCGCCGGTCGACGCCGTCTTCCGGGCTCACCGGGACCCGGATCTGTTGAAGCAGTGGCTGGGCCCCAGCGGCTACGAAATGCGGATAGATATCTACGAGTTCCGCACGGGCGGTCGATACCGCTATGTGCACATCGACCCCGAGGGCTCCGAGTATGCGTTCAACGGGGTATTCCACGTGGTGCGCGAGAACGAGTTCGCGATCCAGACATTCGAGTTCGAAGGGTTCCCTGATTCTGTCAGCATCGAGTCGCTGACGTTCGTCGACCTGAACGGACGCACGCGTCTGGAAGCCCACAGTGTCTACCCCTCTGTCGAGGCGCGCGATGGAATGGTGCAGAGCGGGATGGAGCAGGGTGTGACCGAGGGATATCGAAGTCTCGACCGGATTCTCCAGGAGAGCTGACGGGCGATGGACTGGACTCTGGAAGTTGTCGTCGTTCCTGTGTCCGAACTCGATCGGGCAATCGAGTTCTACCGCGACAAGGTGGGCTTCGCGCTGGACCATCACACGGTGAACGAGCACATGAACTTTGCTCAGCTCACTCCGCGCGGATCGGGATGCTCCGTCGTGATCGGGACTTTGCCTGGGCAGCAGGAGATGGCGCCGGGGTCGCTTCGAGGTCTACAGCTCGTGGTGTCCGACGCCTATGCCGCCCGGGAGGAGTTGCTCGGCCGCGGCGTGGAGGCGAGCGAGATCGTCGTCGTAGATGAGCGTGATGGTGGCACCTTGTTCGGCTTCGCGGATCCGGACGGCAACACCTGGGCGGTTCAGCAGTTGAAGGTGCGGGCCGAGAAGCCACTGATCCCGAAGTGACCTCCGTGATTCGAACCGCAGGCCTGGCGTATGTGCGGGATCGTCGAATGATCCAGGCCAGGTCTGCGGGCAAGTCCGCGTTCTACATGGCCGGCGGCAAGATCGACCCCGGCGAGACTCCTGTCGACGCGCTGCACCGAGAGATTCGCGAGGAGCTCGACACCGGGGTGGTCGACGTCGAGCTGCTGGGCGTGTTCCGATGCCAAGCGTGGGGGCACGCCCCCGGCACTGCGCTCGAGCTTCATTGCTTTCGAGCGGAGATACTCTCCGAGCCCGCGCCGACCAGTGAGATTGCCGAGATTCGCTTCTTCACGCGGGATGAGTACGCGGCGATGCCGGACGTCGCCCCTGGCTCGTTGATGGTGTTCGACCGCATGAAAGAACTGGGCTTGATCGATTGACGTAGCGGCGGGCGCAGGTACGCTGGGGACTGCGAGAACGTACGTTCTCACAACCCGAGGTCAGGAGCACCTATGACGAGTTTGTCTCAGAAGGCCACCACCCTGCTCGAACTGCACAAGCCGGGCGCACCAGTCGTTCTGCCCACCGTGTGGGACGCATGGTCGGCAAATCTGGCGGTCTCGGCCGGATTCGCCGCACTCACCGTCGGGAGTCACCCCGTCTCGGACTCCATCGGCAAGCCCGACAACGAAGGCATCACCTTCGAGGAACTCCTCACGCGGATCTCCCAGATCAGTTCCGCCGTCGATGTACCACTTTCGGTCGACATCGAATCCGGCTACGGGCAGGAGCCGAGCCGGCTGATCGAGGGTTTGATCGCGGCTGGCGCCGTCGGTCTCAACATCGAGGACACCGTGCACAGTGAAGGTGGACGGCTCCGCGAGGCCCAGGAGCACGCGGACTTCGTCGGCGCACTGCGAACCGCCTCGGACGCGACCGACGTGCACGTGGTCGTCAACGCCCGCACGGACCTGTTCGTCAAGCAGGTCGGCGACGAGAGCGACCGTGTCGACCGTGCCATCGCCCGGCTGAAGCTTGCGGCGGAGGCAGGCGCCGACTCGCTGTACCCCGTGGGCTTCCACAGCGATGCGGACCACAAACGCCTGGCCGAGGAGCTTCCGCTGCCCATCAACGCCATCGCGGATCCGGCGAAGGGGGACCTGGCGCACTTCGCATCGTTGGGCGTGGGGCGCATCAGCTTCGGCCCGCTGCTGCAGGGCGCGCTCGCCAGCGAGGCCGACCGGCTGCTGGCCCGCTGGAAATAGGCGCCTCCGGCGCACGTGAGCGGAAATACATAGTGGGACACGTATTTCCGCTCACATGCGCGAAGCGCCCTCGCTGAACGCCTTCAGGTTCGCCACCTGCTCGGGATCGAGCGAGGGACGCACCGTGCGGCGCGCGGTCTCGACGTCCTCGGCGGTGACATCGGTGGCGTCCATCGACCTGCGCAGCGCCGTCAGTGCGGCCTCGCGGAGCAACGCGGCACAGTCCGCTGCCGAATAACCGTCGAGGTCGTCTGCCAGCGCATCCAGGTCGACATCCTCGGCCAGCGGAACGGACTTGCCCGACGCCTGGAGAATGGCCTTGCGTGCCTCGGCGTCCGGCGGTGGGACGAATACCAACCGCTCGAGACGACCGGGCCGCAGCAGCGCGGGATCGATCAGATCTGGCCTGTTGGTCGCGCCGAGCACGACGACATCGCGTAGCGGTTCGACGCCGTCCAATTCCGTCAGCAAGGACGCCACCACTCGGTCGCCGACGCCGGAGTCGGCACTCTGTCCACGCCGCGGCGCAAGCGCATCGACCTCGTCGAGAAAGATCAGTGACGGAGCGGAGTCTCGGGCGCGTTGGAACAATTCCCGCACGGCCTTCTCCGAGGAGCCGACCCACTTGTCCATCAGCTCAGCACCTTTGACGGCGTGCACGCTCAATTGACCGGAACTGGCGAGGGCGCGAACGAGGAACGTCTTGCCGCATCCGGGTGGTCCGTAGAGCAGCACCCCACGAGGCGGTTCGATACCCAAGCGCGCGAAGGAATCCGGGTGCCGTAGCGGCCACAGTACCGCCTCGGTGAGAGCCTGCTTAGTCTCGACCATGTCGCCCACATCGTCGAGCGTGATGCTTCCGATGGCGAGTTCCTCGCTACCCGAGCGTGAAAGCGGTCGAATCACGTCGAGGGCGCCCACTAGATCGTCCTGAATGATCTGTGGCTCCGATTTCCCGTTGCTCGCTCGCGTGGCGGCGCGCAGGGCAGATTCCCGAACGAGCGCGGCAAGGTCGGCCACCACGAAACCCGGTGTTCGCGAGGCGATCTCGCCGAGCGTGAGGTTGTCCGTCGGTGCTGTGCGAAGGAGATGTTCGAGGAACGCGGTGCGCCCTGCCCCGTCCGGTAGCGACAGCGTCAGCTCGCGGTCGCACAGATCCTGTGCGCGAAGTCTGGAGTCGGTCCCCTCCGGGTGGGCCGTGGTGGCCACGAAAGCGACCCCCGTGGTGTCGACGGCTCGCTGCAGCTGATCCAGCACCAGCGTCGACGCGGGTTCCGGGGTGACGGGCAGGAGGGCGTCGATGTCGGTGACCAGCAGGACGCCACCTCCGCTGAGGCGATCGACGGCCGAGGAGATGGCCTCCACACGTGCGGCGGCATCGAGCGCCCCGACCGAAGGCCCGTCGAGCTCGACGACCGACCTGCCTGCCAGCGCGGCGCGGGCCAGCGTCGACTTGCCGACTCCACCTGGACCGGTGACAAGCACACCGAGATGCGGTGAGGCGCCCAGTCTGGCCAGCAGCTCGGATTCGTCCAGAGCCAGACGTAGCCATTCGGAGAGTTTCTCCAGCTGCGCCGTCACCCCGACCAACTCGGTGGCGGGCACGGTCGGGGCAATCCGGCGTTCGACCGTCACACTGGGGACCCGCGCGCTGGGGGCTTTCGCACTGGGGGCTTTCGCACCGTGGTTGCCGTCGCCCCAGCCGACAGCCGAATTGGGCTGGACACTGACCGGACCGCCGGAGGGGTCGGTGGACGAGACCGTCAACAGTTCCGTCGTCCACGCCACACCGAACGTTCGCGAGAGTGCTTGAGTAGCGGCACTCGTGCTCGTTCCGGGGCCTAGGTCGCGGGGGAGCAGCGAGACCGTATCCCCGACGGTCAGTACCTTGCCGAGCAGGGCCTGCCGGAGGGTGGCGTCGGAGATGGACCCGGTGGCGAGCGCCGATCCCGCGATGGTGACAGTCCTCGCGCCCTGCACCGATACCGGCGTCACAGCGATCGAACCGTCCTCCTTGATACCGGCGTTGGACAGCGTCACGTCGTCGAGCAACGCTGTCCCGTGCGGTGTGTTCGCGGGAGCACGGCCTGCGACGGATGCGGTTCGCCGGCTGCCGACCAGCGCGATGGCATCCCATTCTCGAATGCCCAGTGCCGCCAGCACTTCGGGGTGTAGCCGCACGACACCCCGCCGGGCGTCGGCGGCGGAGGTGTTGAGTCGGGCGGTCAGTACCAGCTCCGGCCGGGAGGCGCTCTCGGTCATGATGGGCTCCGGGTCATGATGGGCTCCGGGTCATGATGGGCTCCGGGGACGACGGAGGCCGAGTCGGGCAGTGGACCGGCGCGGGCCGCGGGGTGCGCGGCGGATGGCGCGGCGTTCGGCCCGTCGCTCCGAGGGCTTGGCATCCCAGGTGTACGGGCGAGCGGCGACCCACCGCTGCGAGCGGACCGCGAACGGAATGTGCGCCAGGTAGACCGCTACCAGAACGATCAGAAGTATCAGCGGGTACGTGATCAGCGCAGCAGCCGTCAGCGCGACGAGAATGAGCAGGGCTGCTGCCATGCGCGGCGGTACCGACACCGTCTTGAGTGCCAGCGTCGGGATTCTGCTGACTGCAAGACCGGCCGCGAACAAGGTCCAGCCGGTCACCACGGGGAATGATGCCCACCAGCCGTCGCCCCACACCTGGAACGCGGCCATCGGGGTGAGGACGATCAGGGCACCTGCCGGCGCGGGTACTCCGGTGAAGAACTCGCTCGCGTACCCGGGGGAGTCGTCGACATCGAGCAGTGTGTTGAACCGGGCCAGCCGCAGGACGACCGCCACCGCGTACACGAGCGCGACGATCCAACCGAACTGTGATCCCTCCAGCAGTGTCACGTAGAGCACCAGGGCCGGCGCGACGCCGAAGGAGATCGCGTCGGCGAGCGAATCGAGTTCGGCACCGATCTTGCTGGTGGCGTCGAGCAGGCGAGCGATTCGGCCGTCGAGGGCATCGAGAATCGCTGCGGCTCCGATCATTGCCAGCGCGGTTCCCAGTTGGTCGTCGAGTGCGAATTTGACCGCGGAGAGGCCGGCGCACAGGGCGAGAATCGTCACCACCGACGGCAGTAGACGGACAGCCGCCGGTCGGCGTGATCGTCGCGTGATCATCGTGGCGCCTCTACCGAGGTAGTTCCGCGAGGACCGTCTCGGCGCCGATCGATCGTTGGCCACGCTCGACGAGCAGCGTGGTTCCGGCCGGAAAATACGTGTCGACGCGCGATCCGAAGCGGATGAGGCCGTATGTGTCACCGATGGAGAGGACGTCGCCGACCTTGGCATAGTTGATGATGCGACGTGCGATCAGACCGGCGATCTGGACGACCGCGACGTCGTGTCCCGTTGGAGTTCTGATGTGCATGCTGTTGCGCTCGTTGACCTCGCTGGCCTCGGCCAGGTCGGCGGACTTGAACTGACCCTTCCGATGCACTACCTCCACGACCTCACCGGCTACCGGTACGCGCTGGACGTGTACGTCCAGTACGGACAGAAAGATGCTGACGCGAGGGACCGCTTCGGTTCCTAGATCGAGTTCGGCCGGTGGGACGGCCGTGTCGACGAGTGTCACGAGTCCGTCCGCCGGTGCGACGACCACACCCGGGCGGTTGGGCGGTACGCGGTTGGGGTGCCTGAAGAACGTGGCGCATGCTCCTGCGGCGGTGAGTCCTGCGCGTCGAATCCACCGGTGCCGACGGCCGAGCAGGGCAACCGCCAGGGGTCCGGCGACGAAGGGCAGGCCTGCGGGGTGAAGCGGTGGAACGGCTTCCTTCACCAGTTCGGCGACGTGCGCGATGCCGGTGCGGGGAGGTTGACCGATCGGGGCTGGACGGCGTGCCACTGAGCTCCTCTTGTGAATCGCGGCGGACAGTATGGTCGAAAGAACAGCATGGTCCAACGAACACTGCCGGGGCTTCACACAGTACGTGAGAAGCCCCGGCAGTTGCCGAACGCGTGCGCCGGGAGATCAGACCTTCGATCGACCCATGACCATCTTCACGATCCACAGTAGAATGACAGCTCCTAGCAGGCAGGTCAGGAAGCTGAAGATGATTCCGCCGCCTTCGACGTCGAGGAAGGCGCTGAGCAGCCAACCACCGAGCAGGCCACCGACGATGCCGACGACGATGTTGAGGATGATGCCCATCTGAGCATCCGTTTTCATGATCTTGCTACCGATCCAACCGGCGAGGCCGCCGATGATGATCCAGCCGATGATTCCCAAGCCCAACATGTGGTGCCCCCTCTTATTGGTGTCGTTGATGACTCGAGGGGGATTGCCCGGAACTATCGAGGCGCAAACACCGTTATGCGTTTTCGCTTTCGGACTTGATGCGCTGGAGGGTCTTGTTCATGCCTTCCAGGAGCTCGACATCGAACTGCTCGGTTCCGCCGAGAACGTTCTTGACCAGGAATCCAGAGACCGCGCTGGTGCCGGTGGGCGCTTCGCGCTTTTCCACGACGGTGGTGCCGGTGCCGGTGGCGGACGGTGTGAGCGTGTAGGACCAGATCGTCTTGTTCTCGACGATCCGAAACGCAATGGCCTTGTTCGGCTGAAATTCCACGACCTTTGCAGTGGTCGGCCACACCAGCATGCCCTTGCGATTGATGTTCAGCGTGGTGGTGCCCTTGCGCACATCGCCGCCGAAGACCTTCATCTTCTTGCACTGAGGGCTCCACTCGCCCATGCGCTTGAGATCGGACACGACCTTCCACACCTGCTCCGGGGTGGCCTCGACATCGATGCTGGCTTCCAGGGTCTTGCTCACGTGCGCCTCCATTGGGGTTGTTTGCAACCGACCGTTACAGACATTTCGCCTGATCGTATAGGCATGCCCACAACCGATGCGGCACTACATCTGTGCGCGACGGGCCAGGACGAATGCGTACAGCCCGTACAGGCCGATCCCGACGCCGGCGAGAATCAGCAGAAACCGGCCGAACGGCTGGGCGCCGAGCGTCTTGATAGCGCCGTCGATGCCGGTGGCCTTACTGGGGTCGGAGGTGAACACAGCAGCGACGACGAGGCCCCCTGCGCCGATCAGCGCGATGCCCTTGGCGACGTATCCGGCGATGCCCAGCCGTTCCACCGATTTGCTCTGATGGCCTTCTAGGTCGTCGAGGAAGTTCTTGGAGACGCCCTTGTACACGTGGTAGCCGCCGACGCCGATGACAATGAGTCCGATGAGGACGAGCGCCGCCTTGCCGAAGCCGTTCTCCATGAGCCGTGCCGACATGCCGGCGTTCTGTTGCCCGCTGGACTCACCGGATCCGCTGGCGAACTGGAAGGTCGTCCACGTGAACGCGATGTACACCCCAGCGAGAGCCAGGGCCTTCAGTCGGTCCATCGCGCTGCCCGCATCTTGGTCCGTCTTCTTACCGATGACCGCTTCGATGATCCGCCACAGCGCGAGCGCTGCGAAAGCGACGACGGCGACCCACAGGGCGATCCTGCCTCCGGGTTGTGCGGCCAGGGTGCCGAGGGCACCGGATTGGTCTGCACTGCCGCTGTCGCCGAAGGCGAGACGGATCGCGATGTAGCCGATCAGGAGGTGCACGAGACCGGAGACGACATGCCCGCCTCGTGCGGCCTTCTCGAACAGGTCACTGTCTTGTGCGCGCTGGGCGGTATCGCCGGCCGATGAATTCACGTAGATCCCCGATGGTGGTGGTGTCCGGTATTCGTACCCGAATGCCTCGCCCGGGAAACACGTACCGCGCGCCTCCCCCCAAAGTGGTAACGGGAAGCGAACACTGGCGATAGTACGAACGAGGAACCAGACCACAACAAGTATGTGTTCGGAGTGATCGATCGTGAACATTCATTCGATCTTGCGTCGTCCCAGCTCGGAAGTGCCCCTGCTGGAAACCGCTCGAATGAGCGGCAGCCCTAGGAAGTGGCCCAGTGAGAAGCTCGAGCGACTCCTCACCCCCGGCGAAATCGAGATGATCAGGCGCGGGCAGGTCTGACACGCGCGGCTCGACTCCCGGAGTCATACTTGTGGGCAGGTAACGCTCGTCCGGGAGGGTCATTGAAGCCTGTCATTCTCAGTGTCGACGATGATCCGGGAGTATCCCGAGCCGTCGCCCGCGATCTTCGCCGTCACTATGGCGAGAACTACCGAATCATCCGTGCCGAATCGGGGCCGCAAGCCCTCGATGCCCTCAAGGAATTGAAGCTGCGCGGTCAGCCTGTGGCCGTGTTGCTGGCGGACTATCGCATGCCGCAGATGAACGGCATGGAGTTCCTCGAACAAGCGATGGACCTGTACCCCTATGCGCGAAGAGTGCTGCTGACCGCGTACGCCGACACCGACGCTGCAATCGACGCCATCAACGTCATCGACCTCGACTACTACCTGCTCAAGCCGTGGGATCCACCGGAGGAAAAGCTGTACCCGGTGTTGGACGCCCAGCTCGAGGCGTGGTGCTCCCAGGACCATCGTCCCGTCGAGGAAACCAGGATCATCGGCCACCGGTGGTCGGCGAGATCCTCGGAGGTGCGCGAGTTCCTGGCTCGCAACCAACTGCCCTATCGCTGGTACATGGCAGACGAACCGGAGGGCGCTCGGCTCCTCACCTCCGCCGGCGTCGAGGATTCCGCGTGTCCGGTGGTCGTCACCTCGGACGGCACCGCGCTCTGCGGCCCCACCGACGCGGAGCTGGCCCAGCGCCTGGGCCTGACCACGACGCCGTCGGACGAGTTCTACGATCTCGTCGTCATCGGCGGTGGCCCCGCCGGGCTCGGCGCTGCACTCTACGGCGCGTCGGAGGGCTTGCGCACGACGCTCATCGAGCGCACGGCGACTGGCGGGCAGGCCGGACAGAGTTCCCGGATCGAGAACTACCTCGGATTCCCCGACGGCGTCTCCGGGGCTCAGCTGGCCGAGCGGGCGCGTCGGCAAGCGCTCAAATTCGGCGCCGAGGTGGTGACGACCCAGGACGTGGTTGCGCTCGAGGCCAACGGATCGGCGAGGACGGTGCATTTCGCAGACGGTCGCACCATCGCCGCACACACGGTGATTCTCTCGACCGGTGTGGCGTACCGACAGCTGGCGACGCCGGGTATCGAGAACTTCACCGGCCGCGGCGTGTTCTACGGCTCGGCGATGACGGAGGCGGCTCGCTGCGCGGAGCAGGACGTCTACATAGTCGGCGGCGCCAACTCGGCCGGCCAGGCGGCGGTGTACCTGGCGCGCGGAGCGAAGTCGGTGACGATTCTGATTCGTGCACAGTCGCTCGAGGCGTCGATGTCGCACTACCTGATTCAGCAGATCGAGGAGCATCGAAAAATCACCGTGCGAACCTGCACCGAAGTGGTCGGGGTTGCGGGCGAGGATCACCTGGGGTCCATCACCGTCCGCGACAGGGCCACCGGCGCGGAGGAGACCATTGCCGCGCAGTACCTGTTCCTCTTCATCGGGGCCGCGCCGCGCACCGACTGGCTCGACGGCTTCCTCGTGCGCGACGAGCACGGGTTCGTCGTCACCGGACCCGATCTCGTCGTGGACGGCAAGGGGCCGGCCGGATGGGATCGTGACAGGCTGCCCCACCACCTCGAAACGAGCGTGCCCGGCGTGTTCGCTGCCGGTGACGTGCGCTCCGATTCGGCCAAGCGGGTGGCGTCGGCGGTGGGCGAGGGAGCGATGGCAGTGATGCTCGTGCACAGCTATCTGGCCAATCCATGAGTGCGCCGTGCAGTCCGGAAGAGTTGAGAACACTGTTCCTCTTCGAGAAACTCGACGACGAGCAGCTCGCGAGACTCTGCGCCGAGGGCAGTATCGAAACCATCGAGCCCGGGCCGGTGTACTCCGAGGGCGATCCGGCGAGGTGCTTCTACGTGTTGATCGAGGGCTCCCTGGTGTTGACGAAGCTCTCGGGCGGCGAGGACATCGTCATCAACCGAACCTCGCAGCGCGGCGTGTATGCGGGCGCGTGGCAGGCCTACCTACGTGATCGGGCGCCCCAGGTGTACCAGTCATCGATGCGCGTGAGCGCCACCTCGCGTTTCTTCGTGCTCGACGCCGACTGCTTCGCCTCGATCGTCTCCGAGTGGTTCCCGATGGCCCTGCATCTGCTGGACGGGTTGTTCTTCGGCAACCGCAACACCACGCAGCTCATCGATCAGCGAGAGCGACTGTTGGCTCTGGGATCCCTGTCCGCTGGTCTGACCCACGAGCTGAACAACCCCGCGGCTGCCGCGGTGCGGGCGACGTCGGCGCTGCGCGATCGTGTCGCACACATGCGCCACAAGCTGAAGATGATTGCGAACGGTTCGCTCGATCGGGCCTCGCTCACCTCCCTCGTCGGCCTGCAGGAAGAAGCCGTCGAACTCGTCGCGAAAGCTCCCAAGCTGACGCCGCTCGAGGCCTCGGACAGGGAGGACGAGCTCGGTGATTGGTTCGACGACCACGACATCGCAGGTGGATGGGATCTGGCTCCGACATTCGTGCAGGCGGGCCTGGATGTGGCATGGCTGAACAAGGTTGCCGCGACGGTCGACGAGTCGAGGACCCTCGAGGGCGCGGTTCGATGGCTCAGCTACACCGTCGAGACCGAGTTGTTGATGAACGAGATCGCCGATTCGACGACGCGGGTGTCGACCCTCGTCGGGGCGGCCAAACAGTATTCGCAGATGGATCGTGCGCCGTACCAAACCGTCGACCTGCGGGACCTGCTCGAGAGCACGCTGGTGATGTTGGCGCGCAAGATCGGCCCCGACGTCACCGTCGTCACCGAGTACGACCCGTCGCTGCCGCCGATCCCGGCATACGCGGCCGAGCTGAATCAGGTGTGGACCAATCTGATCGACAACGCGGTCCAGGCGATGGATGGTGCCGGCACGTTGACAGTGCGAACCTCGCTCGATCACGACACGGCCCAGGTGGACATCTGCGACACCGGACCCGGAGTGCCGGAGAGCATCCGAGGCCGAATCTTCGAACCGTTCTTCACCACGAAGCCCGTGGGCGAGGGAACCGGTCTGGGCCTGGACATCTCGTGGCGAATCGTCGTGACCAAACATCATGGTGAGCTGAACGTACGATCCGAGCCCGGTGACACCCGCTTCACTGTCAGACTGCCTATAGCGTCGGAATCAGCGCAGGAGGAATCATGAGCGAGGACATTCCCGGCATCGATGTCACCGCCGCGCCGTCGGGGCCCGGTTGCGCCGAATGCACAGCGACGAAGGGGTGGTGGTTTCACCTCCGCAGGTGCGCGCAGTGCGGGCACATAGGGTGCTGCGATTCCTCGCCGTCGCAACATGCCAGCCGACACGCCGAGAGCACGAGGCATCAGCTGATCAGAAGCTTCGAACCCGGTGAGAGCTGGTACTACAATTACGCGGACGAGCAGATGTACGACGGTCCCGAACTCGCACCGCCGCAGCATCATCCGCTCGACCAGCCGACGCCGGGGCCAGCTGGTCTCGTGCCCGCGAACTGGCAGCGTGAACTCAATTGAACGAGAACAAGACGCGTCCGACGGATGTCCCGGCCCAGGAGTTCCTCGCTGCCGTGGAGCATCCCGTTCGACGGGCCGACGGACTGGCCCTTGCCGAGATGATGGGTCGGGTCACCGGTGAACCCGCAGTGATGTGGGGCCCGACGATGGTTGGCTTCGGCACTTACCACTACCGGACCGGAAGCGGGCGGGAAGGCGACTACCTCGTCGTCGGATTCTCGCCGCGTAAATCGAATCTGTCGCTGTATGGGCTCACCTACGCACCGGAGTCGGAGGGGCTGCTCGAGCGGCTCGGAAAACACAAACGGGGAGCTGGATGCTTGTACGTCAACACCCTCGCTGACGTCGACTTCGGCGTTCTCGAAGAGCTGACCGCGGTGAACTACCCGCACATCGTCGAAAACATGAGCTCATGACACGGTCGGTGGGGATTCTGATGTTCGACGACGTCGAGGTGCTCGACGCGTGTGGGCCGTTCGAAGTTTTCTCGGTGGCCAACAGGGTGATTGTCAGGGACGGCGGGGAGCCCGCTTTCGACGTCGTCCTCGTCGGGATCGACGACAGTCCGGTCTGCGCTCGCGGTGGGATGCGAATCGAGGTCGATGGATCACTTGCGGACGGTAGGTACTTCGACATCGTGCTCGTTCCCGGGGGCGTCGTCGATGCTGTCACCGACAATGCCGCAGCCCTGGCGTGGATCGCACGACAGTCGAAGACGAGCGAGTTGACGGCGTCGGTGTGTACCGGCGCGTTCCTGCTCGCCGCCGCCGGTGTGCTGGATGAGCGGCCGGTGACCACGCACTGGGAGGATGTCGCCGAACTGCGTTCGCGCTGGCCCGAACTCGACGTCCGCGACGACGTCCGGTATCTCGATCAAGGCGATATTGCCACCTCGGCCGGCATCAGTGCCGGGCTCGATCTCGCGCTGCATCTGGTGCGGCGGTTCGTCGGGGCCGACGTTGCGACGCGCACCGCGCGCCAAATGGACTATCACTGGTCACCCGACCGACGAAAAAGGGCCCAGCCTGATCGGCCGGGCCCCTCCTCGTCGCTGTAGTTACTGCGAGTTGTTCTTCTGTGCTTGACCTTCTGCGGAGTCCGCGAACTCCGGGGTGTCGAAGGTCTCCCCGCCGAGCGGATCCACCGGAGCATTCTCGTGGGAGTACTCCACTTCCCCGGTCTTGGGGTCGACGGCCAGCGATTCGCTGGACACCTCGTGCACCGCCACCACCACGTGCTGACCATCCGGAGTCGCGAGACCGTCCGTCGAAGCGCTGAGTCCGGAGAACGTCGAAGAGATTCCGAATCGACGAGCCGGCTTGACGACCTCGTCGAGCGGAACGGGGGTTTCCCCGTTCGTGCTTTCGGTGTTCGGAGTGGTCGTCAAACGGATGTAGCGGGGTGTGGTGGCCACGTCGTAACGGAACGCCTTCAGTAGCGACACACACGCCAGCACCATGATGATCGAGAACGGCACTGCCGTGGCTATCGAGGCCGTCTGCAATGCCGTCAAAGATCCGGAACCGCCGACCAGCAGCAGGACTGCCGCCGCAGCGCCCTCCAGCGTGGTCCAGTAGATGCGAGTGATCTTCGGGGTTTCCAGATTTCCGCCGGACGCGAGAATGTCGATGACCAAGGACCCGGAGTCCGAGGAGGTGACGAAGAAGAACACCACGACCAGAATCGCGAGAACACTGGTGATAGTGGCCAGCGGCAAGCCGTCGAGCAGCTGGAAAAGACTCGTGTTGGTGCTCACTTCGCCGTCGACGAGCAGGTCCTGGTCGTCGCGCTGACGCAGGATGGCGGCGTCGCCGAAGATGGTGAACCACAGTGAACCGATGACGGTGGGAGCGAGCAGGACACCGAAGACGAATTCACGGATGGTGCGGCCACGTGAGATGCGGGCGATGAACATGCCGACGAAAGGTGCCCAGCTCATCCACCATCCCCAGTAGAAGATGGTCCACGCGCCTGCCCAACCGTCGTCGGCGAACGGTGCCGTGCGGAGCATGAGCTCGGGGAGCGCCTGAATGTAGCCGCCGAGGTTCTGCACCCACGACTGCATGAGGAACAGGGTGGGCCCGAGAATCAGCACGAACAGCGCGAGACTCGCCGCCATCGCCATGTTGATGTTGGACAGCCACTTCAGGCCCTTGGAGACACCGGTTACCACCGAGAATGTTGCCAACGCGGTGACGAACGCGATCAGAATGACCGTGACCCAGTTGTTGGTCTCGATCCAACCGAGGTATTCGAGGCCGGCAGAGATCTGTTGAACGCCGAATCCCAGCGAGGTCGCGACGCCGAAGAGGGTTCCGATGATGGCGACGGCGTCGATGGCGTGGCCGATGCCGCCCTCGATGCGCTTGCGCCCAAGTAGCGGTTCGAGAATCCACCGGACCGTCAGTGGCCGACCCTTGCGGTACGTCATGTACGCCATGCCGAGGCCGACGACGACATAGATGGCCCAAGCGTGCAGTCCCCAGTGGTACAGGGTGAGCTCCATGGCCTGATTCGCTGACGCGTCCGTGCTGCCCGCCACGCGACCGGCCTCGGGTGGATCGACGTAGTGCGAAAGCGGTTCGGCGACGCCGTAGAAGACGAGACCGATGCCCATACCCGCACTGAAAAGCATCGCGAACCAGGACAGGACCCCGAACTCGGGCTTCTCGTCGTCACGTCCGAGGCGGATGTTTCCGACCCGGCTGATGCCGCAGTAGAGCGCAAACGCGACGAAACCGGTCGCGCTGAGGATGTACCACCAGCCGACGCCATCGGTGATCGCGGAGTTCAGCGATTCGAATGCACCCTCGGCGGTACCGGCGAAGACGACGGCGAAACCGATCATGCCGAAAATGACGATCGACGCGGGAATGAACACGGGCTTTCTCAGCCCACCCCACGCCTTCTTCAATGCACTGGGTTCTGTGGAATTCACTGGCGCTTCCGTCCTCACAATTTTCGTATGCGAATTGTGGACGGCGGCCGATGCTGATCGCTACCGCGTCGGGCCGACCACATTCGGTTCTCGTGCTTCTTCTGTTTCTGGTCAAGTGCCGATAAGTACAGTAACCGAACTGCGCGCTACCGGTCGAACTGCTGGTTTCGACGCGAGTATTCGTACCGGGCTGCATTCGACGGATGTTCACTTGCGAGAATGCAATTCCGAATCGCCGGAGCAACACACACCCGATAAAATTCGTCTACGTATCGCAAACACTCGTCGTGGTGACCCTGGCTTTGGGTGCCCGCCGAGAACGTCGGGGTGGTCGGACCCATCACCTCGCTCGTCCGCAATCCTCGTAGTGGTCGGTGATCCGAAGCCGGGCGTCGAACGCGCCGAGGTTCGGCACTGGGCGGCCATCTGCATCATCGGTATGCCCCTTCACGCTCGCCTGCGTCCGCGCGGCCCAGCGCAGTGGTGGACCGCGGAAAGCGCTGCTGCTCGGTAGTGCGGCCGGCGCGCTGTTCGGCGTGGCGGCAGTGCTCACCAAGGGCGTGGTGCACCTGGTGTCGCGGGGCGTCGGTCCGCTGTTGACCTCCGTAGAGCTGTGCGCCTTGATCGTCGTTGCAGGCGTCGACAGTCATGGAACCCGTCGTCGCCTCGGCTCTCGGGTTCATGGTGCTGGGGGAGTACCTGGCCGCGGACCGTGACGCCACCGCCGTCTTGCTCGTCGCTCTGGTCGCGATGGTCGCGGCAACTGTGGCACTTGCGCGGTCCTCCGCTCGGAACGAGGCACCGGCGTCGATCGGCTCGTGACCGGCACCGCTTACCCGGTGAGTGTGCTCGACCTTGCACTCGGCATGGTCGAGTGCTAGAAATGCAGTTGGCACTCGCTTAGTGTGAGTGCCAGGTCGGGACGGTGAGGCTGGGAATCATCGACACCCCTGGTCGTCCGTCGCGGGCACCGAACTCGGCCGAGCAAGTGCAGATGAGCGACTGGAACACGGTCGCTCAAGCGTGTCACCCCCAATCCGGAGGATCACTTCGCAATGGCCAAGATCATCGCGTTCGACGAAGAGGCACGCCGTGGCCTCGAGCGAGGCCTCAATGCCCTCGCCGACGCAGTAAAGGTGACGTTGGGCCCCAAGGGTCGCAACGTCGTTCTCGAAAAGAAGTGGGGAGCTCCCACGATCACCAACGATGGTGTTTCCATCGCCAAGGAGATCGAGCTCGAAGATCCCTACGAGAAGATCGGTGCCGAGCTCGTCAAGGAGGTCGCCAAGAAGACCGACGACGTCGCAGGCGACGGCACCACCACCGCTACCGTTCTCGCTCAGGCACTGGTTCGTGAAGGCCTGCGCAACGTCGCGGCCGGCGCCAACCCGCTCGGCCTCAAGCGCGGCATCGAGCAGGCTGTTGCAGCTGTCACCGAGTCGCTGCTCAAGTCCGCCAAGGAGATCGACACCAAGGAGCAGATCGCTGCTACCGCTGGTATCTCCGCAGGCGACCCGTCCATCGGCGAGCTCATCGCCGAGGCAATGGACAAGGTCGGCAAAGAGGGCGTCATCACGGTCGAGGAGTCCAACACCTTCGGCCTGCAGCTCGAGCTCACCGAGGGCATGCGCTTCGACAAGGGCTACATCTCGGCGTACTTCGCCACCGATGCAGAGCGCCAGGAAGCCGTCCTCGAAGACGCCTACATCCTGCTCGTCAGCTCCAAGATCTCCACGGTCAAGGACCTGCTGCCGCTGCTCGAGAAGGTCATCCAGTCGGGCAAGCCGCTGCTGATCATCGCCGAGGACGTCGAGGGCGAAGCTCTCTCCACTCTCGTGGTGAACAAGATCCGCGGCACCTTCAAGTCCGTTGCCGTCAAGGCACCCGGATTCGGTGACCGTCGCAAGGCTCAGCTCGCCGACATCGCCATCCTCACCGGTGGCGAGGTCATCAGCGAAGAGGTCGGCCTCTCCTTGGAGACCGCCGGACTCGAACTGCTCGGCCAGGCACGCAAGGTCGTCATCACCAAGGACGAGACCACCATCGTCGAGGGCTCGGGCGACTCCGAGGCCATCGCCGGTCGCGTCAGCCAGATCCGCGCCGAGATCGAGAACTCCGATTCCGATTACGACCGCGAGAAGCTGCAGGAGCGCCTGGCCAAGCTGGCCGGTGGCGTTGCAGTCATCAAGGCCGGAGCAGCGACCGAGGTCGAGCTCAAGGAGCGCAAGCACCGCATCGAAGATGCAGTGCGTAACGCCAAGGCTGCCGTCGAAGAGGGCATCGTTGCCGGCGGTGGCGTCGCGCTGCTGCAGTCTGCGCCCGCACTCGACAACCTCAAGCTCGACGGTGACGAGGCAACCGGCGTGAACATCGTTCGCGTCGCGCTGTCCGCTCCGCTCAAGCAGATCGCATTCAACGCAGGCCTCGAGCCCGGCGTTGTTGCGGACAAGGTCTCCAACCTGCCCGCAGGTCACGGCCTCAACGCCGCGACCAACGAGTACGAGGACCTGCTCGCTGCAGGCATCAACGACCCGGTCAAGGTCACCCGCTCGGCGCTGCAGAACGCAGCGTCCATCGCGGCTCTGTTCCTCACCACCGAGGCCGTCGTCGCCGACAAGCCCGAGAAGGCCGGAGCGCCCGCAGGCGATCCGACCGGTGGCATGGGCGGCATGGACTTCTAGAGTCCATCTCTCTCGACAAGAGCCCGGTCCCTCTTCGGAGGGGCCGGGCTTTTTCGTGCGCACGTGTGAATTGCTCGAAAGTGTCTGGTAAAGCCTTGACACTCTCTTGCATTCCTTTGCATTCCTTTGAACATATCGCCGTTGACCGACCGTCCGTCACGTATGAAGCTTGGGTCCAAGCCCGACGGCAATGGTCGGAGTTGGTGACTCGTTCAAGCGCAATGCAAGAAGGACGCCGCATGAAATCAATAGCTTTTGTGTTCCCCGGTCAAGGATCGCAGCGTAGCGGAATGGGATCCGATCTTGTAGGAAATTTTGAAACCGCATCCAAGTGCTTCCGTTCTGCCGACGATATTTTGGGAATTCCGCTGTCTCGAATCTGCCTGAATGCAGACGCCGATGTTCTTCGTGACACTTCGATAACGCAACCTGCGGTGTTTGTCACGAGCATTGCGACGATGGCTGTGTTGCGAGAGCACGGGGTCGAGCCGTCGATCACGGCAGGTCATAGCCTGGGTGAGTTTGCAGCGTTGGTATGTGCAGGAACCATCTGCTGGACCGATGCCCTTCTGCTGGTGCGCCTTCGAGGTGAGCTTATGAGTCGGGTAGGTCGGCGCGAGCCGGGTGCCATGGCTGCGGTTGTCGGTCTCGGCATCGCGGATGTCGAGGCACTATGCGGCCAGATCCAAGCGGCAACATCGCAGGTTGTCGAGGTCGCAAACGATAACGCCCCTGGGCAAATCGTCGTTTCAGGACATATTGCAGCGGTAGAGAAGGTGTGCGAATCCGCGCTCGAATACGGAGCAGCAAAGACCATTCCGTTGAATGTCGGCGCTCCGTTTCACTGCTCGTTGATGGCAGATGTCGAGGAGGAATTCTCGGCAGCGTTGGATAGTGTCGATATGCACACACCGACTACGCAATTCGTATCGAGCGTTACCGCGCAAAGTGTATCCGACATCGTCGACGTCCGAAGAATTCTCACTAATCAATTGACCGCTCGAGTTCGTTGGACAGAGACTATGCGGACGCTCGAACGCCTCGGTGCAAGCTGTGCGCTCGAGGTCGGCCCGGGCCGTGTACTCAAGGGATTGAGCAAGAAAGCGACGCCGGAACTGCGTGTCGCGGCCACATCGACCTTGGGCGAACTGAACGACGTTCTGGCGAACGAACGGACCGACGCTGTCGTCGCCTGACTTGTTGTCTCGACTCTCATCCGTAGTAGAGCGCACCGATGTGACCTCTGCGAGTGCACTGCCATCGAAGCCAAGGAGGACGTATGGATGCTGAAGTAATCGTTGTCGGAGCTGGTCCGGCGGGTCTCATGCTTGCCGCCGAGTTGAGGCTTACCGGCGTGAATGTCATTCTATTGGAACGGCTTCCGAAAAGAACTGGAGAGTCGCGCGGACTGGGATTCACTGCGCGGACAATGGAAGTTTTCGATCAGCGTGGACTGCTACCGCGATTCGGAACCATCGAAGTGAGTACCCAAGGCCACTTCGGTGGAATCCCCTTGGATTTCGGCTTGCTCGAAGGGGCTCACCAAGCCGCGAAAACGGTGCCCCAGTCTGCAACTGAGACCGTCCTGGAGCAGTGGGCCGTTTCGCTGGGCGTGGACCTTCGACGAAATCACGAGGTGCTCGGTGTCTCTGACAAAGGTCTGTCGGTTCAGGTCGACGTCGCATCGCCGGACGGGGTCAAGACGCTGACAGCCGCATACTTGGTCGGATGCGATGGAGGGCGTAGCACCGTCCGGAAGGCGGCGGGATTCGATTTTCCCGGTACCGCATCGACGATGGAGATGTTCCTCGCCGACGTGACGGGACTCGACCTACAACCCCGCATGATCGGTGAAACCCTTCCCGGTGGAATGGTCATGGTTGGTTTGCTCCCCGAGGGTGTCACGCGGTTGATCGTGTGTGAGCGGGGTGCGCCGCCGCGCCGCCGCGAAACTCCGCCCAAGTATGACGAGGTGTCGTCAGCGTGGAAGCGTCTGACCGGTGATGACATCTCGCATGGAAATCCCGTGTGGGTCAGCTCGTTCGGCGATGCAACGAGGCAAGCCGCCGAGTACAGGCGGGGGCGAGTATTTCTGGCGGGTGACTCCGCACACATCCATCTGCCTGCAGGCGGTCAAGGAATGAACACGAGCATTCAAGACGCCGTGAACCTCGGATGGAAACTGGGTGCAGTAGCTTCGGGCCGTGCGCCGGAGCGACTACTCGACACCTATCACGACGAGCGCTGGCCGGTGGGAGAGCGACTCCTGAAAAACACTCGAGCACAGGGGACACTGTTTCTGAGCGGATCCGAGATGCAACCGCTGCGTGAGGTTCTCTCCGAACTCACCGCATACGACGATGTGACGCGTCACCTGGCCGGCATGGTCAGTGGGCTGGAGATCCGATACGACTCAGGTGGAGGGACCAACCCTCTGCTCGGGTACCGACTGCCTCCACTCGTCTTCGATGAGAGATCAGTGCCCGCGACGTCGACGGCCGCTTTGACAAGAGCACGCGGCGTGCTTTTCGACTTCGAGGACAACCCGGTACTCCAGAGGATCGCCCAGGGCTGGTCGGACCGCGTCGATGTCGTCACCGCAGCGATCGTCGAGCACCCCGCGTCATGGCCGACCAGCACGTCGGCCGTACTCGTCCGGCCCGACGGCTATGTGGCCTGGGCTGCGCCAGGAACGCATGCGGATCTGGCGATGTCCCTCGAACGGTGGTTCGGCCCGGCGCGTGAGCGCACTTCTCGCACCGATACCACGATCGACTCCAAGACCTCGGTCCTCACGAACAGATAGGAACCGCACATGCACAGCACTTTGATCGTCGCGCGTATGGACCCATCCGCGAATGTGGACGTCGCAAAGATCTTCGGCGAGTTCGACGAAGGGGATATGCCACACCTCATGGGAACCCGACGCCGTCAGCTATTCCACTACCGAGGGTTGTACTTCCACCTCCAGGACTTCGACGAGACGAACGGTCCGGAGCGGATAGAAACCGCCAAGTCCGATCCGAGATTCGTCACGATCAGCGAAGACCTGCGACCGCTGATCCAGGCGTATGACCCCTCATCGTGGAAGTCTCCTGCCGATGCAATGGCCACACGTTTCTACGACTGGGAGGCGAATCGGTGAGCCGACGGCGTGTAGTGATCACAGGCGTCGGGGTCATGGCGCCGGGTGGAATCGGTACCAAGAACTTCTGGCAACTGATCAGCGAAGGCAAGACCGCCACGCGTCCGATCGCATCTTTCGACGCATCGAACTTCCGGTCTCGTATCGCCGCTGAGATCGATTTCGAACCGAGCGAGCACGGACTCAGCAGCCGCGAGATCAGGCGAATGGACCGGGCCGCGCAGCTCGCTGTAGTTGCTACACGAGAAGCTATGGCAGACAGCGGTATCGAGCTCGACAAGCACGATCCCTACCGGGTCGGCGTATCCGTCGGAACCGCGGTCGGGGCGACGATGAGCCTCGAGGAGGAGTATCAGGTGGTCAGCGACTCGGGCCGTTTGGAGCTCGTGGACCATGACTACGCGGTACCGCATTTGTACGACTATCTGGTTCCCAGCTCGTTCGCGGCAGAAGTTGCCTGGTCCGTGCACGCGCAGGGGCCGACGACGGTGATCTCGACAGGATGCACTTCAGGGCTCGACTCGGTCGGCCATGCAGTCGACCTGCTGAGAGAGGGATCCGCGGACGTCATGATCGCCGGTGCGTGCGAGGCTCCTCTGTCTCCGATCACGCTCGCGTGTTTCGACGCTATCAAGGCCACAACCCCTCGAAACGACGACCCCGAACACGCGTCGCGTCCTTTCGACAACACTCGGAACGGCTTCGTGCTCGGTGAGGGAGCTGCCATGTTCGTTCTCGAAGAGTTGACCAGTGCTCAACGACGCGGCGCCAAGATCTACGCAGAGGTCGGTGGCTTCGGATCTCGTTGCAACGCTTTCCATATGACAGGTCTGCGACCCGACGGCGCCGAGATGGCCGCGGCCATCGGTGTTGCGCTGGACGAGGCCGGAACCGATGCCAGCGACATCGATTACATCAACGCTCACGGCTCGGGGACGAAACAGAACGATCGTCACGAGACGGCAGCATTCAAGCGTTCGCTCGGCGAACACGCCTACCGAACGCCGGTCAGTTCCATCAAGTCGATGATCGGGCACTCGCTCGGCGCGATCGGATCGATCGAGATCGCAGCATCGGTGTTGGCGATGGACAACAATGTCGTGCCTCCTACGGCCAACCTTCACACCGCCGATCCCGAATGTGATTTGGACTATGTCCCGATCACAGCCAGAGACTGGAAGACCGATTCCGTACTCACAGTCGGTAGCGGATTCGGCGGATTTCAGAGTGCGATGGTCCTCACCACTCCAGAAAGGGGTGTGGGATGAATAGCTCGACGGTAGTTACCGGTATCGGAGTGGCATCCCCCAACGGGCTTGGCACCCAACAGTACTGGGACGCTACTTGCAACGGTGCGAGTGGGATCGATCGGATCGCAAGCTTCGATGCGACCGGGTATCCTCTTCACCTCGCCGGTGAGGTCAGGCACTTCGAGGCCTCAGTGCATCTGCCGAGTCGGCTGCTTCCCCAGACCGACCGAATGACGCGGCTGGCGCTCACAGCGACCGATTGGGCGCTCCTTGACGCCGGAATCGAAGCAGACACATTCGACAGCTTGGACTTAGGAGTCGTGACGGCCGCGTCGGCGGGTGGTTTCGAATTCGGCCAGAACGAACTGAAGAAGCTTTGGAGCCAGGGGAATCAGCATGTCAGCGCCTATCAGTCGTTTGCTTGGTTCTACGCTGTCAACTCCGGTCAGATCTCCATCCGAAACAACATGCGGGGTCCGAGCGGCGTCGTCGTGAGTGATCAGTCAGGCGGGCTCGACGCTGTTGCCCACGCGCGGAGGCAAATTCGAAAAGGAACCAAGGCTGTCGTCACGGGTGGAATCGATGCGACGATCTGCCCTTGGGGCTGGGTAGCACTGCTTGCCAGCGGCAGACTCAGTACCAACCCCGACCCCGCAAGCGCGTACCTGCCATTCGACGCACGCGCCTGCGGCCACGTACCGGGAGAGGGCGGCGCCATCCTGGTCATCGAGGATGCACAGCAGGCGCGTGGCCGAGGTGCCCGAATATATGGCGAAATCGCTGGTTATGGAGCAACATTCGATGGAGTCGAACGGAAGGGTGGATCCGAGGGACTGATTCGCGCCATCGAGGTCGCACTTGCGGACGCGCACGTGTGCACCGACGACATCGATGTGGTGTTTGCCGACGCTGCCGGCGATCCGAGTCTTGATCGCAGTGAGGCAGACGCGTTGAAGCGACTGTTCGGTGAACGGGGAGTACCGGTTACGGCGCCCAAAACGATGACTGGGCGTCTGTACTCGGGCGGCGGGGCGCTGGACCTGGCAACCGCGTTGTTGTCCATATCCGAGGGCGTCGTGCCTCCTACGATCAATACCGAACTCGACTCGGAACTCGGACTCGACCTGGTGTCGGGATCAGCCAGAGCACAAGTTGTTCGACATGCACTCGTCCTTGCCCGCGGCCACCACGGCTTCAACTCCGCCGTCGTTGCCCGCGCAGCCTGATCATCCACACTCCACTAGGAAAGGCAGTTTCATGAGCACAGAGACCTTTACGCTCGACGATCTCAAGAGGATCCTTCTGGCCGGCGCGGGCGCCGACGAGACAGTGGATTTGGACAGTGAGATCCTCGACACCGAATTCGAACTCCTAGGGTACGAATCGCTTGCCTTGCTTGAAACTTGCGGCAGAATCGAACGCGAATACGGAATTTCGCTCGACGAGTCGCTCGTCGTGGAAGCTACGACCCCTCGCCTGCTCATCCAGGCAGTCAACGAACATCTCGACCGCGTCGGTCACAGTGCTGATCAGATCGCCTCGCCCAGGGCGTCGAGCGCGGCGTCACCGGTCGCCCTGGTATCGGGGGCGACGAGTGGAATCGGGCTCGCAATTGCGCGGTCACTCGCCGAGTCCGGGCATCGTGTCTTCATCGGGGCCAGATCGGCGGACAACGTCGCAGCGACGGTGAAGCAACTGAACGAGGATGGGCTCGATGTGGACGGAACCACTGTCGACGTCAGGTCTGGTCAGGACATCCACAACTTCGTTCAGGCAGCGGTCGACAGGTATGGATCCGTCGACGTGCTCGTCAACAATGCCGGCCGAAGTGGCGGCGGGGTCACTGCGGAAATCGACGACGAGTTGTGGGATGACGTCATCGACACCAATCTCAACAGCGTCTTCAGACTGACCAGGGAAGCGTTGAACACGGGCGGAATGCGTCACCGTGGGCGCGGACGGATCATCAACATCGCTTCGACGGCAGGCAAGCAGGGTGTCGTTCTAGGCGCACCGTACTCGGCGTCCAAGCATGGTGTGGTCGGGTTCACGAAGGCGCTCGGAAACGAGTTGGCACCTACCGGCATCACCGTTAATGCGGTGTGCCCCGGCTACGTGGAAACCCCGATGGCCGCTCGTGTCCGCCAAGGGTACGCAACCGCCTACGGCACCTCGGAGGCCGCCGTGATGGACAAGTTCACAGCCAAGATACCGCTGGGACGGTACTCGACTCCGGAAGAAGTCGCAGGCCTGGTCACTTACTTGAGCACCGACACAGCAGCTTCGATCACCGCACAGGCGATCAACGTGTGTGGCGGACTCGGCAACTTCTAGACCTCATTCTCCGAAAGGAACCACCATGGCACCGAACTCTGTGCACGAAGTAGAGCACACCATCGACATCGCGGCGCCGGCCGACGAGATCTACGGACTGATCGCCGACGTCGAGAACTGGCCTCGATTGTTCCCTCCGACGATCTTTGTCGAACTGCAGGATCAGTCGAACAGCGAACAGACCCTGCGAATCTGGGCATCTGCAAACGGCGAAGCCAAGACATGGAAGTCCCGGCGCACGTTGCACCCATCCGCCCGCCGGATCGCCTTCCGCCAGCTGGTCTCGACGCCACCTGTCGCCGCAATGGGCGGAGAATGGATCGTCGAGGCATCATCGGACACCACGTCGACGGTGCGACTGCTTCACGACTACCGAGCAGTCGACGACGATCCGGCGGGACTCGCGTGGATCTCTGAGGTCGTCGATCGGAACTCCCGATCGGAGCTTGCGGCGTTGAAGGCGAACTCGGAGTTGGTTGTGCACTCCGCTGATCTCGTGCTCGAATTCGAGGATTCGATCCAGATCGACGGTGCAGGCAAGGACGCTTTCGACTTCGTCAATGAAGCGCACCTCTGGGCCGAACGGCTGCCACACGTATCGAGCGTGCGCCTGGACGAACCGTCTGCTGGGCTCCAGACGTTGGAGATGGACACCACGGCTCAGGACGGCACGACTCACACAACCAAGTCGTTCAGGGTGTGCGTGCCATTCGAGCAAATCGTCTACAAACAAACCACATTGCCCGCGTTGATGAGTGTTCACACAGGCCGGTGGACCTTCGTAGAGAACGACGGCGGGGTGCGAGCAACCTCGCACCATACGGTCGTTCTTCGGGAGGAGAACTTCGCGCGGATCCTAGGTGCCGATGCCGGCGTCGAACAGGCACGAAAGTATGTACGAGATGCGTTGGGTGCCAACAGTCGGGCGACCCTCGGCCATGCGAAAGACTACGCCGAACGAGTTCGCTGAGTATGCGCACTACGCTCGAGGCTCGAGTCGTGATCGTCGGGGCCGGGCCTGTCGGACTCACATTGGCCGGCGAGCTTGGTCTGCGTGGGGTCGACGTCGTCGTACTCGAACGCCGTGAGGTACCGTCCACGGAATCCAGGGCATCGACGCTGCATGCACGCACCATGGAGCTTCTCGCCTTGCGCGGTCTCCTGGACGAGTTCGGCGAGCTTCCACACGAACCTCTCGGGCACTTTGGAGGTATCCCGCTCGATCTGAACCTGCCGAGTCCTTATGCAGGACAGTGGAAGGTTCCGCAAACTCGTACGACCGCAATTCTGCGATCGTGGGCCATCGATCTGGGTGCGGTTGTACTAGAGGGACATTCACTGTCCAAAGTGACCACGACGTCGTCGGGCATCGTGGTCCGGGTAGACAGCCGACACGGGTCGCGCAACCTACTGGCGTCGTATCTCGTCGGCTGCGACGGAGAGACCAGTACGACCGCACGACTGATGAACACCGAGTTCGCGGGCCGGTCCTCGGACCGGCAGCTGCATCGTGTGGATGTCACGGGAATCGACATTCGCAATCGAAAGTTCGAGCGTCTCACTTCGGGTTTGGCCATCGCAGCGAGGCGAGAAGACGTCACACGGGTGATGGTTCACGAGTTCGGATCCAACCCGGCCGACGGCCGCAGCGATTCCACGTTCGACGACATCGCTCGCATATGGAAGCGAGTGACCGGAGAGGATATCCGAAGCGCGAAGCCACAGTGGGTCAACAGCTTCGGCAACGCATCACAGCAGGCGAAGCAATACCGTTCTGGGCGGCTCTTCCTGGCAGGCGACGCCGCGCATCGGCAGATGCCGGTCGGTGGCCAGGCACTCAACCTCGGCATGCAGGATGCCTTCAATCTTGGGTGGAAGCTTGCGATGGCTGTGTGCGGCTCAGGTGACGAACGTCTGCTCGACAGCTACCACGACGAACGTCACGCTGTCGGAGCACGTGTGTTGGCAGGAATCGAGGCCCAGGCCTCGCTCTTGCTCGGCGGGCCCGAAATCGAACCCCTGCGTTCGATCTTCACTGCACTCCTCGAGACCGAATCAGTACAACAGCAGCTGGCCGCGACAATCAGCGGATTGGATATCGATTATCGCCGCGAGCGCAGTCCTGGGCAGTCCACAGTGTGCGGATCGCGAGTGCACCCCGACGTCGTTGCCTCCGATCCGAGAGCTGCGGACGATCTGCGCCAGGGCCGCGGCGCTGTCATCGACTTTCGACCCGATTGTTCTCCTCGATGGTGGCAGATCATCCGACCGGACGGTTACGAAGAGTGTGAAGGGATCGGATCTTCACCGTACTCGACATTCGAAGAATGGCACCGATTCACGCAGTTCGACAGAGAACCACAACGATTGGAGACTTCATGACTCGTCTACAGGGAAAGACCGCACTCGTCACCGGCGCAAGCCGCAATATCGGGCGGGCGATAGCGACTCGGCTCGCAGCCGACGGTGCGTTGGTCGCCGTCCACTGGTCGTCGGACGCCGATGCTGCTCTCGACACCGTCACGTCGATCGAAAAGAACGGTGGTCGAGCGTTCACAGTACGAGCAGACCTCGAAACGCCGGGCGCGATTCATCAACTTTTTTTCGAACTCGAACAGGGCCTGAAAGAGAGGACCGGATCCTCCAGCTTGGACATTCTCGTCAACAACGCCGGAGTGATGGGAGGTGTCTCGCCGGAGGACACCACTCCCGAACAATTCGACCGCCTCGTCGCCGTGAACGCCCGAGCCCCGTTCTTCATCCTGCAGCGGGCAACTACCAACCTCAACGACGGGGCGCGGGTGATCAACATCTCTTCAGGTTTGACTCGCGTCGCGAATCCGCAAGAAGTTGCGTATGCGATGACGAAGGGCGCCGTGGAGCAACTCACGATGCACATGGCCAAACATCTCGCGCCACGCGGTATCACTGTGAACAGTGTTGCGCCGGGGATCACGAGGAACGGAAATCCGGTATTCGGTATGCCCGAGGTCGTCGAACAGATGGCGTCGTTGTCTGCCTTCAATCGGGTCGGTGAGCCAGACGACATCGCTGATGCGGTGGCGTTCCTCGCTTCCGACGACGCTCGATGGATCACTGGCTCGACGCTGGACGCAAGTGGCGGGACCCTGCTGGGTTGATTCTCGAGCGACGACGCGAACCACTCCGAGCGACGACAAGGAGCGAGCGTGGACAGAACGATCGAAGTGTCGAAAGGTAGCTACAGCAGCGCAGTTCGACCTGCCGCCGCGTGGGGGTTGCTGGCGTTGCTTGCTGCGAACATGCTGATCGATGCGCTCGAAGTGTCCATCATGGTGGTCGCCATGCCGGTGATAGCCGAGGACCTCGGCTATCACCGTGTCACCGCTGTCTGGCTCGTCAGCGGGTTCGCGTGTGGGTTCGCCGGAGCATTGATGATCGGCGGTCGATTGGCCGAGAGGTTCGGTCGGCGACGGGTGTACCTACTTGCGCTCGTGCTGTTCGTCACGGTGTCGCTGGCGGGCAGCATCGTCGTAGATCCTGTGCTTCTGAGCGGTATTCGCGTGATCAAGGGAATGTGTGCTGCGCTCACTGCGCCTTTGGGTTCGGCCATCATCGCTACGACATTCGCGGACAAACGAGGACGTGACCGAGCACTGTCGATCTATGCATTCGCGGGCGGCTCCGGTTTCGCTGCCGGCTTGCTCGCGGCAGGCTTTCTGACTCTGCACGACTGGAGGCTGACGTTTCTGGTACCTGCGATCGTGGTGTCGGTGATTCTCGTCGCAGGGGCTCGGCTGATACCGAAGGACCCACGGCGCGGGCAGAATTCGATCAACCGATTTGCGCCCTTGGGTGCAGCAAGCGCCCTGTTCTTCGCACTCGCGGTGATTGCGGCAGTCTCAGCGATCAGTACAGCCGCGACCTACGGCTGGCGCGACCCTCGAACAGTGGTGTGTGTGGCCGTTGCAGTGCTTTTTGCGGGCGGGCTGGTTCGATCGGAGAGAAACAACGGGGAACCCCTGTATTTCTCACCGGCACTAGCCAACCGAACTCTGCTGAGCTCGATGGTCTGCGCGGCGGCGATGAACGGCACGAACCTTGCCTTGCTGGTGATCGTGACCATGCGGCTGCAATACGATCTCGGGTGGACTGCGCTACATGCAGCGCTTGCGGTGCTGCCTGCGAGTGTGCCACTGGTTCTGGCCGCACCCCTCTCGGGCATCCTGATCGCGAGGTTCGGAACCGCGCCACTGACGGCGGCCGGCATGATGTGCACTGGCAGCGCCGCACTGACATTCGCAGTTCCCGAAGCGCCGACCGACTACACAGTCGATGTACTTCCCGGGATGCTACTGCTCGGAGCTGGCTTCTCATTCGGATTTGCCGCGTTGAACTCTCGGGCGACAAGCACCGTCGACGACGCCCACAAGTCGGCGGCAGGAGGCCTGTATCAGACTGCAGTGCAATTGGCCGCTGCCTTCGTCCCGATGGCTGTTGCGCTGTGCTGGGTTGTCGACCAACAACTCGCTGCACGTGTAGCGATCGTCGTCGCACTCCTCGGAATCCTGTCCGCTTGTGTGGGCATCTGGATTTCGAGGGCCCCACTATCCGATGAAGACCGATCGAAGGAGCAACAATGACCGAGGGCACCATGCAATTGGCAGTCGTCTGCGCAAGTGTGCGGGACGGTCGGCTCGGACCGACGATCTCGGAGTGGTTCGTAGACCACGCGAAACAACGCGACGATCTCCAGGTTGACTACATCGACCTTGCCGACCATCCGTTGCCTTACCAAATTTCCGAGAATCCCTCGCCCGAGGATGCGCACGCACTCGAGCAGATCACCCCGAGGCTCGAGCGAGCAGACGCCTTTGTGCTGGTGACGCCAGAATACAACCATAGTTTCCCGGCGTCACTCAAGCACCTGATCGATTGGCATGGGACACAATGGCGCGCAAAGCCAGTCGGATTCGTCTCGTACGGCGGCATCGCGGGTGGTTTGCGTGCGGTGGAACAGCTGAGACCGGTGCTGGGCGAACTACACGCAGTAGCGCTGCGCGAAAGCGTCAGCTTTCCGATCGTCTGGAACAAGTTCGACGAGTCAGGGCAACCCGTTGACCCCACCGATGCCATCTCCGCGGCAGATAAGATGATCGAGCATCTTCTCTGGTGGGGACATGCATTACGCGAAGCTCGGCGAACCCCGCCGACGTGGTGAGAGATGATCGCGGGCGATAGCAAGCGGGGTGGTTCGCCGGACTACACGTCGACTCCTTCGGGGTGTGAATCGAATGACTCTCGTGTTCGAACGCTAGTGCTTGGCAATAGAATATCGGTCGGTGCAACGCTTCATGCGCCTGCCGGCGTCGTACCGCGCGCGGTGGTCGTCGCTGTCCACGGTGCAGGTATGACGGCGGACTATTTCGATGCTCGGTCCGAGCCTTCGTTGTCACTATGTGCGACAGCAACTCGGCTCGGGTACTCGGTACTGACGATCGACCGACCGGGATACGGTGCACACGCGGAACGTTATCCAGCGGGGCTATGCATGGACGACCAGGCGACCGCTATCGGCGAGGCCCTCGAGGACTTCGTGCGCAATCATCCGATCGGTGCAGGCTTGTTTCTACTCGCTCATTCCTACGGGGGAGCGGTTGCATTGACGATGGCGTCGAACGCTGGAGGCCCGTCCTTCATCGGTATCGACGTGTCCGGTATCGGCCACGAATTTGCAGTCGGCGCCGCACCTTTGGATCGTTCGCATGCAGATCTCGCGTGGCCGATGAACTGGGGGAAGCTGAGCTTCTATCCACCTCGAACCTTCACGTTCGCCGTCGGCATGGTAGCTGAGGTACCTGCGTGCGAGTTGGACGACATCGCCGGATGGCCTGAGCGCTTTTCGCTGGTTGCCGAGAGGATTGGCACGCCGGTGCGCTTCACGTTTGCCGAGTACGAACAGTGGTGGATTCACGACGACGATGCGCTTGATGTACTGCGTTCGCGTTTCGGTAGTTGTCGAGTATCGATCGACGTTCTACCGCAAACCGGCCACAACATCAGCCTGGGGTGGACCGCAGCGGCGTACCACCTCAAGGCGCTTGCATTTCTCGAGGAATGCCTCGGCGAACGTGCATCGAATTCGGGCTTGCGCACTGCTTGATGCAGGAATGAAAACTTCGCAGAATACTTGACACTTCTTGACATTGCGCTCTGTTGTGGTGGGCAAGAAGATGAATCAGACTCGACATAGCAGTCAACATGCAATTCGCTATCGGCGACGAGACCGCCACGCTGGATGTCCCTTCACAGTATCCGGATTCCGGCTGGTGGTCGGGCTCACAGACCGGAGGAGTTCAGTGTCAGAAAATCTTTCATCATTCTACGACTGGTTTTCCGAACGAAATATCAAGAATGACTATCACATCGATATTGCATCGCTGAGTGCGCTCGAAGGGTGGAAGGTCGATTCGGATGGTTCAGCCATTCGCCACCGGAGTGGCAAGTTCTTCTCGATCGAGGGACTGTCGGTCGAAACCCAGGAGATGGAGTCGCACTCCTGGTCTCAGCCCATCATCAACCAGCCCGAGATCGGAATTCTCGGGATCATCGTCACCAAAGTCGGCGATTCCTATCACTTCTTGATGCAGGCCAAAATGGAACCGGGAAACATCAATCTCATTCAGCTTTCACCGACGGTTCAAGCGACACGCAGCAACTACACGCGGGTGCACCGTGGGAGCGCAGTTCCTTTCCTTGAGCACTTCGTTGCCGCCCGTCCTGGCTCAGTCGTGTTCGATTCGTTGCAATCCGAACAGGGTTCCTGGTTTCTCGGAAAGCGGAACAGGAACATGATTGTCGAAGTTCCCGATCGGTTGCCCGCAGGTGAAGACTTCATTTGGTTGAGCTTCGAGCAGATAGCGGCTCTGCTCCGCGTGCCGAATCTGGTCAATATGGATTCACGTACAGTCCTGTCCGGGTTGCCGTTCCTCGCCATGGACGACAATTCCACCGACAGTTCAGCGGTCCACAGTCTCGGGGACCTGTTGAGCTGGTTCACCGAAGCCAAGTCGCGGCACCGCCTGGACCGGCGGACGGTACCACTGCACAGTCTCCCGGGGTGGGAATTCGACGGCGACAAGATCCTGCGTCCCGACGGGCGGCACTTCACCGTGATCGGCGTAGACGTTGCTGCCACCAATCGCGAGGTGGCACACTGGTCACAGCCCATGCTTCGACCGATAGGTCGCGGCGTGATCGCCTTCGTCGGAAGGTTGTTCCACGACGAGTTTCATATCCTGGTTCATGCTCGCACCGAGGCAGGGACAGCCGACGTGGTCGAGATGGGCCCGACTGTCGCGTGCATCCCCGCGAGCTACGAGAACCTTCCGAGGGCGGAGCGCCCACCGTTTCTGGACCTGGTGGAGCAGTCCGACACGGTGGATGTGTTGGTCGACGTCGTGCATTCCGAAGAGGGGGGACGCTTCTTCCACGCCGAGAGCCGCTATCTCGTCGTTGACGTGGGCGAGAGTATCGGACAACAGGTGCCCGAAAACTACTGCTGGATGACTGTCGAACAACTGACCGGCTTCGTTCGGTACAGCAACCACGTCAACGTCGCAGCGCGCTGCTTGTTGAGCTGCATGGCTGACGGAGTTGCCGAGCGAACCGCGGTGACGCGGTGACCGAACCTCAGGTAGGACGCGCAATAGTCCTCGGTGCGACCGGTTTTGTCGGCACCCACGTGTGCACCGCGCTTGTCGCATCGGGATACGAGGTCCTCGGAGTCGCGCGTGGAAGACCAGCTCGTGAATTTCCCTACACATTCCTCGAATTGGATGTCTCGGCAGCAGCTGCGAGCACCATCGGCGGAGTCGTGGATTCCTTCGAACCCGACCTGGTCGTCAATACAATCGGCAGCATCTGGGGGCGATCCGACGATCAGATGTGGTCTGCGGCCGCACAGCCGGTAGAGTCCCTGCTCGCCGGGCTGAGAAATGCCGATCACCGGCCATGGCTCGTCCACTTGGGTTCGGTACTCGAGTACGGGACGATCGGTGTGGGGGAGACGGCAAATGCACGTCGCGACGCAGCACGCCCGACGGGTGCATACGGCGAGGCAAAGCTTGCCGCGACGGAATCCATTCTCGATGCGGTTGTCGAAGGCCACATCGACGCAGTCGTTCTGCGAATCGCGAACGTATCCGGGCCGGGAGCGCCCAACATCAGTCTTCTCGGACAGGTCGCACGGCAACTTGCAGATGCAAAAGTCTCCGGCGTGCCTGCAACGATCACGCTTGATGCCCTTACGGCGCAACGTGATTACGTAGACGCGCGCGATGTCGCAGACGCGGTGGTCGCGGCGGCCCGGGTGCGCTTACCGGGTACGGTCCTCGACATCGGACGCGGCGAAGCAGTCGGCGTCAGGGAGATGGTCCGGATGCTCCTCGACATCAGCGGGGTCGACGCCGAACTTGCAGAGAGAGAACCCGCCACCTCTGGTGGAAGTCCGCGGTGGACACAAGTGGATATCGGCCCAGCGCGGGACCATCTGGGATGGGTCCCGACGAGGTCCATATACCGGTCGATCGAAGACTTCTGGTTGGACACCATCGCGAACATCGAGCGTCCGCATACCCACGCCGTCCATCCCACTCGAGCGTAACCGGAGGCGTGTGATCATCACCGAAACGTGCACACTCGAAGCGCTATCGAAGGGCGGGACTCCGTGAAGATTCTGTTCGCAGCACACTCCAGTCAAGCCAGTGCCTTCGCACTGGCACCACTTGCACGGGCAGCAAAAGACTCGGGACATCAAGTCGTCATGGCAGGTTCGATGCAGACGATCGATGCCATCACCTCGTCCGGACTGCCTGCATATCCCGTCACTGAACGTCCGCTGTCCGAGTTCATCCTTTTCGATCGTGATGGTGAACGTGTTCCGCCTGCATCGACCGACGTAGACATGGTATTCGGTGCCGGCCGGTTCTTCGGACGGTACGCGGCGACTGCATACCACTCGTTGAAGTCGCTTACGAAGACTTTCAGTCCTGATGTAGTGGTCGGGGGCAGCCTCTCCTTCGCAGCCCCCTTGATTGCAGCCCGGCTACAGGTGCCTTACGTTCGACAGACCTGGGACATGTACGAAATCGCGCCCTATATTCCAGGAGCGGAGGCTGAACTTGCGTCCGAAATGGCGGAACTCGAGCTTCGGAACCTCCCGGAACCGTCGACCACGTTGGATGTCTCTCCTGCCATGCTGCAAACACGGCATGACGATTCACCGCACAAGCCGTTGCGGTTCGTACCGTCGAATACGCAAACAGCGATCGAACCCTGGATGCTGACTGCTCCGGCGGGTCGAAAGCGTATCTGCGTCACGATGGGCAGCAGAGTAGAGACAACCGATACCTACGACACCAGTTTCAAGAAGCTCAGAGACCTCGTGAAAGCGTTGTCGCACTTGGACGCCGAACTTCTCGTCGCTGCACCTCGTGCGGTCGCCGATAGTGTTCGACACCTTATCCCACACGGTCACGCAGGATTCATACCTCTGGATTTCGTCGCTCCGTCCTGCGACGCGATCATTCATCATGCAGGCGGAGTCAGTACCTTGACTGCTCTCGACGCCGGAACCCCGCAGATTATGCTCCCAGATGCCGAGATCTGGCAACGTACCACCGATCGAATCGAGGCGTACGGCGCTGGCGTGTCGGTTCACCCTGGTCCCGACGTGGTGGATCGTGCGGTGGACGCGTGTGACCGGGTCTTGTCCGACAACTCGTATCGATCGGCGGCGCAGGAGTTTCAGGCACAGATTCGAGCGATGCCGACCCCTGCGGAACAGGTTGCCGAAATCGAGTTTCGACGATGAGGATTGCGTTAGCAGCGGTACCCGCTTACGGTCACGTCTACCCACTCATGCCTCTCGCTCTAGCATGCCGAGACTATGGGCACGACGTCGAGGTCGCCTGTGGACCTCCTTTCGCCGGTCGTCTACCCGTCCCGACCGTCGAGGGATTTCCGGACGAACTCACGCTGTCCGACGCCGAAAAATATGTCGCAGGGGTAGATCTCGATCCAGGGGATCCATTCGCGGCACCCCGGTGGATGTTCGGTGAGTACATCGGTTCGAGAACTCGTGCGGCTCTCCGGGAGATTTGGGCTAGGCGAAAACCTGATCTCGTGGTGTACGAAATGACCAACATCGGTGCCGGCGCTGCCGCGCAAGACCTGGGAATTCAAGCTATCCCCTTCGCTATCAGTCGTTGGGAAGGCTTTCCTGCACAATTGTTCGCCGACGCGAAAATCTCCCCCGAGGTCATGATCGATCCACTGCCACCTACCTGGCGCGGGGTGACTTCGGCGGGGTCACCCAGCCGACTGAATACTCGGACCGTTGCGTGGAGCGAACCCAATGGCGCCAGTCCATGGAGTCATTCCAGCGGCACTCGTCCAAGGGCCTACCTCACCATGGGGACAGTGTCGTTCGGCGCAGTCGATGCTCTACGCCAGGCGGTTCACGAGACCTCTGCTGCGGGCTTCGATGTTCTGGTGGCAGTGGGCCCCGGAGGCGATACCCGTGCACTCGATCCGGTTCCTGCATCGGTGCGCGTGCTGAAATTCGTAGATCAACCGAACGTTTTGGCAGGAGCGGATGTCGTAGTCCACCACGGTGGGACCGGAACGGTGCTCGGTGCATTGGCAGCGGCCATTCCGCAGGTTGTCATTCCACAGGCGGCCGATCAGTTCGCCAATGCAGCGCGAATAGATGAGCTCGGACTTGGCCGGTCGGTACCCGCCAAGTCACCCTCCGGTGCGATCGCCGCAGCTGTCGCCGATGTGCTCGCCGATACCCATGCCATTCGAAGGCTGGAGGAGATCGCGACCGAAATCGCGAATACCCACGGTCCCGAATCGACCTGTCACGAACTCGAGAAACTCGTAGACCGCAGCGAGTGAGACAAGACTTCACGCCATTGGAATCAGCGGGCTCCGCATCCGTGCAGGAACGTCCGGACCGCCGCTGCGACTGCGGCGGCGGTTTCCCCTTCCTCGTGCACGCTGCCGCAGTAGAAGGGCGGTATGGCCGCTGACGTCAACAGCGAGAAGTGCTGTGCAGCGGTATCGGAGTCGTCGATTTGCAGCAGGCCCTTGTCGTTCAAACGCTGGAAGTAGTGGGCGAGTTCCCGGCGAACCCTCATCGGCCCGGTTCGTAGCCACGCGTCGACCGTCGCTCGCGGAAGGTGTTTCGACTCAGCAGGCATCTGCAGGACAAGTGCGAAGTGGTCCTGGAATCGCGTCACCGTGGCGGACCACTCAGTGGCGAATGCCACGAACACCGCCTCGACGTCCGCGCCCGAGGCCAGACCACCGAGATGCCTGTCGATGAGCTCTACCTGAACGTCCGCGACTCGCGCGGCACTCTCGTGAATGGAGGCTCTGAACAACTCGGCCTTGTCCTCGAAGTGGTTGTAGATCGTGCGCGTCGACACCTTTGCTTCAGCAGAAATTGCGTCGAGTCCAGCTCTGCTGAAGCCTTCGCGGGCAAAGACGGCGAGTGCAGCGGTGAGGATCGCGTTTCGTTTGTCGATCAAGCCGCCTTTGGGGCGCGTGTTCGTGCTCATGCTGGTTTGATCCCTTCCACGGTTACTTCACCCGTGTTAGCCTACAACAACGGCCATGGCAAATAGCTGCATTTCATACTGTAATGCCTAGGCCGAGACCGAGCGGCGTTCCGCGCCGAGCGCCGCTCGCCGAGATTGCATCGGACCTTGGGCCGCCCGCTGCCGCGCGGCGCACGTGTATTTAGCGAGCAGTGACTTCCGGGACATTGAACTACTCAATCGAGGCGGGGAATAGATGCTGGACACGATGAGCGCCAAGGGAACATGGCACGGTAACGGTGTATCTGCGGCCGACATTCAGGTGTCGAACGTACTGATCGTCGAGAACGACCTCCCGCATACCGAGACGTTGGCGCGAGGTCTGGAACGGCACGGCCACAGGGTCACTTGCGTCGCCACGGGGGACGAGGCACTTCGTGCTCACGAGGATGCGTCCATTGTCCTGATGGACTTGGAACTACCGGATCTTGACGGGCTCGAGGTATGCCGAGGTATTCGATCTATCAGCGACGTTCCCCTTATCGCGCTCACCGCGCGTGAGACCGAGTTGGACTTGATTCTCGGTTTTCAAGCCGGCGTCGATGACTACTTGGTCAAGCCGTATCGCTTCCGTGAACTTCTCGCGAGAATGAACGCCGTCAGCCGCCGAGCCCAACATTCGTCACACCCGGCCGACCGTGTTATTACTCATGGGCCCCTTCATATTGAAGTACCCGCGCGTCAGGTATACCTCGATGGAAGACCGATCTCGATGACTCCCAAGGAATTCGATCTTCTTCATCTGCTCGCGTCGTCGCCCAGTTGCGTACTGGCGCGCAAGCAGATCATGCGTCGCGTCTGGGGTGACTGCTGGTCCCGGCGAACGCTCGACACACATGTCAGCAGTGTGCGCAGCAAGCTGGGGTCCGCCGATTGGATCATCACAGTTCGTGGCGTCGGCTTCCGGCTTGGCTACGACATCGCGAGTCGAAGCATGAACGATCGTAGTCTCGTTCGTGCTTCGACTTGAAAATAGTTGCATCACTGCATATCCACGGCTGTACGGACGATACCGAATCGGCGCGTTCTTGACGAAGTTTGACTTCGCCATGACACCGGCGGTCTTGTGTCGACACCGCAGCCCCGCGATGATTGTCGTGTGCGTCGGACTATCCCGAGGCACGAACACTTCGGTCATCGGAGTCGAATGGCGAAAAAGTGAGGACTCTGAAGTGATGAAAGGAATAATACTGGCGGGCGGAAGCGGAACACGGTTGCATCCGATAACCCTCTGCGTCTCCAAACAGCTTCTTCCCGTGTACGACAAACCGATGATCTACTATCCGCTGTCGGTGCTCATGCTTGCCGGTATCACCGATATTCAGATCATCACCACCCCTCGTGATCTACCGGCATTCGAAGGTTTGCTCGGCGACGGATCGCGCTACGGTCTCGCCATCTCCTATGTGGAGCAGGCCGAACCGAGGGGACTGGCTGACGCCTTTCTGCTGTCCGAACGCCATATCGGGCATGAATCCGTGATGCTAGTGTTGGGTGACAACATCTTTCACGGACCGGGGTTCAGTTCCACGCTGCAGAAGACGGCCAGCGGTGTCGATGGGTGCGTTCTGTTCGGATACCCCGTCCGTGACCCGCAGCGATACGGCGTGGCACAAGTCGACGACGTGGGAGCTCTGATCGATATCCAAGAAAAACCCACTGCGCCGCTGTCGAATATCGCAATCACCGGCCTCTACGCCTATGACAACGATGTAGTGGACATTGCGAAGACGCTGGAACCATCCGCTCGTGGGGAACTGGAAATTACCGACGTGAACCTCGCCTATCTGCGTGAAGGACGCGCGCAGCTGGTGGAGCTCGGCCGGGGATTCGTGTGGCTCGACACCGGAACGCATGAAAGCCTTATCGATGCAGGGCAATACGTCGAGACCCTCGAACGACGACAGGGGGTACGGATCGCATGTCTCGAGGAGATCGCGCTCCGAATGAACTTCATCGACAAGGACGAGTGCTATCGCCTGGGAGAGCAGCTCGCCAAGTCCCCCTACGGGCAATATGTCATGGACGTGGCTTCCGGACAGTGACGCCGGAGTTAGTCAGCTCTGAAGCACTACGAACTCGCCAACTCGAATTCAAGGAGTGAAGCCGAATGACAACGCGTGTATGGGATTATCTGCCCGAGTATGCCAAGGAACGAGACGATATCCTGGACGCTGTACATACCGTCTTCGAATCCGGTCGTTTGGTTCTTGGTGACAGCGTTAGCAGCTTCGAGGACGAATTTGCCCGATACCACGGCGCACCACACTGCACGGGAGTCGACAACGGCACCAACGCAGTGAAGCTCGCCCTGGAGGCAGTGGGTGTGGGTCCGGGTGACGAGGTGATCACGGTGTCCAACACCGCCGCACCGACGGTCGTGGCAGTCGTAGGCGCCGGTGCAGTCCCGGTGTTCGTCGACGTCCGCGAGCAGGACTTTCTGATGGACACCACTCAGGTCGAGGCTGCAATCACGCCAAAGACGAAAGCTATTCTGCCCGTGCATCTTTACGGTCAGTGCGTTGATATGGAATCGCTTCGAAGAATCGCCGACAAACACGATATCGCGATTGTGGAAGATTGTGCACAGGCGCATGGGGCGCGCTACAACGGAAGAATCGCCGGAACGATGTCGGCTGCGTCCGCGTTCTCCTTCTATCCGACCAAAGTCCTCGGCGCATACGGAGACGGCGGCGCCGTGGTCACCGCGGACTCCGAGGTCGACCGCGCACTGAAGCAACTCCGTTACTACGGGATGGAAAAGACCTACTACGTCGTTCGAAGCCCTGGGCACAATGCTCGACTCGACGAACTTCAAGCTGAGATACTGAGAAGAAAGCTCCATCGCCTCGACGACTACATCGCGGCGCGAAATTCGATCGCACGCCGCTACGCCGAAGAACTGGGTGACCTGGAAGGCCCGGGTGGACTACAGCTGCCGAAGACCAATGAGGGCAACAGTCACGTGTACTACGTATACGTCGCACGACACCCCCAGCGAGATGCCATACTCGACGCACTCGCAGACCGCGACATCTCACTCAACATCAGCTATCCGTGGCCGGTGCACACGATGAGCGGCTTTGCGCATCTCGGTTACGAATCCGGATCTCTACCCGTCACGGAAAAGCTCGCGACCGAAATCTTCTCGTTGCCGATGTATCCCTCGTTGTCCGAGTCCGAACAGGGAGGGGTCATCGCCGCCCTCAGGGAAGTGATCACAGGGCTGTGACCGCCGTCGGTCGGCGCCCTGTCCTCGGAACTCGGATCGACGGAGTCGAGGTGCTCCGAGCGGATGCCCACCACGACGAGCGAGGAAGCTTCGCCACCCAGTTCACTTCGACCGGCTTCGTCGAAAGAACAGGTCGCCCACTGTTTCCGGTCCGCGAGATAAGCCACAACGTGTCGATGCGTGGCGTACTGCGCGGGATTCACCACACCAGCGTGCTACCCGGCCGCGCAAAGTACGTCTATTGTCCGCGCGGCCACACCGAGCACTTTCTGGTCGATCTACGGACAGACTCGGCTACTTTCGGTGGCTGGCAGAGTGTGACGCTCACCGGAGCTGCAGCAGACGCGATCTACGTGCCGATTGGCGTCGGGCACGGCTTGCTCTCCTTGGAAGACAATTCTGTGGTCGGCTATCTGATGTCGGCGCCGTACAAGGTTGAGCAAGAGCAATCGGTGTCGGCACTCGATCCTCGCATCGGGCTACCGCTTCCCGTGAACAAAATGCAGTTCGCGCGGTCCGAACGCGACTGCGCCGCTCCGACGTTGGAGATGTCTCTCCAGAGTGGCCTTCTGCCGAACATGGAGCAGTGTCGCCGCGCGGAAAAGGGACTGTATGACTAATTCGCGATTCCCCGCATCAGGATTTCGAGACGGTAGTCCGCGCGAACTCCCTCGGGATCGTGGCCGTTCGCCCACGCGAGCGCGTTCGCGAGAACGAAAACGTCCTCGCCGACGACGTCGTCCCGTACGCGTCCTGTGGCGCGGACGCGCTTCAGTACGGCTTCGGTGAGATCCTCCAGTTCCCGACAGATCTCGCCGAGTGATCCGCCTCGCGAACTCGCAGCCAGCACACTGTCGGCCAGTCCGCCGTACGCACCCGAGTAGTCCGACAACAGCCGCACCCAGTCTCGGAGTACATCCGACGCGTCGTACGAGGGTGTGTTCAGGCGATCCACCGCACGTCGAAGCTCTTCGACGTGATCCTCGACGGCCGCGGCAATCAAGTCCGAACGCGTCGGGAAGTGGCGATAGAGCGTGCCGGGTCCGACGCCGGCTGATTTTGCAATGTCCTCGAGTGGGGCCTCCACTCCTCGATCGACGAACGCCCTCCGGGCCGCCTGAACGACGGCGTTTCGGTTGCGTACTGCGTCCGCTCTCAGCGGCCGGCCGGCCGGAGCGCTCATGAGTTTCTCCCTCAGCTGTTGACTTAAGCGGACGCTGCCTCCATATTATAAGCGGAGGGTGTCTCCGATTAATCCGGAGGAGGCATCCGCATAGAAGGAGTATGACATGAACGCACCTGCTTTCGGCACGAGCGAAAAGTCGGCAACCGGACATCCTGCGCGCTGGGCAGCGCTGGCGGTGCTGGTCGTGCCAGTCCTGCTCACCTCGATGGACTTTTCCGTGCTCTATCTCGCCATCCCGGTCATCACGGCTGACCTGGCCCCGACGAGTAGCCAAATGTTGTGGATACTCGATATCTATGGCTTCGTGCTCGCTGGCCTGCTGATCACGATGGGCAATCTCGGCGATAGGTTCGGTCGCCGAAAGATCCTGCTCATCGGCGCGGTGGTGTTCGGCGCGGCCTCGGTCTTGGCGGCATTCTCCACAAGCCCCGAGATGCTCATCGCTGCGCGCGCGCTGATGGGGCTCGGCGGTGCAACACTCATGCCGTCGACCCTGTCGTTGATCCGCAACATGTTCGAGGATCCGGGCGAGCGAGCAAAGGCGATCGGGGTCTGGACCGCAGCCTTCGCGGGCGGAGGGGCTCTCGGACCGGTCGCAGGCGGCGCGTTGCTGAACTTCTTCGACTGGGGTTCGGTGTTCCTGATCAACGTCCCGTTCCTGATCGGACTCCTTATTGCAGCCCCCATTCTCGTTCCCGAGTTCCGCAATCCGTCGTCTGCACGTTTCGACATCGCCGGAGCCACCTTGTCGATGGCTGCTGTTCTGCCAATCGTCTATGCAGCGAAACATGCCGCCGAAATCACGGGTTGGGACGTGAAGAGCTCGATCTCACTGGCGGCGGGGGCCGTATTCGCCGCGCTGTTCTTCGTACGCCAGAGATCGGCCACCGACCCACTCGTCGACACGACACTGTTCAAGAGCAGGCGCTTCGTCGGAGCCCTCGTGGCCGTGACACTCGGCATCATGGTGTTGCTCGGACCCAACATGTACCTCGCGCAGTACCTTCAGTTGGCACTCGGATTCAGCCCGCTCGGAGCCGCGCTGTGGATGATACCGATGACCATTGCAGCGATGGCCGGTTCGATGCTCGCACCGCAGCTGCGCGGATGGGTCGGCACCGCGTCGGCGATGAGCATCGGTTTCGTTGCGGCTGCCACCGGGCTGGGCGTAATCGCATTCACACCGGCGGCGGACGGCCTGTCCATCATCGTGGGCGGCGGCGTCGTGCTCGGCGCGGGAGTTACGACGGTCATGACCCTGGCAACCGACGCCATCGTCGCGGCCGCACCCCCGGATCGCGCAGGGGCGGCATCAGCGATCCAGGAGACCGGATCCGAATTCGGTGGCGCGTTGGGTATCGCGCTGATGGGCTCGATCGGAGCAACGGTGTACAAAACATCACTCGATCTGCCTGCAGATGTCCCCGCGATTGCTGAAGAGTCCTTCGCAAGTGCACGTGAGGTCTCGAGAAGTCTGCCCGAGGAGGTCGGAAATGCACTGTTCGAGAATGCTGCGGAAGCGTTCACATCCGGATTGTCGGTCGCCGCAACAGCAGGCTCCGTGGTGATGCTCGCACTCGCTGTCGTTGTACCGGTGTTGATGCGCGGCGAGGCGACTGACGCCGAATCCACGTCGGTTCGGGCCGACAGTAACTCGTACGCTAAGGAGTCCCACTCATGAGCAGCGATCAACCTCTCGGCTACTTGGTGAAGCAATTCGACAACGAATTGAACGACTATGTCGACACCGCTCTTCGAACAGAGCATGGGGTCGGCCGTGCACATTGGCAGGCGTTGCGGACCGCGTTCGGCGACCGCAAACTCCTGCTGTCCACGTTCACCAGCGAGGCGCGCACGTTCTACAGTGACGCGGAGTTGGCCGAGCTGCTGTCCTCGCTGACCGAGAACGGTTGGATCGATGTGGAGGGAGCAACGGACAGCGAGCGGATCATGGTCCTCACCGACCAGGGTGAAAAACTGCTGAATCGAATGATGCAGACACAGAATCGAACCATGCAAATTGCGACCGAGGGCGTCTCCGAAGCCGACTACGAGACCACCCGCACCACTCTGGATCGAATGGCGAGCAATCTGCACACTGCAAGCGCTGCGCTGTTGCGTCCCATGTCGGTAGAGATCGACTAGGCAGTCGGCGCTGATGTGCCTGTGGCCCGCGTGCCTGGGTGCACACAAGTCGGGTCCGCGGGGCCGGATGTGACGCTGCGGGGCAACTTGTGTGCACTCATGCACGGCGACTTCTCCGACGCTGTCGTACCACCGAAATTATCTCGTCCACGACTTCGTCCAAGTACGCCATCGCTGTCGCGGCCGAGTAGCGGAGGATGCGCCAACCGTCGGCGATCAACGCGTTCTGGCGTTTGCGATCGTTGTTGAACGGTTCGGGTTCGATGTGAAATTTGCGTCCGTCGATTTCGACGATCACCTTGGCGCGACGACACACCAGGTCCCCGTAGTATCGTCCGATCTTGGTGTTGATCTCGAGCCGGAAGTTGCGTGCTGTCAGTGCACGAGCGACGGCGCGCTCCGGTTCGGATCTGGTTTTCGGACAGCACGTGCGCAGTTGTTCGCGGACGGCGGCGATTCCGTGTCGACCGGAGGACTCCGCGCACATCTGTGCGACCGCGCGCCAGTTCACGCGTTGTCCGATTGCGGCGTCGAACAGCGCCTCGAGGTCTGGCCGCTTCATAGTTGTGGCGACCTCGATGAGGCAGTGCTCGATCGGGACCACCGGCAAGCCGTTCGTTCTCGCCTGCTTGGTCACTGTCCGTCGATGCAACCGAACCCATTGCGGGCCGCGGACCTGGGTACCCAGTGGCACTGTTGCTTCGACGAGTGCCGGTTCTTCGGTCAGACCCCACATCCAGGCGGCGCTCGCGTGACTGAGCACCGCAGTCGGCTTCCACAGCGTCAGCGCAGTGCAGCGGTCGAGATAGCTGGGCTCGGTGTCCGAATAGATCTGCGGAAGCACTCGATGAAACGAAGACAGAGCCCGACGGCTCAGGCCTGAATGCAGCAGCGACTCGCGTGTGTAGACCCCCATGCGAACACGATTGCAGGAAGTCGAGTTTCGGATCGAAATCTATCCACAGCCTGTGTACAACCGATCGGACTCGGTGGGTTTTGTGGTAGGGCGTGCGTGCGTGCGTGCACACAAATCGGGTCCGCGGGGCCGGATGTGACGCTACGAGGCGACTTGTGCGCACTCACGCACCCGCGAACAGACGACCAAGGTCCCTGATGGCGGTGCTTTTGTACCGCTGCGTCGAGCACGTCGCGGAAGGTCTGATGGTGGTCGGGCGAAACTCACGGCACCAGCAGCCGGGCAAAGGAAACGACGATGAGAGCTAGCGCAGGAAACGGAACTCGACCCACATTGGTAGGGAGATTCGAACTTTCGACGCTTTCCTGGTTCGAGCGAGTTGTCTACATCCTCATTCGAACCGCAGATTCGCGATGAACTATCCGATCGAGGTGCGCGCTCTGAGCAAGAGCTATGGGGACAAACTGGTGATCGACGACCTGTCGTTCGTCGTAGATCCAGGCGCCGTCACAGGATTTCTCGGACCCAACGGTTCGGGCAAGTCGACCACCATGCGACTGATCGTGGGGTTGGATCACCCCAGCGGTGGCAGCGCGAAAATCGGTGGCCTCGACTACGCGCATCTGAGTCGGCCACTGCTTACCGTCGGAACTCTGTTGGACTCCGAAGCCATCCATCCTGGCCGATCGGCATACAACCATCTCCTCTATCTTGCTCAGACACAGTCGATTGCGAACAAGCGCATCACGGAGGTTCTCGAGCTCGTCGGCCTGCGCGACGTCAGCGGCGAACGTACGGGTGGGTTCTCTCTCGGCATGCGGAAGCGACTGGGGATCGCCGCGGCACTACTCGGAGACCCGTCGGTGCTCATCTTGGACGAACCGATCAACGGGTTGGATCCGGAGGGCATCTACTGGATGCGCAATCTGATGAAGCACCTGGCGGGGGAGGGACGAACCGTGTTCGTCTCCAGCCACCTCATGGGCGAAATGGCGCAGACTGCAGATCATCTGGTCGTGATCGATCACGGCAGGTTGATCGCAGAATGCACCCCCAGTGAATTGATCGCCCGGAGTAGTCGGGCATCGGTGTTGGTGGCGTCCTCCGATTCGAAGAGACTTGCCGCGTCCATCGGGGCAGCCGGCGGACACTTCGAGGTTCGCGATCACGAGACGCTCACCGTGAGCGAACTTTCCGCACGCCGTATCGGCGAACTTGCCGCACAGCAGCAGATCGTGATCTATCAGCTGACGCCGCAGAAGGCATCGCTGGAGGAGGCCTTCATGTCACTCACACACTCCGATTCGGACGAGGACGACCAGCAGGTTGTCTCACACTCTCGCGGAGAGGCCATGGCATGAGCACCACCTCACCACCCGTCACAGCGACACCTGCCACGCACAGCCACCGTAGCGCCGATGTCGTCGGACTCTTGAAATCGGAATGGACGAAGCTGATATCGCTTCGCTCGACGATCGCGTCGCTGGTGTTGCTGGTAGTGCTCACCATAGGTTTCACGGTCCTGTTCACCTGGTTCACCGTGGCGTACTGGGACAACGTGGATCCCATCGCGCAAGCGCAGATCATTGCCGACCCGGCGCGGCAGATCCTCGGCGCTGGTTTTCTGCTGGGTCAATTAGCGGTCTGTGTGCTCGGTGTGCTGGTCGTGACCAGCGAATATGCCAGCGGAACGATCAGGGCCAGTCTCCTGGCGGTCCCCTCGCGCATACCGGTCCTCCTCGCAAAATCCGGCGTGTTCATGGTGGTCGTCTTCGTGGTCGGTCAGATCGCATCGTTTCCCACCTTCTTCTTCGGATCGGCGATCATGCGTTCTCGCGCGTCGGTGTCCCTGGGCGATCCAGGTGTCTTGCGCGCAGTGATCGGTGCGGGCTTGTATCTCGCATTGCTCGGGGTCATGGCTATCGCCGTCGGCGCAATCGTCCGGCACACGGCGGGAGCCATCACCGGCATTATCGGGTTCATTCTCGTGCTGGCCCCGTTGACGCAGCTGATCCCCGGCACCATCGGCAAGTACATTCAGGCATATCTACCCTCTCAGGCCGGGTCTCTCATCGCCTCTCCTCAACAGTCGCCCGATGACCTTCTGACCCCTTGGCAGGGTTTCGGGGTCGCGGCAATCTGGACGGTGCTGTTGCTTGCCCTCGCGGCGTGTCTGCTCCGACGCCGGGACGCGTGAGCAGGGACGGAGCGAGACCTTCGGCCGCCCGTATGGGCCACAAGTCCCTATCCCCCGGACGGTGGCGATCTGCAGACTGGACGCAACGGCAATTTCCCCGCACCTTTTCAGACAAGGACCATCCGGCATGGCACTCGTTCTCCCTCTCGTCATGTTCGCGGCGGTGTTCAGCTTCGGAGCACTCCGATTCGGCGCGCGTTCTGGAATCTGGGAACCGAGCGGCAGCATCGCCGGTCCCAGCACCTTGGAGGAGTTGTTCGCCGCGCGCTATGCCCGTGGGGACATCGATGACGTCCAGTACCGCAGAGCCGTGGACCGGCTGACGATGCAGCTCCACGGCTGAGAACTCCCATACGAGAGAAGAACATCATGCGAATCCTGATTGCCACAGCAAGCCGTCACGGTTCCACCCGCGAACTCGGGCACTGGTTGGGATCCGCGATAGCCGAAAGGCTGTACGGCGCAATGGATTCGGTGACGGTAGAGGTCCTCGACGCCGCTGACGTCGACGGCATCGCCGGATACGACGCCGTCATCATCGGAAGCGGAGTGTATATGGGCCGTTGGCTGCGGGAGGCGCGATCACTGGTCAAGCGAGAGCGCGTCGAACTCGAGAACAGGCCCGTGTGGTTGTTCTCCAGCGGGCCGATAGACGAGGAAACACCCTCAGCGACATCGTCGAAGTGGAATGAGGCTTCCTGGGCGATCGAGCATCGAGTATTCGGCGGGAAGCTCGATCGGTCGGAGCTGTCGAGGTTCGAGCGACTCGTGGTGAAGCTGATTCAAGCCGATGACGGAGACACCAGATCGCGCACCGACATCGACGAGTGGGCGGACGCGATCTGTGCCACCTTGTCAGCCTCGACCCCACAAGCGCGCTGAGCCTTACACGACACCGCCGAACTGGCGGAGTTCCTCGAGAATGGCCGGGACCTTCTGCATCAATGAAATGTGTCCCTCTCCGTCGACGAGGTGAGCTCGCGCCCCAGCGATGTTGGCGGCCAGCCACTCCACGTGTGCGAATGGCACCATGGTGTCCAGGCGGCCCTGCCACAGGGAGACTGGGACGCGGATCTCGCTCAGGTCGAACCCCCAAGGTCGGGTGTGGGTCAGGTCGTCGTCGCGCCACCCCACGATGCCCTGACGGCCGGCCGCATTGACCGAGGAGGCGAGGTACTCGGCGAGCTCCCCGGTCAGCGCGGCGCGGTCCACCGGCGGTGCCAGAGCACCCAATCCCTCCGCGACCTGCTCGGCGGTGACGGCGAAGAATCCCTTCCGGATATCCAGGAACGCCTCCAGCTCCTCGACACCAGCGAAGATCGCCGAGTATTCCGCGACGTTCTCCTCGGCCATGCCGTCACGGATGTCACCGTCGTACTCGGCGGCAGGAGCGATGCCGACGCAGCAGGCGGCCGCCAGGCACCGGTCCGGTAGCAGCGCTGCGCACGCGAGCGCGCGGGGTCCACCGCCGGACCAGCCGATCGTGAGAAAGTTGCCGACACCGAGGTGGTCGAGCACCGTCGCGGTGTCTGCGGCGTCGTCACCGACCTGCGCAGTGGTGGCGCCGTCGGAGCGCGGCGAGGACGCGCCGTACCCGGGGCGTGAGTAGGAGATGACCCGGAGCCCGTGCTCGGCCGCGGCGCGTTCCAGGGTCGGGAAAGGGACCGCGGCTTGCGGCGTGCCGTGATGGTAGACGAGTGGGAACCCGTCCTCCGGGCCCGCGTCGAGCACCTCGAGCGTGCGGTCGTTGCCGGCTTGAATGATGACCGTCCTGGCTCCGGGATCCCGCTTGCTCCGACGTCCGACAACTGAGTCACCGCCGGATGGAACGGCAGGTGCGCCGATACCGGGTGCGACAGCAGCTCTTGTCATGTGGTCCTCCGCAATTTCGATACCGATGCTCTCCCCGACGATCGAGCTATGTACGTCACTCATCCTCGACGCTGGCACCACCATGCATGTAGGGCCGAACGACATCGAAGTCGACAGCGGACGTGACTTTGGGCCCTATCGATGGGAGCGCGTTCGCGAACACGATGTAGCGATGGACGACGCACCTTCGGCGGGTGGGTTGCGCGTCACTGTTCGAGGAGAGGATGACATGGCCGGTTTCGATATCTCACGGTCGACGCCATTGGACGTTTTCGTCTCGCGCAGCACGATCGCCGACCTCCCAGCCGAGTGGTCCCGTCGAATGGAGTACGAACTAGCGTTGATGCGTAGCCCGCTGGCTGCGCAACTTCGCATCGTCGAACACCGAATTCAGTTGATGATGCGAGCGCAAGCGGTACGCAATCCACGAGATCTCGTCGCGACACCAGCGAAGCACCTCCGTTGAGGGAACCCCCAGCGCGGTCGAATGACCTTTTCGGACGCTTGCCCTAGGCTTTGCTGGCATGGCATCTCCGGCAGTCGAACTCGAGGTGGGCAAGCGCTCGGTGCGCATCTCCAACCCCGATCGGGTGTACTTCCCCGAGAGCGGGGCCACCAAGCTCGACCTGGTGAACTACTACCTCAGTGTCGGCGACGGAATCGTGCGCGCGCTGCGGGAACGCCCGTGCATGATGCACAGATTCCCCAAGGGGCTTGCCGGCGACAAGGTGCACCAGAAGCGCGTGCCGAACGGTGCGCCCCCGTGGCTCGAAACCGTGCGCGTCACGTTCCCGCGCTACAACCGCACCGCCGACGAACTGTGCGTCACCGAGTTGGCGCACGTTGCGTGGGCGGTGCAGATGTCGACCGTCGAGTTTCACCCGTGGAACTCGCGTCGCGCCGACGTCGAACGGCCCGACGAATGGCGCATCGACCTCGACCCCATGCCCGACTGCCCGTTCGACCGAGTGCGTCGCGTCGCGGGTGTGGTGAAAGAGGTGCTCGAGGATCTCGGCGCGGTCGGGTGGCCCAAGACGTCCGGCGGGCACGGACTGCACGTCTACGTACGCATCCGACCGGATCACGGCTTCAAGGACGTGCGCAGGGCAGCACTGGCTTTCGCGCGTGAAGTCGAGCGGCGGGCACCCGAGGACGTGACGACGACGTGGTGGCGCAAGGACCGTGACCCCACGAAATTGTTCGTCGACTACAACCAGAACGCCCGTGACCACACCATCGCCAGCGCCTACTCGGTGCGCGGAAACCATCAGGCCACCGTGTCCACCCCGATCTCCTGGGACGAGGTGGCGACTGTGGATCCGCACAAGTTCACGATCTTCACGGTGCCCAAGCGATTCGCCGAACTCGGCGACCTGCACGCGGGCATCGACGACGCCGTGTTCGCCCTGGACCAGCTGCTCGACTGGGCCGAGCGTGACGAGCGGGAAGGTCTCACGGAGCCGGAGGAGTGAGCGTCCAAGGTCCCTGACGTTTCGACTCCCGGCTGTTGGCGCTATCCCGATCAATCACTCTCTTTTCGCCGATGTCAACCGGTCGATCGCAATACGACCTGAATGCTCAGCAGATCGTCGCCCACGGCGCGGACCACGACCGACGCATTGCGTGAGATGGTCCGAAGCCGTCGCCGCGGGTCGTCGTCCGGTCGCAGTACCGCCCTACCGCTGCGCCAGACGTTCTTCACTCTGATGCGCACCTCGGGATTGGCCTGAATGTTCTTGACGTACTGACTGGCAGGGCCGTATTCGGACACGAACCAGTACTCGTCGCCGTCGAGGCGCCCGCTGACCGGAGTCGTGCGGGGTTCACCGCTCTTGCGGCCGACAGTTTCGATCAGGTGCGCCCTCGGAACGCGCCTGCTGATCGGATTGATCAGTGTCCGCTGAAGTGCAGTGATGACGCTTTTGCGGCTCACATTCCGTCTACCCGCCGACATGGAGTCGTCAACCCCTTCTGGTGGCGGCCGACAGAATCATGTCCGTGACCGCAGCCGGTGCGCAGGACGTCGCGAGCACCTGCGCACGGCTTGCGGCGTCGCAGCGGTAGCGTCGTCGCGGCCTACTCGAGGTCAGCGCGTGTTCGACGCTCTTGGCAACCTTGTCGGGATCCACCGCCAGCTTCTGCATGCGTGGCAATAGGCCACGCATGCGGGTCAATTGAGGCTCGTAGAGCTCACGGTGTTCGGCTGACATCGCGTCGGACACCGCGTCGAATTCTTCGACCACATTGGTCCACATATCGGTCCGCGTGGTGCCCGGCTGGATCAAGCTGACGTGAATCTTCCACGGTCGCAACTCGATACGCAGCGCATCGGTAAGCGCCTCGATGGCGAACTTCGAGGCGCAGTACGCCCCTGTCCCCGGTGTCGCCAGTAGCCCGCTGAGCGAGGAAATCATGACGATCCGTCCGCGGCTGGCGCGAATTCTCGGCAGCACCGCTTGCGTCAACCGCAGTGGGCCGGTGACATTGACGTCGAGCTGATCGGTGAAATCGTTCGGTGGCACCGTCTCCACCGGCCCCTGCAGCGCGATCCCCGCATTGTTGACCACTGCGTCGAGTCGGTCCGGAAGTACGTCGTCGAGGGCAGCGATGGAATCGGGTTCGGTGACATCGAGAAGAAGTGGATGAACACCGTCGATCTCGCCGAGCAGGTCCCGGTGCGACGCCGACCGCACTCCGGCATAGACGGTCGTTCCCGCTGCAGCAAGCCTGCGCGTGCAGGCGAGTCCGATTCCGCGCCCGGCCCCGCTGATCAGGACCGCGCTCATCCTGCGTACTCACTTCGGCAATGTGCGACGTTCATCGGGTTGGATTCCCTTTCGTCGATGGAACAGCGCACCCGCGATTGACAGATCGAACGCGCCGGTAGACGATTGCTACCGTCGGTATCAGATACCATTGGTTCCGACCTGTCAACCGCTGACGGACGCTCCCGGAGGGAGTCGGTATGACCACCCCGAACACGACAAACCAGCACGCACCGAGCCAGCACGCACTGAGCAGGGCCGGGGTTTCGACACTGACGCGAAAGTCCGTGGGAGACAGGGAGCAGACAGCTGAACGGCTTCTGCGCTCAACGGCCGATCGTGCGTACGACGGCGAGGTCGACATCGATTGGTCGGCGGACACCGTCCCCGGGGCGAAATGGGTGGCCGATCACAGGCACTCGCTCTACGGAACACGGCTATGGGACAGCTTGACCGAGGAGCAAAGACTGACGCTCGGTAAGCACGAGGCTGTGTCCGTGCTCAGTTACGGAATCATGGCCGAGCTGTTCTTGAGCATCATGCTCCTGCGTGGTGTGGTCGAGGGTGGGCGATTGACAACGGGGCACAGCCGGTACGCACTGGCCGAGGTGGCCGAGGAAACGCGTCACTCGACGATGTTCGGGCGCATCATCGACAAGACGGGATTACCTGCTGTGAAGCAACCGGCGGTGCTCGGCATCTTGTTGAACTTCGCTGGACTGCTGCCGCGGGGACCGTCGATCCGCGCGGGAACACTGCTCGTGGAGGAGGTTCTCGATCGAATGCAACGAGAGATGATGGACGACCCGCAAATCCAGCCACACCTTCGGCAGATGATGAAGATTCACGTTCTCGAGGAGGCGCGCCACATCACCTACGCGCGTGAAGAACTGGTTCGATCCATCGACGAACGGGGACCCCTGAGCAATGCCTTGCATCGTGTTCTCACTGCGATACAGGCAATCGTCGTGGTGCAGTCTCTCATCCACCCCTCGGTGTACCGCAGTGTCGGGATCTCACCCTTGCGAGGTTGGGCAACCGCGGTATCGAGCCCCCGATACCGCGATCGCGCCGTGTTCGCGTGCGAGCCGTTGATGCGTTACCTGCACGAAGTCGGAATGATCCGCGGCGTAGTCACAACGCGCCTGTACCGGCTTTCTCGTGCGCTACCTGCGGACCTCCTGGCGGAGGTCTCGGGACGCTCCTGATCGGGGAATCACCGCCCGCGCTCGCGCAGACCGCCGGCCCGAAGTACTAGCCCGGCGAGCTGCCCGTCGACAAGACCGTCCTCGTCGCAGATCGCAAGGTGCGGACCCAGGATCGTGGTGAGCCGACGCGCGCGCACCGCGCGCGCGGACGCAGCGGCTCGGGCGACTACCGGGTCCACACCTGCACTCACATAAGCCTCGTCGATGATCAACCGCCACCCGATCGAGACCACGAGTGATGCGTGCGCGGCCGAATGTGCCGTTCGCCGCGCCGAGCCGGTCCGTGAACGACCAGCAACCCCGGCATCGCCGAGTTCGGCGCGCGCGAAGCGCGTCACCCTGTCCGCGGAGCCCGCCTGAATTTCCAACAGGTATTTGCAGTGAGGTTGAACCTCGTCTCCGAAGGCCACGGCGGCGGACAGGCCGCCGAGCAACTGCGCGCTCAACAGCATCACCGACACCGCCAGAGTTCTACGTGGGAGCATCAACGAGTAGCGGGCAGGGAGGGTCGTTCGGCGACGACTCATCGCGGGTTCGACGCCGGTGGCGGCAATCACCCTGCTGTACATGGTGACGTTGCGTGCCAGGTCGTCGACTACGGTCAGGAGAAATCGGGCGCGATCGTCTGCGAGGACGCGATCTCGGGCAATCGTCTTGAACGCGATCATCGACGCAACCGAGTCCATTTGCATTGCCAGCGCGATCAATTCGACGAACTCGGCGGTGCGGAGAGTCCGCCGTTGGCCATCGGTCATCGCATCCCATACCGAGGTTCCGAACAGCGAGCAGAACTCGTCGGGCATCCATCGAAGGTCGGGGACGGGTGCACTGCCCCAATCGACGTCGAGGTCACCGTCGTACACGTCCTCGGCGGCCTCGAACAACAATCGCCTCGCCGCATCCTGCCGATCGGTGATACTGCGGCGCAAGCGAACAGCTCCACCGCCGACGACCTCCGGACGGCGAAAACCGTGGCTCGACTGGCTCATTGCTTCTCCTCGGCCGACAGGGCGGTGGGAACCTCGAACGGTGGCGTGCTCTTTCCCGTGACCCGCAATCGGTTCCATGGGTCGAGATCACCGAGCCAGGCATCTCGGGCGCTGTGAAGAGTTCGTATTCGCACGCGGATCCGCGGGGCGTCGCCCACCATCTCGATCAGAGCGGTGTTCTCCGATATCCGGCCGAACCAGCGGAACACGCCATCGATAGGTTCGCGGCGTCCTTTCAGTTCTACGTCCACCTCGATATCGCGCCCGTGAATGGTGACCACCGCTCGGCCGCGGTAGTGCGATCCGGCGTGATGGCTGCTGGGAAACATCTCGTGCGTCGACACCATCGACAACTCCTTCGCGTCGGCCCGCAACAGCGGGCGCGAACCGATGGTATGCGATACCGTGGGTTCGCAACAGTGGCGCACAGTAGACAGGGCGAACATGCACACATCCGTCCCCGGCGAGCCTGCCGGCGCTCCGCTACGACCCGACGTCCTGGAACTGACGGTGGTCGAGGTGGTGCAGGAGACCGAGGAGGCCGTGTCGATCGTGTTCGACGTGCCGGAGCGTTCCCTGGACACCTGCCGTTACCGACCAGGCCAATTCCTGACTCTGCGAGTGCCCAGCGAGCACGCGCCGGCGGCGCGGTGCTACTCACTGTCGAGTTCCCCGCACCTCGACGACCGTCTGGTGGTCACCGTGAAGCGCACAATCGGGGGCTACGCCTCGAATTGGCTGTGCAACAACGCCCGTCCCGGACTCACCCTTGCCTCCTTACCTCCTTCGGGTCGTTTCTCTCCCGGTTCGCTGGATGCGGATCTGCTGTTGATCGCGGCGGGCAGCGGAATCACCCCGCTCATGTCGATCCTCACCTCGGCCCTACTCGGCGGCTCCGCGACGGTGTACCTGTTCTTCGCGAACGCAGACCGCGGAACCGTCATTTTCGGTAGCGACCTCGACGACATGATGATCGAATTCCCGGACCGCCTGTTCGTCGACCATTGGCTCGAATCGGAGGACGGTCGTCCGACTGTCGACGCGCTGGTGCAGCGGCTCGGCGCCTATCACCGGTATGACGCGTTCGTCTGTGGGCCCGGCCCGTTCATGGACGTCGCGACTTCGGCGCTCGAACTGATCGGGACACCGCCGGGCCGCATTCATGTCGAGAGGTTTCGATCACTCTCGGGCGATCCGTTCGTCGACATCGATGCACGCTCCGACGCTGAAGCCACCGAACCCGCGGGACTGGAGATCGACCGGGGCGGCGAGAGAACAACCCTGCGTTGGCCGCGGAATCGGACATTGCTCGATGTCCTGCTGGGCCAAGGACTGAACGCACCGTACTCGTGCCGGGAGGGTGAGTGCAGCGCTTGCGCGGTCAGAGTGGTCGACGGCGAGGTCCGCATGATCCGCAACCAGACACTGGTGGATGCCGACATTCGGCTCGGACTGACGCTGGCGTGCCAAGCCCTCCCGGTTTCCGATCACGTCGGAATCGCGTTCGATCAGTGACGGTGCCGCCATTGGTATCGTCGACACCCCCGGAGTGACGAGCTTTGGGTGAACGCACAGTCTCGAATCGACAATTCAAGGAGCCGAGCAATGCCCGACGCTCGAACCGAACGCTGGGCCGAACACCGAGCGGCCGAACGCAGGCGCATCGTCGATGTTGCCAAGGATGCCATCGAGGACATCGGGCCGCAGCTGACGATGAACGAGATCGCTGCGCGGGCCTGCGTACCCAAGCCGGCGCTCTACCGATTCTTCGTCGACAAGTCCGAACTCATGCAGGCCGTGGCCGAGCGTGCGCGTGATGATGTGGTCGCCGAGCTCTTTCGACTGAGCGACACAACACCCGAAACATTGGGAGATCTTCTGGGCGCGGCCCTTTCTGGGTATGCGTCGCTGATCCAAACGTATCCCAATCTCAGCCGATACCTCTTCTTCGGCGTCGAGAATGCCGGGGCATACACGGCCGAGAACTCGCGGACGGTTGCTCATCTGATAGAGCCTCTTCTCACCGCCACCATTGCACCGGGCCAGCCCGATCACGATGTCGCGCTGCTTGCCTCCATGGTGGTCGGCGCTGTCACGGGCGCTGCCGCATGGTGGCTGGAGTCGTCGGATCCACGCATGGACACCGCCGCGTTCGTCGGAGAGATCATGCCGGTGATATCGGAGATGATCGTGTCCAGGGCGCGTCGGTCAGGATTGTCGATCGACCTCGACACACCGGTGCCGGACAGCTGGGACGCGCAGTTCCGGTCCGACGCCGTGTGATAGCGCCGATTCGGCACGCGGACTGCAGGTATGCGATACCCTCGGTTCCGGTTCGCTGATCCGGAGGGGGAGCAGTGGTTCGGTTCGACTGGATAGAGCGTATGGGCGTCCACTACGCCTACCATCAGAGTCTTCTCAATCGCGTGGTCCACTGGATATGCATCCCTATCGAACTCGGGGCCGTGCTGGGACTGCTGTCGGTTGTCGATGTGGGGCCCGTCGATGCGGGCCTCGTCGCCGTCGCGCTCATCGGCGCGCTGTACTGCACGGCGGAGCTGTTTCTCGGTCTGCTCTGGTCGGTGCAGCTCGTGGCCATCTGGTTCGTGGCCAGCACTTTGCTGGCCGACCTCGGTCTGTGGGCGATCGTCGCATCGAGCGCCGCGTTCGCCGTGACTTTCACGGTCCAGCTGGTACTCGGACATCGCATCGGCGAGAACGGCCGCGACGACACGGGCCGCAATCTGTCCTGCGCGAGCATGAGCAAGAACCCTGTACCGATCCTGCTCATCTTCTCCTATCACTTCGTCGAGGTTGCCCTCATTGCCGGATATCGGCCCACTGTTCGCGCTCGGGTCGACGATGCCACCCGCCGCGAGCTGGCTCGACTCGACGCTTCGAACGGTCACCCGAACTTCGCCTGCTGACCTTCTCGTTCAGGCTGGGGATGTCCTCAGCGCCGCAGGGATTCCACGGCCCCGCGGACGGCGTCGAGGTGGTCGGCCATTGCCCTCGCGGCGGCGTCGTAGTCGCCGGCGCGTATCTCGGCGACGATACGGTCGTGCTCGGCGTTGGATGCTCGTTGGCGTCGGGCGACGAGGTTGAGGGTTTCCGACTGACGGGTGAGCGCGCCGCGGATGTCGACGATGATGGCTTCGAAGACGCGGTTCTTGCTGGCCCGCGCGATTGCTGTGTGGAACTTTCCGTCGAGTAGTACCCAGGCGCGGTGGTCGTCCTCGATTCGCATCTGGTCGGCGAGGGATTCGAGCTCTTGGAGTTCGTCGTCGGTGCGTCGTTCGGCGGCCCAGCCGGCCGATGGGATCTCGACGTGGGGCCGGGCTTCGATGAGCTCGCGGGCGTCGTAGTTGCCGATGTCGAGGTCCGCGTTGATGCGGTCGCGGATCACGAATGTGCCTCTGCCCGTTTTTGTTTCGGTCAGGCCGAGGGCGGTGCACGAGCGTAGGGCCTCGCGGACGACGGATCGACTGACGCCGTGGCGGGTGGCCAGGGCGGCCTCGGCGGGAAGGCGTTCGCCGACTGCGATCCGACCGGAGACGATGGCGTCGCGGATGTCGGCGAAGACGGCTTCGGCGGCGCTCATTCTCGTTGCGGTCGGTTGACTGACCGCCCAGCTGTCCGACAGGTCCATGGCCTCATGGTGCCACGGGTTGACTCGCGACGGTGCATGGCTCACACTGAACCTGTCAGACAGCCGGACAGCTAGACAAACAGGAGCGCAACGTGGTCGATACCCGTGTCGAGATGGACCTTCTCGGCGAACGCGAGATCCCCAACGACGCGTACTGGGGTATTCACACCCTGCGCGCACTGGAGAACTTCCCGATCACCGGACGCCCCATCTCCACCAACGCCCACCTCGTCCGAGGTCTGGCCGCAGTCAAGTGGGCTGCAGCATCGGCGAACGAGGAACTCGGCATCCTCGACGCCACCCGCAGCGAGGCCATTCGTCGGGCATGCCAGGAGATCCTCGACGGACGCTGGCACGAACAATTCGTCGTCGACGTGGTGCAGGGCGGCGCAGGTACGTCCACCAACATGAACGCCAACGAGGTCATCGCCAACCGTGCGCTCGAGATCCTCGGCTACGAACACGGCGAGTACAGCCACCTGCACCCCAACGAGCACGTCAACGCCAGCCAGTCGACGAACGATGTCTACCCGACGGCCGTCAACATCGCGACGATCTACGCGGCGCACGAACTCATCGAATCGATGAAAATTCTGCGCGACGCCTTCCGCCGCAAGGCGAGGGAGTTCGCCACCGTCGTGAAGATGGGGCGCACGCAGCTGCAGGACGCGGTCCCGATGACGCTGGGCCAGGAGTTCGGCACCTACGCGATCATGATCGACGAGGATTGCTGCCGCCTCGACGAAGCAGCCCTGCTGGTACATGAAATCAACCTCGGCGCAACAGCTATCGGCACCGGGCTGAACGCCCCTGTCGGGTACACCGCGTCGGCGGTGGAACACCTGCGACGCAAGACCGGTCTGCCGCTCGTATCTGCCACCGACCTCATCGAGGCGACGCAGGACGTCGGGCAGTTCGTTCACCTCTCGGGTGTGCTCAAGCGTGTCGCAGTCAAGCTGTCCAAGATCTGCAACGATCTCCGGTTGCTGTCTTCCGGCCCACGCGCAGGGCTCAACGAAATCAACCTCCCAGCAGTGCAGGCCGGTTCCTCGATCATGCCGGGCAAGGTCAACCCCGTCATCCCCGAGGTACTCAACCAGGTCGCCTACGAGGTGATCGGCCACGACGTCACCATCACCATGGCGGCAGAAGCAGGGCAGCTGCAGCTCAACGCATTCGAGCCCATCATCGTCAAGTCGCTCTCGGACGGCATGGCCCACCTCGGTGCAGCCTGCCGCACCGTTGCGAGCCGGTGCGTGGACGGCATCACCGCCAACGTCGACCTACTCCGCGAGCGTGTCGAAAACTCGATCGGCCTCGTCACCGCGCTCAGCCCACACCTGGGGTATGTCGAGTCCACGGCGATAGCCAAGGAAGCACTGCTGACCGGGCGCAATGTCGTCGATCTGGTACTCGAGAAGGAGCTGCTCGGCCGCGTCGAACTCGACCGGTTGCTCAGCCCCGAGCATCTCGCCAACCTCAGGGTCGCTCCCACCGAGCATGCCGACGCCCCCGAAACCTCGACGCGGTAGCTCGACGATCCCGACAACGGCAGGGGAGATCACTTGTCCCACATCGTAATTCTGACCACAGGCGGAACCATCGCCAGTAGCCGCGACGCCCAAGGAATCAGTCGCCCAGGGAGCGGGCCGATGCCCCTGGAATTCGCCTCCGACATCGAGGTTCGGGAGGTGATGTCCAAGGACAGCTCGACATTCGATTTCGCGGACATGGACCGCATCGTCGACTCTGTGTCGAATGCGCTCGCAGACCCAGCGTGCTCGGGCGTCGTCGTCCTGCACGGCACCGACACGATGGAAGAGTCCGCTTTGCTCGTCGACCTTTTCCACGACGATCCGCGTCCCGTGGTGTTCACCGGAGCGCAGCGCACCTCTGATCACCCGGAGCCCGACGGGCCTGCGAACGTGAGCGCGGCGGTGGAAGCTGTCCGCGACGGAGGCAATCGCGGACGCGGTGTACTGGTGGCGTTCGGCGGAAGAATTCTGCAGGCCAGAGGCCTCGGCAAGGCGCACACCTCGAATCTGGATGCGTTCGTCAGTGCAGCCGAGCCTCGACGCGTCGTGCCGCGTGTGCGCATCGCCGGTGTCCGGGTCGATATCGTCGCGCTGTATCCGGGAGCGGACTCGGTGGCGATCGACGCGTACGTCACTGCGGGTGCGCAGGGAATCGTGCTCGAAGCAACAGGGTCCGGCAATACCAATGCCCAGGTCGTGGCAGCGGTGCGCGAGTGCAGTGTTCCCGTTGTCGTGACCACCCGGGTGCCGATGGGGCCGATTGGCCCCACCTATGGCGGCGGCGGAGGCGGAGCCGATCTCGTGCAGGCGGGTGCGGTGTTCTCGCCGTTGCTGAGGGCGGGCCAGGCGCGAATTGCGTTGGCGGTGCAGATCGCAGGGGGTGTCTGACGCTCCTCAACCTTTCGATTTTGACGGAATCCCGGAAGAATTCGAAGATTGTGGAGCGCCAGACACGGGTCCCTACAGTTCCGACGCGCCCCAGGTCTCCACATTGACCTCATCTCCGACCGAGAGCGTGCCTTCCTGGACAACTGAGAACTTGGCTCCGAAGGCGACACCTTTCTGTCGGGCTGTGCGGTATGTCGCCAGGATCTTCAAAGGTTCCGGCCCGTCGCGCTCACCTCGGCTCTGCTCGACGGTGGTCACCGGGCAGCAGATCGCGAGTTTGGTGTAGGCCAGCACGCTGTCGCCGACGGCGATCTCACGCACCAGATCCTCGGTGTGCGGTGACTCCCAGCCGGTGACGACGATGTTCGGCCGAAAGCGGTTCATCGGAAGTGCATGCCCCAGCCTGGAATTCAGTGCGTCCAATGTCGTGTCCGAGAGAATGTGCACCGCCGAGCTGTCTGCGAACCCTGCGGTTCCGGGCACGTGGCCGTCGGTGACGCGGTCGAACTCTGGGGGTACCGCCACCAGCCGAGAGTGCTCACCGATGAGCTTGCTCAACCACGCTGCGACGTCCTCGCCCTGATCGATCCCGCGCAGCGGTCGCCGGAACATCGTCACTCCTCGGCGTCGGAACGGAGGTCGATGTGCGCGGACACCATGCCGAACTCGGGATGCTCGAGCGTGATCTTGTCACCGTCGATGTTCGGGCGGATCAACGCCAAAACGGGGTCGCTCCGTTGGCTGCGGAAGCTCCGGTTCTCGTCGACGATCATGAAGGCACGATCGTGCTCGATTCCCCTCGAGGTCATCCGCGCCGTGCGCAGTGAACGCCCGGCGCATCCCTTGATCGGATAGCACACGAGTTCCGATACCGTCGCGCTCACAGAGGCGAGGATACTGGGACCCATGACACGTGCACTTCTGGTAGTCGATGTACAGAACGATTTCACCGAGGGCGGCGCGCTCGGGATAGAGGGCGGCGGCGAGGTCGCGCGCAAGGTCAGCGTGCTGCTGGCAAAGGAAGGCGACGAGTACGACCTCGTTGTTTCTTCACGTGACTGGCACGACGGTGACAACGACAACGGTGGCCACTTCGCCGTCGACGAGGCGCCCGACTTCGACACGACATGGCCGGTGCACTGCGTCGCCGGTACGAAGGGCGCCGAGTATCACCCGGACTACGTCACCGGCGCGGTAGACGTGCACGTCTACAAGGGGCAGGGAAAGCCGTCGTATTCGGCGTTTCAGGGCATCACCGACGAGGGGATCACTTTGCCGGAGGTGCTCCGTCGCAACGAGGTGACCGATATCGACCTCGTCGGGCTCGCGACGGACTTCTGCGTCAAGGCCTCGGGTCTCGACGCGTTGTCTCTGGGCCTGAACGTGCGGATCCTCACCGCCATGGTCGCGGGGGTGGCGGCGGAGTCCTCGGACGCGTCGCTGAGCGAGTTGCGGGCGGCCGGAGCCACGCTGATCTAGGCGTCGATCGTCGTGGTGATCGAGGTGACCGAGGGTGCGGTGGGGGTGCTGCCGATCCCGAATATCTCACCGTGGAACCGTCACCTTTCCATCACTCCGACTGTAGCCACGGGCAACGGCGGGGCGGTGCATGATGGATTTCATGGCGACTCTGCAACCCACGATCTTCGTTCTGTTCGGCGCTACCGGTGACCTCGCGAAGCGGATGGTCCTGCCGTCGTTCTATCAACTCTTCGTCGAAGGACTACTCCCGGAGAAGTGGCTGCTGATCGGCAACGGCCGACACCAGACCTCCGACGACGAGTTTCGTGATCACGTGCAGTCGTCGATCGAGGATTTCGGTTCCGATCTCGGTGACGAAAAGTGGGACGGGTTCGCAGAGCGACTCCGGTTCGCCGGAAACGGCTTCACTCCCGAGGACGCGGGTGATCTCCCCGGTGTGGTCGAGGCGGGTCGCAAGGAGATCGGCGACGCCCAGCTCGTGCACTATCTCGCGCTTCCGCCGAGCACCTTCGTCGAATACACCACAGCTCTCGGTGCGCACGGGCTCGCCGACGGTGCCCGGGTGGTGTACGAGAAGCCGTTCGGCACGTCGCAGAACGCGTTCGAGGAGCTCGACAGAGTGGTGCACGACGTGCTCGACGAGAAGCAGGTCTATCGCATCGACCACTTCCTCGGAAAGGAAGCGACACAGAACCTGCATGTGCTGCGTTTCGCGAACGGAATGATCAGCGGCATCTGGAACGCCGAGCACATCGAGCAGGTGCAGATCGATGTGCCCGAGACCCTCGACATCGACGACCGAGCCGAGTTCTACGACGCAACCGGTGCCGTGCTGGACATGCTCGTCACGCACCTTTTCCAGGTGGCCGCGGAGATAGCGATGGAAACGCCTGCCTCGCTGGGTGCCGATGATCTGCAGTCGGCGCGCGAAACGGTCATCGGGTGCTTCCGCCCCATCGATACCTCCGAGGTGGTTCTGGGCCAGTACGACGGCTACCGTGACGTGGACGGGGTGGCTGAAAACTCGATCGTCGATACCTTCGTCGCCGCCAAGCTGTGGGTCGACACCGACCGGTGGCGCGGCGTCCCTTTTCTGCTGCGCACCGGCAAGATGTTGGGCGTGGGCGCACAGCGCGTCTCGCTCGTGTTCCGCAAGCCTACGAGCAGCCCGCTCACCGATCTCCCGCATGACGGAACGGTGCTCTCGTTCGATCTGTCCGGGAACGGCGAGATCGACGTCGCGATGACGGTGAAGGAGCCTGGCCCGGCTTTCGACCTGTCGGTCGGTCACCTGTCCCTACCGCTGCGGTCCGTGCCCGACGCCGAGCCCCTGTCGCCGTATTCGAGACTGATTCTCGACGTGTTGAGCGGGGACCGTTCGCTTTTCACCAGGCCGGACGGGCTCGCGCGGGTGTGGGAGGTTGCCGCGCCGTTGCTGAACGACCCACCCGAGGTCCAGTCATACGAACCGGGATCGATGGGACCGCAGGGGGCCGACAAGCTCGCTGCCCCCTGCGGATGGTTGGTGCGCTGACCCGTGCACGGGTATCACCCACGCAGGGGCATCAGCATCCATGCTGCGAGGTAGACGAGGGCTACGGTTCCGAACGAGATGACGGCGCCGATCACGGTGAGAACGCGGACGAGGTTGACGTCGATGTCGAAGTAGTCTGCGACGCCACCGCATACACCGGCGACGATCTTCTCGGTATCGGAACGAACGAATTCTTTGGGCGAGTCTGTGAATGTCATGGAAGAGAGTGTGCTGGTCCGACACGGGTCGGCACATCGGGACAAACCCTGGTTTCTACCCTGATACGAAAAGTCGCGGCTGGCAGGTAAATCCGGTGGTAACAGTCGTATGGACTTTTTTGGTTGAATCGTGGATTGCCATGTCGCCGTGCCGATAACGTTCGGCCTGACAAATCGGCGTGACAACTGTAGTTGGAAGGGACACCCCCCATGTTTCTCGATCTCATTGGCGACATCATCACTGGAGACCTCCTCGGCGGCCTCTTCGACGGCCTCCTGGACGGCGTGCTGGACGGGCTGCTCGACTCGCTGTCCGCTGACAGCACCGGAAGCTTCGGCTCCAGCTAGAGCACGCACTCGAAGGCCCTCCCCAGCTCGGTTCACGCCGTGCCGCGGAGGGCCTTCGGCTGTGTCGGGGCATCCAGCGTTCACCGGATCGTCACCAACTGGTTCCCCCTCGGCGCTAACTTCGGTTCATGACGCACGAATCTGTTTTCCTGGGTACCTCTGTCGACCTCACGGACACGGCAGGCTTCGTCGTCGACGACAGTGACGACGATGATCCCATCCTGCTCAGGGCGTCGGATGGCCACATCGTCGACACCTGGCGCGAGGGCTACCCCTACCAGGAGCGGATGTCGCGCGAAGAGTACGAAATGCAGAAGCGCCTACTACAGATCGAACTCCTCAAGCTCCAGATGTGGACCAAGGAAACCGGTCGCCGTCACGTGGTCGTCTTCGAGGGCCGTGACGCTGCGGGTAAGGGTGGCACGATCAAAAGATTCACCGAGCACATGAATCCGCGAGGTGCACGTGTGGTTGCACTGGAGAAGCCGTCGGAGCGGGAATCGACTGAATGGTATTTTCAGCGTTATATCCAGCACCTGCCTGCCGCTGGGGAAATCGTGCTATTCGACCGCTCCTGGTACAACAGGGCGGGGGTGGAGCGGGTGATGGGGTTCTGCACCGACGAGCAGCACGCGCATTTCGTTCGACAGGCGCCCCTGTTCGAACAAATGCTTGTCGACGACGGAATCAGCCTCACCAAATTCTGGTTCTCGGTCTCGCAACTCGAGCAGAGAACCCGCTTTGCGATCCGTCAGGTCGATCCGGTGCGGCAGTGGAAGTTGTCGCCGATGGATCTGGCGTCCCTCGACAAGTGGGACGCCTACACCGCCGCCAAAGAAGAGAACTTTCGGGCCACCGATACCGAGGTAGCGCCGTGGACGATCGTCAAGAGCAACGACAAGAAGCGCGCCCGCATCAACGCGATGCGCTTTGTACTCAACAAATTCGATTACACCAACAAGGACCCCGAAATTGTGGGAGAAACCGACCCGTTGCTCGTGGGGCGGGCAATTGACGTGATCGGCGAGTAGTATCTCTTGATTGTCCGGCAATTGAACTGTTATTCCGAATTTTTCCCACACAATGTTTAACCTGCTATTCAACGGGCCGCACGTCATCTCGGTGACTCATGAGGTATGAACGAACGTGGGCCGTGTTCCGATCGGCTCACTTCCACAACTGAGGAGATTTCATGGGTTCTGCAGCCGAGTTGTTCAGTGACATCGTTTCCGGCGTTCTAGACGGCCTCGTCGACGCGATCGTCGACCAGATCGTCGGTGCATTCACCTCCGGCAGCGCTTCCTGATCCGACGATTCACCCGCGGCGTCGGGGGCCGCGGTGAATCGCTTGTTTTCTGAGGCACAAAGCAAGTTTCTTGTTTATTTGTTCGATAGGAGCAATCGGTCTTTTATTGGGCTAACTATAGCCAGGGCGTATTTCGGTTTGATATCAATGAAGCGGCAGTGATTGATCCACTCTTTTCACTGCAATTGCCAGTGGCAATCGACCGCAATCTCACAAGGAGTTACGCCCATGTTTTCTTCCAGTGAACTCGACACCAATATCCTCGCCCTCCTCGCGATGCTCTTTTCGGGAAGCGCGGACGCCCCGGAGGTATAAATACCACGTTGTCGACACCGGCCGCATCCGAACTTTTCGGTTGCGGCCGGTGCCGTCCGGGGAGGCGGCGGTGGGCCTGGTGCCCGGCGCCGCAGCAAACGTCCTAGTCTTTGCCTGGTGCAGACCGTTCCCATTCAGATGCCCGACGGGACCACCGTTCCGGTCTCGCTCTTCGAATCGGCGGAGCCGAGGTCGGACATTCCGGTGATCGTCGTGTTCCCCGGGCTAGGCATCCCCGCCGGCTACTACCAGTTGTTGGCGAAATCCCTCAATGAGCGCGGCTTCCACATCGCGATTGCCGAACTCCGCGGCCAGGGCGACAGCAGGCCCCGCCCCAGCAGTTCCAGCGCTTACGGCTACCAGGAACTGGTCTCGGTCGATTTTCCCGCAGTCTTCGAGGTGGTTCGCGAGAATTTTCCCGACGCGACGCCATACGCACTGGGTCACAGCATGGGCGGCCAGCTGGCCTCGCTCTATGCTTCGCGGATTCGTGGACGCCTGGGCGGACTGATTCTGGTGGCGTCCGGTTCGCCGTACCATCGTGGTTTCGGTGTCGCACGTGGCGCATCCCTGTTCGTCGGTGCGGCTGCGATGTCGTTGACCAGCAGCATCGCAGGATTCTGGCCCGGCGATCGCATCGATATCGGCGGTTTCGGACGGCAATCCAAGGTACTTATCGACGACTGGTCCCGGTTCGCTCGCTCGGGCAAGATCGAGCCGGTCGGTGCAGACATGGACTACGAGGAGCGCATCGCCAGACTGAAGCTACCGATACTGGCCATCACCCTCGCCGGCGACGATCTCGCGCCGAAGGCATCGATGCAGAATCTGCTGAAGAAGTTTCCCCGCGCCGACATCACCACCCGACATCTCGACGAGCCCCGAGGCCACAACGACTGGGTGCGGATGCCGAAAGCGGTCGTCGACGAGATCGAGACCTGGTTCAAACGCTAGCCGAGCTTCTGCCGAAGAAACTGGAAGGCCAGCGCTGACTTGAAGGCCAGCTGCGCATTGTCGGCCGCCCCGCCGTGCCCTCCCTCGATGTTCTCGAAGTAGCGGACGTCCTGACCGACTTCCTCGAGCCGCGCTGCCATCTTGCGTGCGTGGCCGGGATGGACTCGATCGTCCCGAGTGGAGGTCGTGATCAGGATCGGCGGATACCTCCGCTCCTCAGGGCCCACGATGTTCTGGTACGGCGAGTACTTCGCGATGAACTCCCATTCGTTCGGGTCGTCGGGGTCGCCGTACTCCGCCACCCACGAAGCTCCAGCCAGCAGCAGGTGATAGCGCCTCATGTCCAGCAACGGCACCTGGCAGACGAGCGCACCGAACAGTTCGGGGTACTTGGTGGCCATGATTCCCATGAGCAGGCCGCCGTTGCTGCCACCCTGAGCGCCCAACTGCTCGGCGGTGGTGATCCCGCGAGCGACGAGGTCACGAGCCACAGCCGCGAAATCCTCGTGCACCCTGTGCCGTCCGGCTCGGAGTACCTGTGTGTGCCACTCCGGCCCGTATTCTCCGCCGCCGCGGATGTTCGCGACGACGTAGGTTCCGCCGCGCTCGAGCCACGCGAGCCCGGTCGCCCCGCTGTACGACGGGGTCAGTGAGATCTCGAAGCCGCCGTAGCCGTACATCAGGGTGGGGCCGGGAGTGGAGTTCTCCTGGCTCACGACGAAGTAGGGGATCGCCGTGCCGTCGTCCGACGTAGCGAAATGCTGTGTGACGGTGAGCCCGTCGGTGTCGAAGAATGCGGGGGCCTGCTTGAGTGCCTCGACCTCGCCACCGACCGTGCCGAACAGGAGGGTCGCCGGAGTCAGGTAGCCGCTGGAGGAGAGGAAGTACTCGTCGCCGTTTTCCTCCGAGTCCGTTCCGACGATTTCGATGGAGGTGAGTTCGGGCAGGCCGGTGAGAGGCTGGTCGCTCCAGGCATCGGAACTCGGTGTGAGAACTCGGAGTTCGGTCTTGACATCGACGAGTGTGACGACGAGTAAGTGGTTCTCGGTCCACGCGAACTGATGTAGCGAGCGGTGTGCGTCGGGCTCGAACAACACCGTGATCTCCCGCTCACCTGCCATGAAACGATCGAAGTCGGTGGCGAGGAGCGCTCCTGCCGGATAGGTCTTCTCGCCGACGGCCCACTCCGTCATCGTCCGGACGAGCAGCCACTGCCGGTTGACCGATGTGGTCGCGTCGGTCGGGGTCTCGACCAGGGTGAGTGCGTCGCCGTCGAGGAAATACAACTCGGCGTTGTAGAAGTCGGTGGCGCGCTGGACGAAGTCGCGTTCGAACCCGGGGGTGCGGTCGTGCCACGCGGAGATCGAGATATCGCCGGTCTCCCCCTCGTAGACCACCGCCGCCTCCGACAGTGGGGTGCCGCGCTGCCACCGTTTGGCGATACGTGGGTAGCCGGAATCGGTGAGTGACCCTTCGCCGAAATCCGTTCCGATGTAGACGGCGTCCGGGCCTGCGTAACCGATGTCGGTCTTGGCCTCGGGGACGTGGAAGCCGCCGTCGGCAGGGGCGCGGAAGGTGCGCTTGGTGAGATCGAACTCGCGCACCACGGTGGCGTCGGCGCCGCCGCGGGAGAGCGTGACCAACGCAGTCTCCTGAGCCGGCCGCAATACCTGAGCGCCGCTCCACACCCAGTTCTCGCCCTCGGCCGCGGCGATCACGTCGAGGTCGAGGAGTACATCCCACTCCGGCGAGTCCTTGCGGTACTCGTCCATCGTGGTGCGGCGCCACAGGCCGCGAACGTGTGAGGCGTCGCGCCAGAAGTTGTAGAGATACTCACCGCGCCGACGGGCGTAGGGGATACGCGCGTCGGTGTCGAGTACCTCCCGGATGCGGGATTCGATGTCGTCGAACTCGTCGCCAGCCAGTTCCGCAGTGGTAGCAGCATTGCGGGTGCGGACCCAGTCGAGGGCACGGTCGTCGGTGACCTCTTCGAGCCACAGGTACGGATCGCCGGTATTACTCATGCACTATTTCTACCCTCGCGGGTACTGTGCCGAGATGACCGGATAGAGGGGGCGGGAAGTGAAGTTGTGGGAACAGCATTGCTGCCTGCCGTTGTTGCCGTCGGCGAACATCTCGGAGCTGGCTCGCTACCCGTCGGGTAGTCACGTGTCTGTCAATGTGGGCTACTCGCCGCATTCCAATGCGGAGGCCACCGCCATGTGTGCGGATTTCCGCCGAAAGGCGATTGCCGACGGGCGATTCAGGATGGTCGACGACAATCCGAACGACAATCCGAACGACGACTCGATCACGCTCGCTTTCGACCTGGAGGACTCGGGGCCGGTCGAGGGTGATCTGGCGAACGTCGAGTACTTCCACGGCTTGGGCGTGAGGTCGATGCTGCCCACCTACAACTTCGCGAACGCAGCCGGGTGCGGGTGCCTCGACACCGACGACACCGGGCTGACGGCCTATGGACGAGACCTCGTCGCGGAGATGAACCGCGTGGGAATGCTCGTCGACGGTTCGCACTGCTCGGTCCGTACGGGCCTCGATCTTGCATCGACGACGAAGGCGCCGATGATCTTCAGCCACTCCAACTTCGCTGCGCTATGGCAGCATCCGCGCAACATCACCGATGAGCAGGCTCGTGAATGCGCGCGCACGGGCGGCGTCGTAGGCGTCAACGGTGTGGGAATCTTTCTCGGTGTCAACGGCGCGACGGACGCCGACGCGCGGGTGCGGGCCATGGCCGACCACATCGAATACGGGGTCGAGTTGCTCGGAATCGAACATGTCGGTATCGGCTCGGACTATTCGTTCGATCATGAGGATTTCAACGCCGAACTCGCCGCGCACCCGGAGGCATTTTCGGAGGAATACACACGCTATGGCCCGCTGCAGTGGGTGCCGCCGGAAGATGTCGCTACGTTGCCGTCCGTGCTGTCCGATCGAGGGTTCGACGGCGATGCGATCGCGGCGATTCACGGCGGCAACTTTCGGCGGGTGAACCGGATCGCGGAGGCTACCGGCGGGTAAGACGGACCATCGCGAGACAGTGTCCGGGCACGCGACTACCCTGGGTCAACGTGACCTCACACTATGACGTCGTTGTCCTCGGAGCCGGTCCCGGTGGTTATGTCGCTGCTATCCGCGCGGCACAACTCGGGCTGAGCACCGCCATCATCGAGAAGAAGTATTGGGGTGGTGTGTGCCTGAACGTCGGCTGCATTCCCTCGAAGGCTCTCCTCCGCAATGCCGAGCTGGCGCACCTGTTCACCAAAGAGGCGAAGCTCTTCGGCATCTCGGGTGAGGCGTCCTTCGACTTCGGCGCAGCGTTCGATCGCAGCCGCAAGGTTGCCGACGGCCGCGTCAAGGGCATTCACTTCTTGATGAAGAAGAACAAGATCCCCGAGTACGACGGGACGGGCACGTTCACCGACGCCAACACCATCGAGGTCGAGCTCAGCAAGGGCGGCACCGAGACGCTCACCTTCGACAACGCGATCATCTCGACGGGTAGCACCACCAAGCTGCTTCCGGGCACCGAGCTGAGCAAGAACGTCGTCACCTACGAAGAGCAGATCATGACCCGGGAGCTACCCGGATCGATCCTCATCGTCGGTGCAGGCGCAATCGGCATGGAGTTCGGCTATGTCCTGAAGAACTACGGTGTCGACGTCACCATTGTCGAGTTCCTCGACCGCGCGCTTCCCAACGAGGACGCGGACATCTCGAAGGAAATCGAGAAGCAGTACAAGAAGCTCGGCGTCAAGGTCATGACCGGCGCCGCCGTACAGAGCATCGACGACGACGGCTCCAAGGTCACCGTCGCGATCAAGAACAACAAGTCGGGCGAGACCGAGACGGTCACCGTCGACAAGGTCATGCAGTCCGTCGGCTTCGCACCGCGTGTCGAAGGCTTCGGCCTCGAGACGACGGGCGTCGAGCTCACCGACCGCGGCGCCATCGGCATCACCAACACGATGCAGACCAACGTCCCGCACATCTACGCCGTCGGTGACGTTACGGCCAAGCTGCAGCTCGCGCACGTCGCCGAAGCAATGGGCGTCGTCGCCGCGGAGACCATCGCCGGTGCCGAGACCATGCCGATCGACGATTACCGCATGATGCCTCGTGCGACGTTCTGCCAGCCGCAGGTTGCGAGCTTCGGTCTGACCGAGCAGCAAGCCAAGGACGAGGGCCGCGATATCAAGGTGGCAACCTTCCCGTTCGCGGCCAACGGAAAGGCGCACGGTCTCGGCGACGCCACCGGGTTCGTCAAGCTGATCGCGGACGCCAAGTACGGCGAGCTCATCGGTGGCCATCTCATCGGACCCGATGTGTCGGAGCTGTTGCCCGAGCTCACCCTCGCGCAGAAGTGGGATCTCACCGTCAACGAGTTGGCCCGCAACGTGCACACGCACCCGACGCTGTCGGAGGCCTTGCAGGAAGCCATCCACGGCCTCGCAGGGCACATGATCAACTTCTGACGATCCTGCACCCGTTTCGGCGGCGGTGACCACCTCGGTGGTTGCCGCCGCTTTTTTTCGCTATCGACATCGAACTGGTGTTCGAGTTTTTGTCGGTGGGTCGGTTAGTGTTGACTGCATGCTTTCGGGGGATGGCGTTGCAGGAGTGACCGAGACGGCTGATGCAGTCTCGGGGCATGCGGCTGGGCTGACGATCGAGTCCGCGTTTCTGGAGCGGGTTGTGGCCGCGCTCGAGGAACAGGTGGAGGTGCTGGGGCGTATCCAGACGGTGGGCGCGTCGAATGCAGACCGGCGGGCGCTGTTGGTGCGGTGCGAGGCGGTGAGCCGGTCGCTGTTCGGTCTCTCGCATACCTGGATTGCAGATCTGTTGGCGCAGAACGGGTTGGAGGTGATCGAGGGACCGGCGAAGCAGTCGCTGGCCACGTTGCTGAATCTGTCGCCGACGCGGGCTGGTCAACGGTTGCGGCTATCGGAGCAATTCGGCGAACGTACCGCGGTGGCCGGTGAGCGCCTGGATCCGGTGTTGCCGCGGACTGCCGCCGCCGCTGACGACGGAGTCCTCGACGAGGAGCATCATCACCACATCGACGAGTGGGCCGACGGTGGTGGCACCGATATCGAAGCGTTGACCTTCGGGTGCGATGTGCATCATCGGTTGATCGGGCCGCGGGAGCGCGATTGGGCGACGACCAAGGCGGGTTCGGGTCATCGGTACGCGGGGCGCACTCTCTGGCATCCCCCGGTCACGCTCGATCCCGCTCGCCGCGGACGGGTCAACCATTTTCACCACCCGAACGAGTACATCTATCCGGCGGAAAACGGGCCAAATCCGACATCTGAAAAGGGACCTTGACCTGCGGAAACCGATGATCCCAACAGTGGATCGGATATCTGTGAGGATTCATAAGCCCTGATCGGGCGCGAACGTACAAATCGGTTCGTTCGAGCTGATAGCTTCCCCTACGCCGCACGAGGGGCGCGGCAGAAGGGGATGGTTGTGGCAGGCATGTCGATGCGGACCTCGGTCCCGGCGCGTATCAGCGGTGGTGTTCTCGGTGGTCTGCGTGTGTTCGGGCAGACGCTCGAACTCGGTGCGGCGGCGTTCCTGCATCTGTTCCGCGACATCGTGGCACTGCGGCACCCGTGGCGAGACACCGTCGATCAGGCGTGGTTCGTGGTCACCGTTACCGTCGTTCCCGCGGTACTCGTCTCCATTCCGTTCGGCGTCATCGTCTCTGTCCAGGTCGGCAGTCTCACCAACCAGATCGGCGCCACCTCCATCGCAGGCGCAGCCGGCGGTTTGGGCGTGATCCGCCAGGGCGCACCGATCGTCTCCGCACTTCTGCTGGGCGGTGCCGCCGGAGCAGCGATCGCGGCCGATCTCGGCGCGCGCACCATCCGCGACGAAATCGACGCCCTGCGCACGATGGGTATCGATCCGGTTCGTCGGCTCGTCGTACCGCGGTTGGCTGCGATCCTCATCGTCGCCCCCTTCCTGTGCATCCTCGTCATCTTCATGGGCCTGGCCTCGGGATATGCGATCAACGTCGCGTTCCAGGCGGGCACACCTGGCAGCTACATCAGTTCGTTCGCATCGTTCGCCTCGGTCGGTGACCTCGTCGTCGCGCTGGTCAAGACCCAGATATTCGGCGTCATCGTCGTCATCATCGCCTGCCACCGGGGGCTTGGCGCGACGCACGGCCCGCGCGGGGTGGCCAATGCCGTCAACGCGGCAGTCGTACTCGGCGTCGTCGCGGCGTTCACGGTCAACGTCGTCATCACGCAACTGGTCGCGATGTTCATGCCCCAGAAGCTGGGCTGACCGGCCATGGCGACTCCATCGACCTACACGTTGCCCGGCACGGCCAGGCTCACTCGCGGGGTGCGCCGGGTAGCACGTATCCCCGGTGACCTGCTCGAGATGCTCGGGCATCAACTGACATTCTGTCTGAAGGTTCTGGGCGCGATTCCGCACACCGTGCGGTCGTATCAGCGTCAGACGACGTTGATTCTCACCGACATGATCTGGGGCAACGGCCGGCTGATCGTCGGGGGCGGGACGGTGTCGGTACTCGTCGTACTGGGTGTGGCCGTCGGCGCCTCGATCGGTATCGAGGGCTACAACTCACTGGGCACGGTCGGGATGGAACCACTGACCGGATTCGTCTCCGCCTACGCGAGCACCCGCGAGTTGGCTCCGATGATCGCGGCCATCGGATTCGCCGCCCAGGCAGGCTGCAGAATGACCGCCGAGATCGGAGCCATGCGGATCTCGGAGGAGATCGACGCTCTCGAAGCGCAGGGGATACAACCGATCCCCTTCGTCGTCACCACGCGCGTCATTGCGGGATTGGTGACGATAGTTCCGCTGTACCTGCTGACGCTCATTCTCAGCTATGTCTCCTGCGCAGTCGTGGTGAGCGTGGTGAGTGGACAGTCGGCGGGAACGTACGACCACTATTTCAGCGCATTCCTTCAGCCCATCGACGTGCTGTATTCGCTGCTGAAGGCGGCGGTCTTCGTGGTGACGATCATCCTCGTCCACGGCTATCAGGGGTACTACGCCACCGGCGGTCCCGAAGGGGTCGGCCGGGCGTCGGGTCGGGCTATCCGCGCCAGTCTCATCGCCGTGGTGATCCTGGACATGATCTTGACGCTCGTTCTGTGGGGCTTCGATTCCGGCATCAGGATTTCGGGGTAGGGGAATGGCTGTCTTCGAGGATCTTTCCGGCCGCTCGGCCGGCCGCGCCACCCTGAGATCGAGGGGGATCGTCGTCGCGGCTCTGATCGTGGTGATCGCGGCCGTGCTCACCGCGTATGCGCGCGGAATATTCGATCCGACATTCGATCTCACGATCGACGCATCCGCCGTCGGCGACGGACTCACAGCGGGTGCCGACGTGAAGTTTCGGGGCGTCGCGATCGGCACAGTCTCCGAGATAGACACCGTCGGGTTCGACCGACAGAAGCTGGAGCTGAAGATCGATCCGCGCCAGGCCGGTGAACTGACCGACACGATGCAGGCCCAGTTCTCCTCCTCCAACGTGTTCGGTTCCACCGCGGTGGAATTGGTGTCCGACGGCACCGGCAGCCCGCTGGCCGACGGTGCCACGCTCACGATCGGCCCGGGTGCGCGCGGAGCCACAGTCACCGGAGTGTTCCGGCGGGTGGCCGAACTGACCGAGGTGCTCGACTCCGATCAGGTCCAGGATCTGCTGGATCGCCTGGCCGACACCTCCGTCGACACCAGCCGGAACCTCGAGCCCTACTTCGACACCATGCAGATGTTGGCGGACAACCAGATCGACACCACCGCCTGGAAGCTGCACCGGGGGGGCCGAAATGGGGGACGGACTCGACGATCTCGTCCCGCCGCTGCTCGATCTGATCACCGGTGTCGTCGACAAGAGCGCCTACTTCGAAGCCGAGGAGGATCGAACCCGGACGCTCCGGGCGATCGACGGACTCAGCAACCGCCTGCTCATACCGATCGGTGACCTGTTGAAAACCAGCAATGCCGATTTGACGACGCTGTTGTCCACGGTGCTGGATCTGCTGGTCCCCATCACTGCCTCGCTCGGTACGCTCGCGCCGAGCTACGAGCGCGTTCCCGACGTGATCGACGGAATCTCTGACGCGTTCCCGCTGGTCGACGGATCACCGCAACTTCAGCTCGACGTCATCGTGCGGACCATGCCGAACATGGCCGGGCCGGTGGCCGCATACGTCGCCGAAGGGCAGCGACGATGATCAAAGTCGCTGCGACACTGACCAAGTTGGCGGTGTTCTTCGTGGTCACGGGTCTGTGTGCGGTGGTGATCGTGACTGCTCTGCGCACGCCGGTGCCCGGCCCCACCTCGTCGTACGCGGCCGAGTTCGACGACGTGTCAGGGCTCTACGTCGGCGACGATGTCCGAATGTCCGGGGTGCAGATCGGCAAGGTCACGGGGGTGGATCTGGACGGGGCGATCGCACATGTGTCCTTCTCGATATCCGACGGTCGGCCGGTGTTCGCCACCACCCAGGCCGCTGTTCGGTACCAAAACCTGCTCGGGCAGCGGTACGTCGAGTTGGTTCAGACAACCGAACCGGGACCGACACTCTCTGCAGGGGAGACGATTGCGCGAGAGCAGACGATTCCGTCGTTCGACATCTCCGAGCTGTTCCGGGGCTTCCAACCGATCTTCGACACACTCGATACGGCGGAGGTCAATCTGTTCGCGGAGAACATACTCCGGATGGTCCAGGGCGACGGCAGTGGTCTTGCCCCTGTCGTGCGAGATATCGACCGCATCGCCGACTTCGCTGTCCAGCGCGAGGCGATCATCGGACTGCTCATCGACAATCTCGGTCAGATCTCGACGACGATCGGTGGAAAGTCGGCGGCCGTTGCCGATCTCATCGAGCAACTGACCAGTCTGGTATCGCGGCTCAGTACTCAGATGGAAGGGGTGCTCGGCGCGCTGGATCACGCCAACTACGGACTCGGGCCGCTGGTCGGGATCGCTGAGCAGCTGCGCGACGCCTACGACGAGGGGTACATGCCCATCGACGGACTGTTGCGGCGCTCGCTGCCACAGACCGAACAGGTCACCGAAATCCTCGCTCTGACACCTGGATTGCTGACCGGATTGAACAGCAGCATTCCCGAGCCGGGTGCACAGACGTACTCGTGCAGTCGCGGAAGTCAGGAGATTCCTGGAATCGGACAGATAGTGCTGGGCAATCAGAAGCTGGTGGTGTGCCGATGATCGGGCGTGTAGTGCGCAAGGGTGTCCGCGACGAACAGTCGGAGAACAAGGCGCACTTGTTCTGGGGCACGGTCGGGGTGGCCGTCACCCTCGTGTTCGTGCTGGTTGCGGGGGCGCTCTACGCGATGCCGTTCGGTGAACGCACCTACACCGCCGACTTCGCGTCCGCGGCGGGAATGCGACCCGGGGACGAGGTGCGCATCGCGGGTATCGGCGTCGGTTCGGTGCGCTCGGTAGAACTCGCTGCCGATCACGTCGATATCGAATTCGGTGTTCGCAGCGATGTTTTCGTCGGCGATGCATCCACGTTGACCGTGAAGTTGTTGACACCTATCGGCGGGCACTACATCATGCTCGATCCGGTGGGTGATTCCGAACTCGGCTCGGCGAACATCCCGCGCGAACGTACACGGGTTCCCTACGAGTTGTCCGAGGTGATCGAGACGGCAACGCCGCTGGTGCGCGATATCGACGGCGACACCTTGCGTCGAACCGTCGCGGAAGTCGACCTTGCGCTGAGTGCACAGCCCGAGTCGACGCGGGCGATCGTGGACGACCTCACCTCGCTGACCGACGTGATCGCGCAACGGTCGGACCAGCTCGAGCGTGGCCTGACGGTGTCCGACGAATACGTCGGGGCGCTGGCCGCAGACCGATTGATGCTCACCGAACTGGTACGTCAACTCGGGACGCTGACCGAGGGATTCGGCAACAAACGTGACGATGTGGTCCGGGCGTTCAACCTTCTGGGGCGACTGTTTCTGCTGTTCCACCGGCCGGTCATGGCATTCGAGGAAGGGCTGGAGCCGTCGATCGTGCAATTGGAAGAAATCACGCAGAAGCTCTTCGCCCGGCTCGGCGATTTCGATGGCGCGATCACCCTGATGAAAGAGAGTTCGGACCAGCTAGCTTCGCTGCTCGCCGGAGGTGAAGGCCCTGTGATCGACCAATCACAGAGCACTGTCACCGATCTAGGGATTTGTATCCCGGTGCCGGGAGGGCCGTGCTGATGAGACGAAGTATCGTCACCGCGCTGTCGGTGCTGACGATCGTGGCCGTAGCCGGGACGGCAGCCTCGGCGACCGGTGTGATGGACATACGCACACGCACGTCCAGCGTCTGCGCCGAATTCACGGACACTGTCGGTCTATACGAGGGCAATTCGGTGACGATGCTCGGCGTCGAGGTCGGCACGGTGACCCGGATCGAAAGCGCGGACACCTCGGTGGTGGTCACCATGGACGTCGACGACACCGTCACGTTGCCCGCCGATGTCGGGGCAGTGACGCTGTCGGGCTCGATCGTCACCGACCGGCGCGTCGAATTCACTCGGCCGTACACAGGTGGGCCGAGCTTCGACCGTGCGAGTTGCATCCCGCTGGAGCGGACGAGAACTCCGCTCGGAATCAGTGAAACGCTCGATGCAGTGGAGCAACTCGCCTCGGATCTGCTGGGGCCGCCCGATGAGGACGGACAGCACGCCGAGGTCCTCGGCGATACGCTACGCGCAGTGGATGGCTCCTTTCAGGGTTCGGGCGCCCAGCTGAATGCTGCGCTCGAGCAGCTGGCGGAGCTGGTGGGCGAGCCTGCAGACCGCGATACGACCGTACGGCGGCTGATCGACAACCTCGACGGGCTCATCGAGACGTTCGCGGTGAGCTGGCCCGCCGTCGCGAAGCTACTCGACAACCTTACGGCCGGGATGATCACACTCTCGGAGTTCACCCAGGAGTTCGCGAGCGCGGTGCTGCTGACCGTCGACTTCCTACCCCCGCTCACTCGCACCATCGAGAAGTACGACGAGAAGGTCTACGGCGCGCTCGATCAGCTGATGCCGATCGTCGAAGTCGCACTCGGGCGGGTCGGTGACATCAAGGACATTCTCGAACAGGTTCCGAGCGTCAGCGAAAACCTGATGACGATGTACGACAGTGATCTGCGAAGTGGCCGATTGATCTACCGTCCACCGCAATTCGAGATAGACACCAACTCGCCGAACGAGGTGTGTGCTCTCCTGAACATGTACTCGCCGACCTGCTCGGCGGACCAACAGCGAGGCGATGTCATCGATGTCGGACTCGTGCAGCTGATTCTCGGATCGGCAGGCTGGCGATGAGGCGCGTGGCAGCCGCGGTGTGCTGCGTGGCCGTGTGCTCCGTGGCGGTGCTCGCCGGATGCAGTGTCGAGGCGGTGGAGCTACCCGTCCCGGGCAGCTACGTCTCGGGTGAGAGTTATTCGATCGACATCGAATTCGCAAGTGTGCTGAACCTACCGAGCAAGGCCAAGGTAGTCGTCGGTGGCGTTGACGCGGGAATTCTGGACACGGTGGAGTTGGTGGGAACCACGGCGGTGGCGACGGTGGATCTCGCTGCCGCGGTGCGTCTGCCGAAGAACACCGTCGCTGAACTCAGGCAATCGACGATCCTCGGAGAAATCTACATATCGTTGCTGCCGCCCCCGGGTCCCGAAACAGGTTCTGACGCAGGTTCCGACAGCGACACCGATCTACTTCGGGACGGGGACGTCATTCCCCTCGCGCGAACGAAACCAGCCGACAACGTCGAGGACGTCCTGCGCGGTCTGTCCAACGTGGTGACCGGAGGCCACTACGTGCAACTACAGGAGGCGGTCGGCAACGTCAATGCCGCTGTGCCCTCCGATCCTCGAGACTTCGACACGGTCAACACGGCAGCGCGGGCGGCACTGACCGATATCGCCGACAACACCGCTGAGATCGACCGGATACTCGCTGCGGCAGAGGGAGTGTCCAACTCCATCGTCGAGCGTCAGGCCGGCGTCGATCGCATTCTCACCGTCGGGCCGCAGCGGGCAGGTGGACTGTCGGAGGTGCTCTTCAGCGTCGTCAACCTCATTTTCGCGCTCGGCTACATGTCCGAGAACATCGGCGACGTGCTGGGTCCACCGTACGAGGAGCTCAGCGATGCCATCGGTATCCTCGCGCCCGCCCTGGTCACCATCGGCAGCGCAGATTCGACCGTTCCGATGAACGTGGAGAAAGTCAACGCGCTGCTGCGCGATCGGCTCGTCCCGTACTTCCAATCGGTCCCGAATGTGGCCGTGCGTTCGGTGTCGGCGGATCAGGGCGCAGTCGCGCGAGCCGACGAGATGATCGGAATCCTCCGTGGGATAGGGATAGTCAAGTGAAGCCGTCGACAGCGCTTTCCCTCGTCGCGCTCGTGGTTCTGACCCTTGCCGGAGTCGGGTACCTGACCGTCGGGGTGCTCGACATGGATCCGCGGCGAACGACGCACCACGTGACCGTCCGCATGGATACCTCGGGTGGATTGATGGATTCCTCGGCGGTGACCTCACGCGGTATGCACGTCGGATCCGTCGAGCGAATCTCGGTCACGCCCGGAGGTTTGGAGGCTCGTATCGCCCTCGATGCCGGGCATCCCGTAGCGGTCGACTCCGATGTGTACATCGCCAACCTGTCTGCGGCAGGAGAGCAATACATCGATATTCGTCCACGGACCGCCGGCGGCCCGTATCTCACCGACGGCGACGTGATCGAATCGGATCGTGTCATCGCGGCAGCAACGGTGAGCGAGGCACTCGCGATGGGTGACGCACTCGCCGCGCAACTGGACGCGAACGCGCTGACCTCGCTCGCCGCGACCGCGACCGAGGCGGTCGAGGGTCGTGACAGCGATATCGATCGACTCGTCGAAACCTTCGGCTATCTGGCGGCCACGCTGCGCGACAAGAGCACCGAGATCGAGAACCTGTACGACAACGCCCAGCAGGTGGGGCGCGACGGATACGGCTACGGACCGGTGCTGACCGAATCCGCTCCCAAGGTCGGCGCAACGGGCGCCGGAGTGGCCGAACTGCTCGAGTCCTTCAACAAGTTCTCCTACGTGGCCTCGGATGTCTGGGTTTCCCCGCTCGGTCCTCTCGTCGAGAAGATCGACGGCTATCTCACCCCGGTCACCCCGGACATGGCGCTGATCGCCGCACTGCTGAAGCCGTACACCGAGCCCATCAAACCCCTACGCTTCGACGCAGGTTCGATCGTCGACGTGCTGAACACCGTGTTTCCGCCCGGAGGGCCGGCCAAGCTCTCGGTGGAGATACCGAACTGAACGGAGCACCCCTCATGACCGTCGAGACACCAACCGAAGCCACCCCCACCGCTCGCACGCGGCCGCCGCTGCTGCTGGGAATCATCGCGCTCGTCGCTGTGGTGCTGGCCGTCGTATTCGGATTTCTGTGGCGCGCCGCGGCGAGCGACCTCGCTTCGGCGCAGGCTCAGGAGCGAGATCGGCAGATCGCAATCAACACCGCTACCGATTACGCTGCGCGGTCGCTGACGTACGACTATCGCGATCTCGACGCCTTCTTCGAGGGTGTCGACGAAGGGGCCTCGCAGGGCTTGCGTGATCGGTACGACGGTGTGCGCGATGCGCTGACGACCATCATGACCGAATCGCAAGTGGTCGCGACCGGTGAAGTGCTTTCCGCCGCAGTCGATTCCGAAGGTGGAGGCGAATACAAAGTGACGGTGTTCGCGCAGCAGAGCACGCAGAACGTGCAGCAGCCCGATGCCGGTGCGGTTCCGAACCTGCTCACCGTGACGGTGACCGATCAGGACGGGTTGTGGACCGTCAGCGACTACGGACCGAAGGCCTGACCGGTCGCGGGTTCGGTTGCAGGTTCGGTTGCGGGTTTGGTTGCACTGACGAACTGCGCCAGCCCTCGGATCTCCTGTTCGATCTCTGCCATCCCGGCGCTCGCGAAGATGGACGGAAAGGTGTCTCTGTCGAACATCGCGACTCCGATCCGCCTCGAGCCGGCCCGCAGCAACCTCCGCACCGGCGCGGTTTCGCGGCCATAGCTCGTCATGATCGCGATTCGGCCTCCCGGACGTAGGACTCGCAGGAGTTCCTGTGTCACGGCGAAGGGTTCGGGGACCAGGTAGAGCGCGGCGTAGCAGCACACGGCGTCGAATGTGCCGTCGGCGAACGGGAGTGCTCGAGCATCTCCGCGGGCGTAAGCGGCGTGCGGGCCACGATTGTCGCGGACGGCACGCAGAATCATCGGCTCGGAGATGTCGAAACCGAGCGCGACGCCGTCTCCGGACAGATGGGTGGACAGATGCTTGGTGAAATTGCCCGGTCCGGAGGCTACATCGAGGACGGTCGTATCGCCGGACAGTCGCAGATCGGCGACGGCTTTGTCGCGCTCGGCCGTCATCGACAGCCCGCCGAGGCCCATCATCGCGACCCCGGCAGGGCGCCAGAGCTTTTCGTAGATGGAAGCCACGACGCGGTTGTTCATCGCTCGGCTCGCTGCGGTGGGAGACGGAGCCGGGGTGCCTCCGAGCAGCTCCGCGTAACCGCGGGACAGCTCGACAGATGCGCGGGCGTCGGGTTCCATCAGCGCAACTGCTCGGTCCAGGGCATCGGCTGCGTCCGAGACGGGAGCTGTTCCAGCGTCGGTCTCGCCGCTGTCGCCATCGACGGGGTAGGGCGGCATTCCGGCACCCTGAAGCCGGTACCGACCCCAGAAATCGACTTCGCTTACGGTGACAGCGCCCTCGCCGGACTCGGTTCGCAGAGTGCCCGAACGGTTGCGCCCGCCGCATTCCGCCATGAACGCATCCAACTCGTCGTGCGGTCGGATTCGCCCGTACCACCGGTAGCGTCCGTCGATGGGCTGTGAATGCCCCCGCAGATCGACTTCGACGTCGAACCGAGCCGGAGGCGTCGCGAAGGTCAGCCTCGCGTCGCCTCGAAAATCGGGCTTTCCCGACAGATCGCTCACAAGTGCTGCTCTCCTTCTGTTCGCGAGAACGCGGTGTGCATGGGTTGGTCAGTGTCCACGGTGACGCCTGCGAGTGCGCACGAGGAGTTCATCAGGCCACGTATCAACGAGGCGACATAGGCAGTGAAGGTGTCGATGGGCATTGCCGGTTCGGAGTGTGCCGAGTCGCCCAGCCACCAGTCGGTAGCCGAGGCGACGGCACCGAACGCGGAATAGGACACCATTTCGACTGCCGCGCCGTCCAATTCTCGTGCGCTGGTGGCATCTGCGAACAGATGCGCAAGCCGACTCGCGGCCAGGCGCGCGGACGCGAGCGTCGGGTCCGGTCTCGCATGCCTGTCGGTCGCGCGCTGGGTGAAATGACTGTGCACCAGAAATCGGAACAGGTTGGGGTGTTCGGCCACGATGACTGCGTACTCGCCCGTTCCCTGTTCGACGAGAGCTGATACCGAATCCTCGAAGAGGTTCACGCTGAGCAGTATTCGGTCCCACAGCATGTTCTGTACGTGATCGACGATGGCCGCGTACAGGTCGGTCTTGGCGGCGAAGTGTCGATAGAGTTTGGGCTTGGAGGCACCCGCAGATTTCGCGATATCGCCCATGCTGACATCTGGGCCGAACTGCTCGATGGCGGTGAGTGCGGCTTCGACAAAGCTCTGGCGCACCGCGAGTCGGTGTTCGCGCCATCTCTCGCTGCGGGCGTCGACCCGCGGTAGAGACGACTCGGCATGGTTGTTGGGGTTGACATGCTCGGTGACCTGAACCACACTTCGATAGTACCCATTACCGCTGGTACTGGCTACCGCGGGTTTCGGGTACCGGTCGGTGCGTTCTTCGGGCGTTGTCGGTAGTTTGTGGTTCGGGAATTGGGGGATTTCGGTGCAGCACATCGGCGATCACGAGGGGGATCTGTCATGAATCCGGTGGAGGCCGCACGGCCCGTTCTCACGACGCAGGACGCCGTCACCGTCAGGGCGCGAACGGTCGGCCCACGGGACAAGACGGCTCGGCGTCTGCTGAAGTCCACCGCGGACAAGTTCTACGACGCCGAGGTGGACATCGACTGGGACGCGTCAGTGGTGGAGGGCAAGAAGTGGCTTCCCGATCATCGAATCTCGCTCTACGAAACCTCGCTGTGGAACAAACTCGATGAGGAGCAGCGACGAGAACTCGGCCGACACGAGATCGTCAGCATCCTCTCGTTCGGGATCTATGCCGAGGGGTTCTTGAGCACGAGCCTGTTGCGAGTGTTCGGGATGGGATCGCTGTCGGACCACTCGCTGTATTCGATCGCCGAGGTGGGCGAGGAATCCCGGCACTCGATCATGTTCGGGAAGCTCATCGAAAAGGCGGGTATCGAGCCCTACCTACTGCCGAAGTTCTCGTTGACTCTGGTCAAGCTCGGGCAGTTCCTTCCGATCGGTCCGGCCACGTACGGCGCGACTTTGCTGATCGAAGAGGTGCTCGACCGCGCGCAGCGCGAAATCCAGAACGATCCGGAGATGCAACCGCACCTGCGCCAGCTGATGCGTATCCACGTGGTGGAGGAATCTCGGCACATCACCTACGCGCGCGAGGAACTCGTACGCGGCATGCGGTCGATGAATCGATTCAATCGGGCGCTACACCGGGTGATTCTTGCAGCGATCGCGAATGTCGCCTATCCCTCTCTCGTCAATCCCCGGGTCTATCGAGCAGTCGGCATCAACCCGATTCGAGGCAGCCTCACTGCGATGTTCAGCACCACGTACAAGAACAACGTGCAGTTCATGTCGGAACCGATGGTGAGGTTCTTCGCTGACGCCGGCATGTGCGAGGGCTTCGTGACCCGCAGATTGTGGCGGATGACCCGCGCGATGCCGGACGACCTCCTATGAGTTCACGTGCGGCACGAGTCCACTTCGATCCGCACGTCGATATCGACTGGGATGCACCCTGGCAATTCGAGATGTTCGCGTTGCCGCCCACGTCGGTGTCGTTGTACGGCACACGCAGGTGGAGGAAGCTGACGCCGGAGCAGCAGCGGACCCTCGCGCTGCACGAGGCCGTCAGTGGGTGGAGCACGCTCGCGTACCTCTCTGCGATTCTCACGAGCAACGAACTCCGGCGAGCGGCTGAAGAGGGGCTGAACAGCGCAGCATCGAGAAGTGCGCTGCTCGAGGTTGCGCGCGGATCTCGGGCGACAATCACCTTCGGTCGGCTCGTGCGGGCCACCGGGCTGGAGCCGTACAAACCGCCGCGCGGCACCGAGACGGCTGCCAAATTGTTGGCTTTTCTGCCGCTGGGCTCGGCGTCGTATGCCTCGACGCTGCTGGTGGAGGAGACGTTCATCCGTGGCATCGAGAGCGTCGTCGAGGACCCGGACATCGAACCGCACGTGCGTCAGGCGGTCAAGATATATCGATTCGAGTCCGAGGAGCGGTTGAGCTACGCACGATCGGAAGTCGCTGCCGCGCAGTCGAGATCGGGACGGATCGAGCGGGCCTGCAATAGAGTGCTGCTTGCCCTCCTCGCAAACGTCATACTTCGGTTGAACCTCTCGCCCGCGGTGTATCGCTCGGTTGGGTTCTCGCCCGTGCGGGGGCTGATCGCGTCGAGGCGAGTGCGCCGCAACCGCAGGATCGACACGGCCGCGCCGGTCGTCGAATTCCTCGATTCGGTGAATCTGCTCGACGGCATGATCACCTCGTCATTGTGGACGCTCACCGGCGTTGCGTCCGAAAGGAAGAGTTCGTGACGGTACATCGCACCGGGATCCTCGTCATCGGGGCAGGATTCTCCGGACTGGGCATGGCAATTCAGCTTCGCAAGCGAGGGCGCACCGACTTCCTCGTGCTCGAGCGGTCGCAGGCGCTCGGTGGTACGTGGCGCGAGAACACCTACCCAGGTTGCGCCTGCGACGTCCCGTCGCATATGTACTCGTTCTCCTTCGAACCCAATCCGGACTGGTCGCAGATGTGGGCGCAGCAACCTGAGATCAAGAGCTACCTCGACGGGTTGGGGGAGAAGTACCGGCTCGAGGAGAACATCAGGTTCGGTGTCGAATGCGTCGGTGGGTACTGGGACGAAGCGCAGTTGCAATGGCACATTCGTACCGCCGACGGCGATGAGTACATCGCGCAGTTTCTGGTCTCCGGCATCGGGGCCCTGCACATTCCGAATGTTCCGGAGTTGAACGGTATCGACTCGTTCGCCGGTGAGACCTTTCACTCGGCCCGCTGGAACCACGACGTCGATCTGACAGGCAAGAAGGTCGCCGTCATCGGAACCGGCGCCAGTGCAGTGCAGTTCGTTCCCCGCATCGTCGACACGGTCGGAGAACTGCAGCTCTATCAGCGCACACCCGCCTGGGTGCTGCCTCGCAGCAACTACTCCATACCGGGCCCGGTGCGGCGGATGTTTCGTCGGGTACCGCTTCTGCGCAGGGCATTCCGCACCTCGGTGTACCTGTCGGCCGAGTGGCTCGCTGTTGGCTTGAACGGTCACGTGAATCTGCTGCGTCCGATGGAATACGCCGCACGCAAGTACATCGAACGCGAAGTGAAGGACCCAGTTCTTCGACGCAAACTGCTGCCCGACTATCGAATCGGGTGCAAGCGAATCCTAGGTTCGGACTCCTACTATGCTGCGCTCGCTCGTTCCACTGCCGAGGTGATCACCGACGGGATCGAGGAGATTCGAACGGGATCGATCGTCGGGTCCGATGGAACCGAACGCGATGTCGATGTGATCGTCTACGCCACCGGCTTTCACGTGACGGACGGGTTCGAGTCGATGAATGTGGCCGGGATCGGAGGCCGTGAACTGGTCGCGCACTGGCAAGAGAACGGGATCGAGACGTATCTCGGTATCGCGACTGCCGGCTTCCCCAACGCCTTCTTCCTCCTCGGCCCCAACACCGCCCTGGGACACAACTCGGTGGTGTTCATGATCGAACAACAGATTCGGTACGTGTTGGAGGCGATCGAGTTCGTCGAGGCTGGGGCGGCCGGTGCACTGACCGTGCGTCCGCAGGTTCAGCGCCAGTTCACCTCCGACATCGCGCGCAAGCTGTCCAAGGGAGTGTGGTCCACCGGCGGCTGCACCAGCTGGTACCTCGATTCGCACGGGGTGAACCGAACCGTGTGGCCGGGCTTCACCTGGCAGTACTGGTTGCGAACCAGGCGTTTCGTCCCGTCGGAGTACGAGTTTCTGTTTCCCACACGCGTCGGGCGCCCGGTGGGCGACGCGCCGGACGCCGACTCACTCGTCGAATCGAAGGAAGTGTCCGCATGAAGAACTTCGACGACAAGGTGGCCGTGGTCACCGGCGCCGGGTCGGGAATCGGCCGCGCGCTGGCTCTGGATCTCGCGGGTCGGGGCGCGTATCTGGCCATCTCCGACGTTCATCCCGCCGGCCTTGCCGAGACGCATGCGCTCTGCGAGCAAGCCGGTGCCCGCACGGTGTCGTTCGAACTCGACGTATCCGATCGGGCTGCCGTTCACCGGCACGCCGATGCGGTGCTCGCCGAGTTCGGCCGAGTGAACCTGGTCATCAACAACGCGGGGGTCGCTCTCGGTGCCGACATCGTGGACATGACGTGGGACGACTTCGAGTGGGTCATGAACGTCGACTTCTGGGGCGTCGCCAACGGAACCAAAGCATTTCTCCCCGCGCTGATCGAATCCGGTGATGGTCACGTGGTGAACATCTCCAGCGTGTTCGGATTGATGGGGATCCCTGGCCAGAGCGCATACAACTCGGCGAAGTTCGCAGTGCGCGGCTTCACGGAGGCGTTGCGTCAAGAAATGAAGATCGCTCGTCATCGCGTCGGTGTCAGCTGCGTGCACCCCGGAGGTATCAAGACCAATATCGTCGCCAACGCACGCGGTATGCAGGACCTCGGCGATCGCGACGAGGTCACACGGCGTTTCGAACAGATCGCGATGACCACACCCGCCAAGGCGGCGCAGGTCATCCTCGCCGGTGTGGAGCGAAACAAAGCCAGGATTCTCATCGGCCCCGACGCGAGGGGATTCGATCTCCTGCCGCGCATCGTCGGCCCGCGGTATCAGGACCTACTGACACCGCTCTACCGGGCGGGGCGTTCGGCCCAAAGCAAGATGGGTGTGGGCGAGCGGTAGAGGGCTCGGCTCACCGATTCCGTGCGTGCGCGAGCCACGCTTGCTCGTCCGCGCCGATGGCGGTTGTCGGGGGGTCTCCGTAGATCCATTCGCGTGCGATGCGATGCCAGTTCGCGGTCGCTTTCAGTTGGCCGAGCACTCCGAAGGTCAAGAAGTCGGCGCGCCGCGAGAAGAGGTGCTCCGGCGGCAGGTACTGACTCTTCATACCGGCGAATCGACCACCCCGTGGATTCACTGCGAGCAGCAGTCCGCTGGTCGCGAGCGACGGTGTGACCGTGAGCATTCGGTCCACCAGGTTCCACTCCGACGCTGCAAAGGTGTACTCGAGGCACTCGTCGGCGGTGACACCGGCATCCGGATCGACGATGCCGCGGGCGATCATCGCCGCCAGCAGATCCTCGCCCCGCTCCTCGGCTGCAGCGCGCAGACAGTCGATCTCGAACTCGACGTGTTCGTGCAGCATTCGGTTGTACAGTCCGAAGTCGATGAAAGCCACTCGGCCGTCCTCGCAGAGAAGCACGTTGCCCGGGTGCGGGTCTCCGCAGAACTCGTCGAACCTGTACAGCGAACCCACATAGAAGCGGTAGATGATCTCACCGATCCGATCGCGTTCGCCGGCGTCGAGATCCCGGATCGAGTCGAAGCGGCGACCTTGGACGAATTCCGTCACGAGAACGCGTGGGGTGCACACGTCGAGGATGGCGTCGGGGACGAAAATGGACGGATGGCCGGCGAATCGCTGCGCCAAGATGCGTTGCGTACGAGCCTCTTCCGTGTAGTCGAGTTCTCGTTCGAAGTGAATGCGGAGTTCGTCGATGAGTGCGGGAGCGGAGAACGACGGCATGGATGACCGCCAGAACTTGAGGAACAGCGCGAGATTCTTCATATCGGATTCGATCGCGAGGTCCACGCCCGGGTACTGCACTTTCACCGCCACCTCGCGTCCATCGTGCAAGATCGCTCGATACACTTGGCCGATCGATGCAGCCGCGATCGGTGTCTCGTCGAACCGCGCGAAAAGCTGGTCGATCGAGCGGCCGAGATCTTTCTCCACGACCCACCTCATCGACTCGAAGTCGACGTCCGGTGCTCGGTCGCGCAGTGCGGCGAGTTTGTTCTGGAAACGCTCACGGTGCTGCTCGGGGACCAACGCCAAGTCGAGCACCGACAGCATCTGCCCGATCTTCATGGCGGCGCCCTTCATACCGCCGAGAACGTTGACGAGTTGATCCGCGGCCTGAATCGAGGACTTCTCGGCCAGCAGTGATCGCATTTCCTCGGAACGAGAGACCATCGACATCCGCGTCCCGGCGGTGCGAAGTGCCGCACTTGCAGCTGCTCGACCCAATCGGCTCCCGCGTGCGATGCGCGAGGTCGGAATGGGGCGACTGCGGGGGCGTTCGGGCACCTTCGGCTCCGCTTTCGTGGCAGGGTGGGGTGGGCCTAGAAGTCACGCTCGATGCGCAATGTTGCGATGGTGGTGGCCAGAGAGTCGTATTGGCCTACCAAGAGCAGGAATTCGATCAGTTGACGATCGTCGAACTCGCCCGCCAGCGCTGCCCAGGTCGCATCGGACAGGTTCTTGGTGTCCATCAGTTCGTCGGTCGCCGTCAGGATTTTGCGATGCCGCGGCGTCAGTCCGGGGGCCTGCGGGCCCTGCTTCACCTGCGCCAGGAGCTCCTCGGTGACACCGAAGCGGGCGCCGATCCTACGGTGATGGTCCATCTCGTATCCGCAATCGCGCAGGTAGGCAACGCGGTTGATGATCAGCTCCGTTTCCTTGCGAGAGATGCGTCCCCCCGGCATGAGTTTGCCGCTGTAGAACAGCCAGCCGCGGAACAGTCCTCGGGTCCGGCCCAGCGTGCTGAACAGATGTGCATCGGGGGTTCCGGCGACCTTCGACAGTATTCGGCACAGAACCCAATTGATCGGACCGAGTTGGCTGAACGAACCGGACGGGATACGTGGTGTGCTCATCCGAGCGACGCTACCTGCGTGCGCTCGCACACACCAGGACCCGCGCACATACCAGGAAGATGTGACGGTCAGGAGTACGAGAGCACGAGCGCGGCCGCATCGCCCGGGTGGGTGTACGGCCACCAGTGCTCGGCATCGACCCGAGTGACGCGCAGACGCGGAATCCAGCGATCCAAATCCTCCGCAAGATGTTCGGACAGAAAACGGTCACGGCGGGGAACGACGACGGTGGTGGGCACCTCGCACCTGGGGGCAGGGCCGGCAGTGAGGCGCCGCAGGATGTTCGCGCGGTACAGAGCGACACCGCGTTGCTGATCGGCCGGATCGGGTACCGGTGCGTCCTCGTTGCCGAGCGAGGAGAACAGGTGCGGGACGCGGCCACGCAGCACGGGAACGTGAAATCCCCAGATGTACCAGGAGCGTCCGAGTTGTGTTGCGAGCGAGGGCCATCGGGTGGGGCGTAGCAGCCAGGACCGGGACAGTTCGCGCATGTGATCGAGGCTCGGTCCGGACACCGACACGTACGAGGCGAATGCCTGTGCTGCCCGCGGCGAGGCCATCGCCTCCCACATCTGCACCGAACCCCAGTCGTGCGCGAGCACGTGGACCGGGCCGGCGCGGTCGGGAATCGAGTCCACCACGGCGAACGCGTCGGCCGCCAAACGCTCGATCGAGTAGTTCGACAGACCGTCGTCGACGACGGTCTCACCTCCGCCTCGTGTGTCGTAGGCGATGATGCGGGCTCGATCGCCGAACTCTGCGATCAAGGGGTCGAAGACGTGGTGGTCGTCGGGATACCCGTGCACCAGCAACACGGTCGCGTCGGCGCTGCGATTGCCGTATTCGAACACCGCGATTCTTGCGCCCGGGGCTTCTACGATCCAGTCAGCCATTGCTTTACACTGCCTCGATTCGAGTGTGGACGGTTCCGACGCGGAGCATGTGTGCAATCATCTCGAGCCGCATGTCCTCCTGTTCGGGCTGGGGATGGACGACGGCTGCGAGCGCCTCTCCGTCGAGCAGATGGACGACGGAGAAGATGACGGTATCGAGCTGGCGCGGATCGATGGCTGCGGCCACAGGCAACGTTCGGGCGAGTTCTGCTATCTGCGCGTGATATCGAACGGTGAACGGGATGAGTCGCTCTCGTAGCTCGGCGTCACTACGGGCGGCTATCAGCAACTCGTACCAGGCGCCGTTGATCGGAGCGCGACACGCGGCGCGGAGCAAGGTGAGGCACTGCTCGATCGACGCACCCCCGAAGGCGGTGATCCCGGCGCGAAACTCGGAGAACTGGCGCCTGCGGACCTCGTCGGCGGCCGCGACGAGGAGGTCGAGTCGGGTGGCGAAGTGGCGGAACAGTGCACCGGAGGACAGTCCAGCGCGGGAAACGACTTCACTGACCGTTGTTGCTGCATAACCTTTTTCGCACAACGAATCGATGGTGGCGTCGAGCAGCTTGCCGATTGTCTGCTCTCGGCGCTGCTGTTGGGTTCGGCTCACGCGCGAACCCGGCGCCGGGGAGTGCTCGGTACACCCGCGCGTAGGAAGCTGCCCGCGCGCTCCGAGACCCCGAACCACGGCGCGAACACACCGTCGCGGTAGACGATGCGACCGGCGACGAGCGTGGCCGTGACGGCGCGATCGTTGCGATTGACCATTCGGCTCAGGCCGCCGAACTCTGGCATGGTCTCCTCCCGGTAGGCGGTGACCTCGTCGGTCAGCCCGCTCGGGTCGACGACGACGATGTCTGCGCGATCACCGACCCGCAGGTGGCCCGCGTCCACGCCGTAGAAATCGGCGAGTTCGGCGCTGAGCTTGTGCACCGCCGTCGCCACGCTCATGAACGGTCGACGGTCGCACTCGGCCTCGTGCACGCGGTGCAGCAGCCTGATGCCGAAGTTGTAGAACGCCATGTTGCGCAGATGCGCGCCCGCGTCGGAGAAGCCGACGGTGACGCCGGGGGAGTTGATCAGCTTGTCCATCTTCCGCTTGCGGTGGTTGGCGATCGTGGTGTGCCAGCGAAACTTCCGGCCGTGCTCGACCACGAGGTCCAGGAAAGCGTCGACGACGTGGATGCCTCTTTCAGCGGCGACCTCGGCGACGTTCTTACCCACCACCGACGCGTCGGGACACTCGGTGATCTGGGCGTCGGCGAAATCCCGGTGCCAGACGCGGGAGCTGAACTTCTTCTCGAAATCGGCGCGGAACCACCGGCGATACGCCTCATCGGACAACAGTTCGTTGCGGCCGAGTTCCTCCCGCAGATGCAGGGCGGCTCGGCCGGAACCGAACTCCTCGAAGACGACGAGATCGATGCCGTCGGAGTACACATCGAACGTCGTGGGCAGGTGCTGCCAGCGGAACAATCCCCGACCGGGGCCGTTCACCAGTCGCGCGAGCGGCCCGAAAACATGGTGAATCCAGGGTGATGCCTTGGGGTCGGCCGCAGCGAGCAGTGAGACCTTGAGCGGGGATCGACCCAGTCCCGTCGTCGCGGCGAGGAAGAACGCCATGTCGTACTTGGTGTTGAGATTGGGGATGCTCTGCAGGAGGCGGCCGCGTCGGCGCAGGATCTTGTGCAGCGCACGAAACTCCGACCACCGCGCGTACGAGGACGGGAGCGAACGGGAGCGGTACCGATCGCCGTCGAGCTTGTCCCACGGATTGGTCATCGTGGACATGCCGAGCAGGCCGGCGTCGAGGGCCGAGTTCAGCGCGTCGGCCATCGCCTTCGATTCCTCGCGCGTCGGCTTCTGGCTCCGGTCGGTCGACCGGTCGAGGCCCATGACGTGGGCTCGCAGATCGGAATGCCCGACGAGCGCGGCGATATTGGGGCCCAGCGGTAGACGTTCGAGCGCGTCGATGTACTCGTCCGGACCCGACCATGTCTTGTGCGTGTCGACGGCTTTGAGGACGTGGTCGCGTGGCAATGCCTCGACGCGGCTGAACAGGTCGGCGATGTCCACGGGTGTCGAATACAACGTCGAGAGCGAGCAGTTGCCCAGGAGCACGGTGGTGACCCCGTGTCTGACGGATTCTTCGAGGCCGGGGCCGACCAGAACCTCGGCGTCGTAATGGGTGTGGACGTCGACGAAGCCGGGCATCACCCACCGCCCGGTCGCGTCGACAACCTCGGTCGAGGCCGAGATCTCGAGCGGGTCGGTGGACACGGCGCGCACGACGCCGTCGGCGATGCCGACATCGGCGCGGACTCCGGGACCCCCGCTCCCGTCGTAGACCGTCCCACCAGTCAGTACTACGTCGTAAGAACCGTCAGCGCGCATGTGACCTCCATCACCGTCTACGTCGAAGGCTAACTTAGAGAGTGGTTGCTCGCAATGTTCGACGCCCCAGAATCCGGTCGACTGTGGTTAGGCTAACCTCTTCATGTATCGGTCCTAGAAAGAGGTAAAACATGGTGAAGCCGAAAGAATGCACCTCCGTCCTGCTGCTGACCTGCGCGATCGCCGTGACTGCCTCGGCCTGCTCGACGGACACCGAACCGGTCTCGACCACTGCAGACGAGAGCACGCGCATCGTCGAGCACGCACGCGGTACCGCCGAGATATCCACGTCGCCGCTCCGAGTCGTCACCCTCGAGCCCGTCGAACTGGACACCAGCGTTGCGCTCGGAGTCATACCCGTCGGCACGGCCGTACTGAGCGAAGCCGCCGGAGTGCCGTCGTATCTGGGGAGCGAGGCGGCTGCCATCGAGACCGTCGGGACGGTGCCCGAGCCGCGTATCGAGTCGATCGCAGCGCTGCAACCGGACCTGATTCTGGGTACCGAAACGCGTCACGCGGACTACTACGAGCAGCTCGCCGCCATCGCTCCGACGGTGTTCATGGCCTCGCAGTCCGATCCGTGGCAGGACAACGTTCGCCTCGTGGGAAGCGCCCTCGGACGCGAGGATCGAGCCGAGGAATTGCTCGACGAATACGAGAACCGCTGCGATGAGATCGCCGAAAAATACGACACACAGGGCAAGACGGCGCAACTGATTCGCCCGCGCGCGGATGTCTTCACCCTGTACGGACCGCTCTCCTTCGCCGGCAGCACCCTCGAATGCGCAGGATTCGACACCCCGGCGCGCCCGGAATGGGATGAGGAGATCTCGGTCGACCTGTCACCCGAGCTCGTCGGCGAAGCGAGGGCCGACTTGGTTGTCGTAACGACGACCAATCCGGCTGACCCGTCGGCGATTCCGGCCTCGATCACCGCGAACGCGACCCTGCTGCCCAACCCGTACGCGGTGGACCAGTCTTTCTGGATCACCGGGGTCGGGCCCATGGGCGGGCAAACCGTGCTGGACGATATCGACCGCATCCTGGCAGGTGGCGCCCTGACAGAGAGCGAAGCCAGCACGGGCTAGGCGCGCACTGCGCCGGCCATGGAGGCGGCCTGCATCGCACGGGCAATGACCCGATCGCGCGAGGCGTCGATGTGCTCGAGCAAGGCGGCCAAGGCTTGCTCCAGGTTCCCCTCGATCAGCGACTCGCCGATCGCGATGTGCTCGTCGACGAGTGTGCGGATGGCCTCCTCGGTGGTCGGGCCGAGGACTCGCACCGGGCGGATCTTCGCGTTCACCGTTCGCAGTGCGTCGCAGAGCGCTGTGTTGCCCGAGGCTGCGAGGAGAGTTGTGTGAAACTGTTCGTCCATCTGAACTATCTCGCTCTCGTCCGGCAGCAACTCTCGTGCCCGGCGCCAAGTCTCCAGTTCGACGGTGATGGACGCGGTATCGTGGCGCAACGTCGAATCCTCGATGGCCCGGGCGATTCCGCGTAGTTCGAGAGTGCGACGCAGCTCGTACAGATCTGCTAGGTCGTCCACCCGTGGCCGGTACGGGTGCACACCGTCCTCGCCGCGCACGACGAGTCCGTCGGCTTCGAGTCGGGCGAGCGCCTCACGCACCGGAGTGCGTGAGACGCCGTACAGCTCGGCCAGTCGCTCTTCCCCGAGGCGTTCGGTGGCCGTGATGGCGCCGGAGATGATGTCTCGGCGCAACGATGTGTAGACCTTCTCGCGAAGGTCGGTGCGCGCCATGGGTTTCGGTCTATCAGATCGCCATGGCAGCGCGTACATCGGCCTCGGATTCGGAACCACCGGTTCCGCTGGAGGTGATCCGTCCGGCTTCGAGAATGTAGTAGTTCTGTGCCGATTCGAGCGCGAACCCGATGTGCTGCTCGACCAGCAGCACGCCGAGTCCGCCGCGCCGGGTCAGATCGAGAATGGTGCGTTCGATCTCGGCGACGACGGAGGGCTGAATGCCCTCGGTCGGCTCGTCGAGAATGAGCATCCTCGGTTCGGTGATGAGCGCCCGCGCGATCGCGAGCTGCTGGCGCTGACCACCGGAGAGCAGGCCGGCGCGTCGGGTCAGCAGTTCCTTCAACGCAGGAAAGAGGTCGAGTGCCTCGTCGATCAGCGCTTTTCCACGCTTGCGGCCGTCGGCGACGACCTGCAGGTTCTCAGCGGTGGTGAGCTGGCCGAAGGACTGCTGGCCCTGCGGGACATAGGCGAGCCCCCGAGAAACGCGGGCGCTCGGTCGCAGCGAGCTGACATCTTCACCGTCGAAGAGCACCTTGCCGGAGGTGACGGAGAGCAGTCCGACGGCAGCCCGCAGCAACGTGGTCTTGCCGGCGCCGTTGTGGCCCATCACAGCGGCTACCCCGTCGGCCGGGACGGTCAGTGACGCGCCGTGGATGACTTCGCTGCGGCCGTAACCGGTGCGTACGTCGACAAGTTCAAGCATTGCTCTCTCCTCGTGGTGTGGCGTCTCCCGCTTCGGCGACCTGATCGAGTTCTTCTCCTGCTGCGGCAGTTCCCAGGTACACCTCCTGGACCTTCGGATCCGCCTGCACTTCGGCGACGGTGCCCTCCGACAGGATGCGTCCACCGGCCAGAACCGTCACCGAGGTGGCGAAAGCCCGCATGAAATCCATGTCGTGTTCGACGACCACAACTGTTCGCTCCCCGCCGATTCGGCGCAGCAGCTCACCCGTCTCCTCGCGCTCCTCGTGGCTCATCCCGGCGACCGGCTCGTCGAGCAGGAGCACATCGGCGTTCTGCACGAGCAGCATTCCGATCTCGAGCCACTGCTTCTGACCGTGCGCGAGGATGCCTGCAGGCTTGTCGCGCTCGGCCGTCAAACCGATCGTCTCCAATGCCTCCTCGATCTCGGCACTGACCGTTTTCCTCTTGCGGAGCATCGTCATCACCGATCGACCGGCACCGGCGGCGATGTCGAGATTCTGGAGCACCGAGAGCTGCTCGAAAATGCTTGCGGTCTGGAAGGTTCGACCCACCCCGAGACGAGCGATCTTGTGAACCTTCTTGCCGAGCAACTCGACACCGGATTTGGTGACCGATCCGGTGGCGGGTACGAGGCCGGTGATGGCGTCGATCAGCGTCGTCTTGCCGGCACCGTTGGGGCCGATGAGAAACCGAAGGTCGCCCTGCATCAGCGTGAGGTTCACATCGGTGTTGGCTTTGAATCCGTCGAAGCTGACGGTGAGCCCGCGGACCTCGAGGTACTGACTCGACATTCCGGCGTTTCCACCGAAGGTGGGTTGGTGGCTGTCGGTGTGAATCATTTGACCAGCTCTTTCTCGTCGACATCGACCACGTCACCGGCATCGTCTGCCGATTTCTTGCGTCGCCGCAGCGCGAACAGACCGGCGACACCCGCCGGGAAGAATCCGACGACGACGATGAACAGCAGACCCTGCGCGTATGTCCACCCGGACGGGAACTGCTCGGACAAGGTGGTCTGCGCCCAGGCGACACCGAGTGCGCCGAGGACAGGGCCGAGCAGCGTGGTGCGCCCGCCGATGGCGACACCGATCAGGAAGGCGATCGAGGGGACGATGCCGACGTCGTTGGGGGAGACGATACCGACGATCGGCACGAACAGAGCCCCGGCGAGGCCGGCGAAGAACGCCGCGGTGACGTAGGCGACGACCTTGACGTTGGCGGGGTCGTAGCCGAGGAACCTGACGCGCTCCTCCTGATCTCGAACAGCCACCAGCAGTTCGCCGTAGCGCGAGTACATCAGCTGGCGGGTGATGGCGACGACGGCCAGCAGCACACCGGCGGCGATGAAGAACAGCATCTGCTTGTTGGCGGGGTCGTTGAGGTTGAATCCGAAGAAGGTGCGGAACCGGTTGAGTCCGTTGGATCCTCCGGTCGTCTGCTGGCCGATGAGCAGGATCGCGAAGGCAGCGGCGAGCGCCTGGCTGAGGATGGCGAAGTAGGCACCCTTGACGCGTCGCTTGAACACCCCGAGCCCCAGCACCAGCGCGACGAGGCCCGGCACGAACAGAATTCCGACGATGGTCACGAACGGAGAGGTGAACGGCACCCAGTACGAGGGCAACTCGCGGATACCGGCGATGGACATGAAATCCGGAACGTCGTCGCCCGCTATCTCTGCGTCGGCGATCTTGAGGTGCATCGCCATCATGTAGGCGCCTAGCCCGAAGAAGACACCCTGACCGAGCGTGAGCATTCCGCCTCGGCCCCAGGCCAGACCGATGCCGACCGCGACGATGGCGTAGCAGATGAATTTGCCTAGCAGGCTCAACCGGAAATCGCTGAGGACGGCGGGTGCGACGGCGAACAGGAGGATGGCGGCGACCGCGAACCCGAGCCACGCCCCATATTTCTGGACGACGGTACTCATACCAAACTCCTTGTCTTGACCGCGAACAGGCCTTGCGGGCGGGCTTGGAGGAAGATCACGATGAGGACGAACACGATGACCTTCGCGATCGATGCGGTCGTGCTGTACTCGATGAACGAGTTCAGGATGCCGAGTGCGAATGCGGCGATGACTGCGCCCTTGATCTGTCCGAGGCCGCCGACGACGACGACGAGGAAGGCGTCGATCAGGTAGCTCTGGCCGACGGTGGAACTGGTCGACCCGATGAGTGTCAGTGCGACTCCGGCGACTCCGGCGAGTCCGGAGCCGATGAAGAACGTCGAGATGTCGGTCCTGCGACTCGAGATGCCTGAGGTTTCGGCGAGATCGCGGTTCTGCACCACAGCGCGGATGCGTCGACCCATCGGACTCTTCTTGAGCGCGACCGACAGTGCGATGACGCAGATGATCGCGAGTACGAGGATGAAGATGCGGGTCTTGGGGACGACGGCACCGAGGATGTCGACGCCGCCCGTCAACCAAGCGGGGGAGACGACGTTGACCGCCGGCGCCCCGAAGATGTCTCGGGCCAGCTGTTGCAGTACGAGTCCGACGCCGAACGTGACGAGCAGAGTGTCCAGCGGTCGGTGGTACATCCGCTGGATGAGGGTGACCTCGAGCAGGACGCCCATGGCGCCGCCGACGAGGAATCCGACGATCAGCGAGATGAACAGTGAGGCTCCGCCGGTGGAGAGAACCTGCTGCACGACGTACGCGGTGTACGACCCGGCCATGATGAACTCACCGTGGGCCATGTTGACGACGCCCATCTGACCGAACGTCAGCGACAGGCCCAGAGCGGCGAGCAAGAGGATCGATCCGATACTCAGGCCGGTGAACAGCTGCCCGACTACGACATCCATATAAGGCTCCTTCTAGGCGGCTGCGCCACATGTGAGTGGAAATACATAGCGGGCTATGTATTTCCACTCACATGCGCGGAGCGCCTGGGTCAGTTGAGGTCGTCGGCCCAGTCGTAGGTTTCGAGGAACGGATCGGGCTCGATCGGTGCCGGCGACTCCCAGATGGTGTAGATCAGACCGTCGGGGCGGATCTCACCGATACGCGCGGTCTTGGTGATGTGGTGATTGTCGCCGTCGATGGTCACTTCGCCTTCCGGTGCTGCGAAGCTGACGCCGTCTGCGGCTGCCTGAATGTCACTGACTGCGAACGAGTCCGCCTTCTCGACGGTGTTCTTCCACAGGTAGACCGAGGTGTACGCGGCCTCCATCGGATCCGATGTGGGCTTGTTCTCGCCGTACTTCGCCTTGTAGGCGGCGACGAATGCGGCGTTCTCCGGAGTGTCGACGGTCTGGTAGTAGTTCCAGGAGGTGAGCTGGCCGGCGATGTTCTCCGCACCGATGCCTGCAACCTCTTCCTCGGCGATCGACACCGAGATCACCGGCATGTCCGCAGCATTGAGGCCGGCGTTGGTGTACTCGCGGAAGAACGCGACATTGGAATCGCCGTTGAGGGTGTTGAACACGGCGTCGGCGTCTGCTGCGCGCACCTTGTTGATGATGGTGGAGAAGTCGGTGGAGCCGAGTGGGGTGTAGTCCTCGCCGAGGATCTCGATGCCGTTGGCCTCGGCGTACGCCTTGATCTCGCGGTTGGCGGTCTGAGGGAAGACGTAGTCGCTACCGACCAGATACAGCGAGGTGACGCCCTGTTCCTTGAGGTAGTCCAGGGCGGGAATGATCTGCTGGTTGGTTGTCGCACCGGTGTAGAAGATGTTCTCCGATGCTTCGAGGCCCTCGTACTGCACGGGGTAGTACAGCAGCGCGTCGTTGTCCTCGAAAACCGGGAGCATCGCCTTGCGCGAGGAGGAAGTCCAGCCGCCGAACACCGCTGCGACACAGTCGCTGCTGATCAGCTTCTCCGCCTTCTCGGCGAATACGGTCGGCTCCGACGCGCCGTCCTCGGCGACGACCTCGATCTGCTTGCCGTTGACTCCGCCGGAGGCGTTGATCTCCTCGACGGCCAGTGCGATCGAATCACGCACTGTTACTTCGCTGATGGCCATCGTGCCGGAGAGGGAGTTGAGCGATCCGACCTTGATGGTGTCACCGGAGGTGTCTACGCAGGACTCGACGGCACTTGCGCCGTCACCGGTGTCGGTGTCACCGGCACGGCTACCGCACGCGGTGAGTGCCAAACCGACCATTGCCAGTGCAGCTGGGGCAACCAGCGCACGAGTAGCAAACTTGCTGGAGGGAAAAGCAGGCATCTTTGACGCCCTTTCGCTTGTATACGGACCTGTATTCGCGATTGCAGACATTAAGGGCCGGTTATTGCGTAAATGTGTTGTGCGGTGACAAGTTCGTTTCGAGGATTACCAGTGTGTAAACACCCCAGGTCGGCCCGGTTTGTCGGGTTCGTGCTGGAACGGTGCTGAAAGAATGACAACCCTGCTTGACTTTTGGTGGCAAGTCGGCTTGACTTTTCCCATGCGCGACGCACCGAGGACCAACAAGGTGCGCGACTACCGCAAAGCCGCGCGGCTCACACAGGCGGAACTGGGCAAGGCGTGCGGAGTCAGCAGGCAGAGCATCGTTTCGGTGGAGGGTGGCGACTATGCGCCGAGCGTCTACCTCGGCCTGAAACTTGCGAAAGCACTGGGCACCACTGTCGAAATACTGTTCGCAGGCGAGGAGTGACGAGCATGAGTACCTTCACCAAAGCAATGCGCTTCGTCGGAGATCTGGACGACGAGTTCTACCACGACGAGCGTCAGCGAGACGTCTGGAACGAGGCCTCGGCCATAGGGTTTCAGCTGTTCCTCTGGTGCTCTCTGATTGCCGGGGCGGTTCTTCCGTGGGTCGCCGGGGTCCCCGGAAGTTACACGGCCCTCGGAATACTCCTGGTCCTACTGACGATCAGCTGGATCGTCACGGCGTACACCAAGAGTCGCGGCGTGGACATGCAGACCTCGCAGAAACTGATACGGCCGAGACTGTTCCTGTACCTGGGGCTCTACTTCACCGCAGCTATCGGCATAGTGGTGACGCTGGTCTTCTCCGATGCAGATGGAAGCGTCCGGTCGCCGACGATCGTCGGCATGGTTTTCGGTGCAATTCTCGGGCTGGCGTGCGCCGCATACGGTATCGCCCGCAGCAAACGCCTCGCGCGCGAGGACGAGATCGAGGCCGAGAACCTCGAACGGAGCGAACTGCTCGAACGGAACGGGGAGTGAGTGGCACGAGTGCCCGCGCTGGTGGATGTCACTATTCCGCTCGAGAACGAGGAAATCTGACAGCCCAGTCCAGTACGGTCGCCTCTCATGGGGAGAGGCGCAAAGTACACAGAGACCGGACCGACGCAGATCGGTGACAACGTTTGGGCGTTCATGTGGGAGCCCGGAAGCTGGGGGGAGACCAACACCGGGGTGCTCGTGGACCCCGGCGCGGCCACGATGGTGCTCGACACCGTGTGGGATACGGTCCGGGCCGAGCAGATCGCCGCTGAGACCGCCGAGCTGGTGGGTGACGCACCGATCACCGAGGTGATCAACACTCACTCCGACGGAGATCACTGGTGGGGCAACGACACCGTTCCCGCCGACGCCCGAATCACGACGAGCGCTGCATCTCTGCATGCGATGAAGGAGGAGACGCCGCCCGCGGGTGTCGACGCGTTCGCCACGCTCGGTTCGTTGGTCAGGCGAGTACCGGGTCCGGTCGGTGCGATGGGTGGCTACATGAACAGGATTCGCGGTGGGGCCGCATTTCCGCGCACGCGTCCGCGACTGCCCGATCACACCTTCGAGTCGACCGAGACGATCACCGTCGGGCACCGGGACGTGCAGCTTCGATTCCTCGGCCCGGCCCACACCGAGGGCGATCTGATCGCCCACGTGCCCGATTGCGGCGTGGTATTCACCGGCGACCTGCTGTTCATCGAGTCGACGCCGGTATTGTGGTTCGGCCCGCTGGGCAACTGGATCGATGCCCTGAACCACCTGATATCGCTCGACGCGGCCGTGTATCTGCCCGGTCATGGTCCGCAGTGCGGGGTTGCCGAGATTCGGGAACTCCGCGAGTACTGGCTGTGGGTCGATGCCGCCGGCAGGGAACAGTACAAGGCGGGTGTCGGGTCGGCGACCGCGGCACGGAACATGCTGTCCTCGCCCGAGTTTCGACGCTTTGCGCACTGGGATTCGCCGGAACGGCTGGTACTGAGCATGTCCACGTTGTACCGCCTGTGGCACGGTGAACCGGCCGCACCACCCACACTCGCTCGAAGAGCAAAAGCGTTCGCCGACGCCGGTTCACTGCTGCGGGCGGGCGGACCGACAGGCGTCAGGTTGCGGCGTGGCTACGGGCGCTGACGCGTCGGACCACGGCGAAGGCGATCAGACCGGCCACCACAAGTGCGACGCCGAGCCACACCGGACCGGAATCGGTGATCAGTAGGGCCGCGCCGACGATTCCGACGAACGTGGGGAACCAGGCGAAGAGATCGATGAGCGGTAGCGGCGGGTCCGTCGGTATCCCCGCCGCCATCTCGGCCTTGTTCGGCGCCACATCGGGGTACCACTCGGTGAACGCGACGGCGAACAGCATCGCGCCGATCTGCAGAATCCAACCGGTCCAGAAGTTGTCCGAGGAGTGCAGGACGATGATGCCGAACAGGCCCACGGTCGCCGAGAACGAGAAAGCCAACGCCCACGCGAGCGTGATCCGGTAGTTGACTGTCAAGAAGAGCGGGTTGTCCCACATCTCCGGGTCGACCTGTTCCTTCGCATACTCCAGGGTGAACGGATTGCGCAGCAGTATCGAGCCGAACGCGAAGACCACCAGTGTGATGTTGGTCATCTCGCCGGACCACAACTCCATCCACGAGATGACCTCGGCAGATGCGAACAGGCCGATGGCGGCGATGATGGCGAAGTAGGCCACGTCGAACAGTTCCATCGCCTTGATCCTGGGGCGCCCGGTTCGATCGGTCGGCTTGCTTCGCTTCGCCCGCCGCTGGTGCCCGAGCACGAGGAACAGCAGCGCCATGCCCAGCGAGATGCTCGCCGCCTCTTCGAAGCGACCCGGGCCGACGATCAGCGACATCGCTATCCACGGCGCAAGCCCCGAGAGCGGAGATTCGACAAACGCATCGATCAGGCTGCGCCTGGGGGTGGCACTCTCGTCGGCCATGCAATCGATCCTGCATCCACGGAGGCGTCCGAGTAAACAACCCGACAGGGTGAAATCCGACAGGGTGAGATCTGCGGGTGCGGGGGTCAGCGGACCAGATACGGAGACACCGAACTGCGGTGCTCGTCGATGTCCAGATCCTTGCCGAGGGGCGGGAAGGCGCGCTGCGGACAGTTCGAACGCTCGCAGACGCGACAGCCCGCGCCGATGGGGGTGGCCACCGCGGCGCCGTGCACGTCCAAGCCGTCGGCATAGACGAGCCGGCCGGCATGCCGGATCTCGCAGCCCAGACCGATCGCGAACGTCTTGCCCGGCTGGCCGTAGCGCGCCGCGCGACGCTCGACGGTTCGGGCGATCCAGAGGTAGCTGCGTCCGTCGGGCATCTCGGCGATCTGGGTCATGATCTTGCCGGGATAGGCGAAGGTCTCGTAGACGTTCCACAGCGGACAGGTGCCGCCACTCGACGAGAAGTGGAACCCCGTCGCCGATTGCCGCTTCGACATGTTGCCGGCCCGATCGACACGGACGAAAGAGAACGGGACGCCTCGCAGTGCGGGGCGCTGGAGGGTCGAGAGTCGATGACAGATGGTTTCGTAGCTGACGGAGAAGAACGCGGATAGACGTTCGATGTCGTAGCGGTACTCCTCGGCCACATCGTGGAACTGGTGATACGGCAGCACCGTGGCAGCGGCGAAGTAGTTGGCGAAGCCGAGAACGGCGAGCTTTCTGGATGCTTCGCTCGTGAATGCGCCCTCCGCGACCATCGTGTCCAGGAGGTCTGCGCACTCCAGGTAGGCGAGTTCGGCTGCGAACCTGAACACCCGTTGTCCACCCGAGAGATGCGGCGAGATCTCCAACAGGCGCGTCTCGGGATCGAAGCGATGCAGCACGTTCTCACCGAGATCGATCCGGTGCACGATCTGCACCTCATGCACCGTCTGCAATCGCTTGGCGATCTCGCCGGCCACATCGGCGCGATGAAACCGGATGCGAGAGGTGAGCTCCTCCGCCGCTGTATCCAACTCGTGCAGGTAGTTCTGGCGCTGGTAGAAGTAGTCGCGGACTTCCTCGTGCGGCTTGGAAATCGAGCCACTTCCGCTGCCGTCGCTGAAGCGTTCCTCCGTCGCGGCGGCCAGCTGAGCGGTGGTGTTTCGGTAGCGGCGATGCATGTTGACCATCGCTCGCGCCAACTGCGGATGGGACGAGACCATCTGTGCGATCTCGTGTGCATCGGCGGCGATGCCCAAGTCCTGGTCGAGCGCGACCTCGCGGAGTTCGGCGACCAGGCGCGTGTCGTCCTCGGAGGAGAAGAAGGAGGTGTCGACGCCGAACACCTCGGAGATGCGCAGAAGCACCGGGACCGTCAGCGGGCGCACGTCGTGCTCGATCTGATTGAGATAGCTGGCCGAAATCTCGAGCCGTCCAGCGAGCGCAACCTGGCTCATCTTGCGTTCGGTGCGTAGCTGCCGCAACCGCGCACCGACGAAGGTCTTCGACATGCGCACAGGTTACGCCTGCGAAGAAGGGGCTTAACAGCGTTCGCGTCGGGCACCGCGGCGACTCTCCCGCTCGCAGTCGAGCGTCGGCAAATCAGGTGTGACCCGGGGCGCGAACCAAAGTGATTGCTGTCACAGCGCCTTGGCTATCTTGCTCGATTCAGACGTTTTTACAGGAAACTCGAGGGGGTCAAAAAGACCGTATGACCCGTTTACGAAATCCCCGTCACGAACTGCGGATTCACCCTACTGGCGAGTAGTGATGCTGTCCGATCCGAGAGGTTGCGGCCTCACAAAAATTAGCAACGTTAGCAAGGTGCGGTGAAAACCTAGCCGAGATTGGCACTAGCAACAGGTAGACGGGCCTTTTTCGTTGTGTCATTGTTTTGAAGAACACCCGCAGGGCCTGGCAACGGTGTGAAGAATTTCCGCAGCGAGCCGGCCGATCAGATCAGAAAAAGATACGGAGCTGACGATGTCGACCACCGGCACACCGAAGACCACCGAAGAGATCCAGAAGGATTGGGACACCAACCCCCGCTGGAACGGCGTGACACGCAACTACACCGCCGAGCAGGTTTCGAAGCTGCAGGGCACTGTCGTCGAAGAGGCAACACTTGCTCGTCGCGGCTCGGAGATCCTGTGGGATCTCGTCAACAACGAGGACTACATCAACTCGCTCGGAGCCCTCACCGGTAACCAGGCAGTTCAGCAGGTCCGCGCCGGTCTGCGCGCCATCTACCTCTCCGGCTGGCAGGTCGCCGGCGATGCCAACCTCTCGGGCCACACGTACCCGGACCAGAGCCTCTACCCGGCCAACTCGGTGCCGTCCGTCGTGCGCCGCATCAACAACGCGCTGCTGCGCGCCGACGAGATCGCCAAGGTCGAGGGCGACACGTCCGTGCAGAACTGGCTCGCTCCCGTCGTCGCCGACGCCGAGGCCGGCTTCGGTGGCGCTCTCAACGCATACGAGCTGCAGAAGGCCATGATCGCTGCCGGCGCTGCCGGCGTGCACTGGGAAGACCAGCTCGCGTCGGAGAAGAAGTGCGGCCACCTCGGCGGCAAGGTCCTCATCCCGACCCAGCAGCACATCCGTACCCTGACCTCGGCTCGCCTGGCGTCCGACGTCGCCGACGTTCCGTCGGTCATCATCGCCCGCACGGACGCCGAGGCCGCAACCCTCATCACCTCCGATGTCGACGACCGTGACAAGGAATTCCTCGACGGCACCCGCACGGCCGAGGGCTTCTTCGGCGTCAAGAACGGCATCGAGCCCTGCATCGCCCGCGCCAAGGCATACGCGCCGTACGCCGACCTCATCTGGATGGAGACCGGTGTTCCCGATCTCGAGGTCGCCAAGCGGTTCGCCGAGTCGGTTCGCAGCGAGTTCCCCGACCAGCTGCTCGCCTACAACTGCTCGCCTTCGTTCAACTGGAAGGCGCACCTGGACGACGCGACCATCGCGAAGTTCCAGAAGGAGCTCGGCGCCATGGGCTTCAAGTTCCAGTTCATCACCCTTGCCGGCTTCCACTCGCTCAACTACGGCATGTTCGACCTGGCACACGGCTACGCCCGCGAGGGCATGACCGCCTTCGTCGACCTGCAGGAGCGCGAGTTCAAGGCAGCCGAAGAGCGCGGCTTCACCGCCATCAAGCACCAGCGTGAGGTCGGTGCAGGCTACTTCGACCGCATCGCCACCACGGTCGACCCGAACACGTCGACGGCTGCTCTGAAGGGCTCCACCGAAGAGGGTCAGTTCCACTAAGCTGTTCCGCCTCCTTCGGATCTATCAGCGCACTAGTCAGGCGGCCCCAGCGTTTCGCTGCGGGCCGCCTGACTCGTATGACGCCGGCTCTGGGCGTTCCCCCGGCAGAGTCCCCCCATCTCACCTGAAGCTGTTGCCCAGCAACATGACTGAAAAGGAGTGTGCCGTGACGGTTGAGCGAGTAGGCGTCGTCGGCGCCGGGCAGATGGGCGCCGGCATAGCCGAGGTCTGCGCCCGCGCGCATGTCGACGTGCTGGTCTACGAGCAAACACGTGAGCTGACGACCGCAGGACGCGCACGCGTCCTTCGGTCGCTGGACCGCGGCGTGAGCAGCGGCAAGATCACCGAGCGCGAACGTGAGCAAGCCGCCTGGCGGTTGCGCTTCACCTGCGATCTCGGCGACTTCGCCGACCGTCAACTCGTGGTCGAGGCAGTGTCGGAGGACGAGAAGATCAAGGCCGAGATCTTCGCCGAGCTCGACACGGTGGTCACGGATCCGAACGCGGTGCTCGCCTCGAACACCTCCTCCATTCCGATCATGAAATTGGGAATCGCGACGACGGCGCCGGAGCGCGTCGTCGGACTGCATTTCTTCAATCCGGTGCCGGTGCTCCCACTCGTCGAGCTCGTCACCACACTCAAGACCAGTGACGCGGTATCCGCGCGCGCCGAGACGTTCGCCGGCGACGTGCTCGGAAAGCAGGTAGTTCGATCTGCGGACCGTTCGGGTTTCGTGGTCAATGCACTGCTCGTGCCGTATCTACTCTCCGCCATACGCATGGTCGAGTCCGGTTTCGCCACGAAGGAAGACGTCGACAAGGCAACGGTGCTCGGGCTTGCGCACCCCATGGGTCCGTTGGCGCTGGCAGACCTCGTCGGACTCGACACGGTCAAATCCATTGCGGACTCGATGTACGCCGAATTCAAGGAACCGCTGTTCTCGGCGCCGCCTCTGCTGCTGCGGATGGTCGAGGCCAATCTGGTCGGAAAGAAGTCCGGGGCGGGCTTCTACCAGTACGAGAACGGTCGCATCGCGAGATAGGGCGCAAGACAAGACAATGCGTGCATGTGGCGCGCGTCGGTACTGGCAACTCGAACCGTTACTGCGTAGCTTGGGTTCAGCGGCGCGACGGTGCGCCGACGAGCGGAACAGGGGACTCATCGGTGAGTACGTCGAAGAAGTCGGGTGGATTCCTCCCGAAGGCCTTTGGAATCGGTTTGGGAGTAACGGGCGCGGCGCACTTCGTCGTTCCGGAAGCGTTCGAGGGCATCACCAAGCTCCCGTTCCCCGAGGACACCAAGGACTGGATCAGCCGTAACGGCGCGACAGAGATCGCCGTGGGCGCGGCCATCGCCTACCCGAAGACTCGCAAGATCGGTCTCCTCGGGCTCGGTGCCTACCTCGGATGGTTGGGATTCAACGTCGCCCGCAACAGTTGAACTGTTGAATGAAACTCCTCTGAGATGGGAATAGGCAGCTCACGAGGATCCGGAGCTTGCCAGGCGAACAATGCGTGGGTAGCAATGTAGGCATGACTTCAGCTACCGCATACACAGCGACCGCACCGGACGCGCCGCTCGAGAAGGTCACCATCGAGCGGCGCGAGCTCGGTGCGAAGGACGTCCTCATCGAGGTCAAGTTCGCGGGCATCTGCCACTCCGACATCCACACCGCACGCAACGAGTGGGGCGGCACGACCTACCCCGTCGTTCCCGGCCACGAGATCGCCGGAATCGTCGCCGAGGTCGGCTCCGAGGTCACCAAGCACAAGGTCGGCGACCGCGTCGGTGTCGGCTGCTTCGTCGACTCCTGCGGTGAATGCGAAGCCTGCCTCGCCGGTGAGGAGCAGTACTGCTTCAAAGGTGTGACGCAGACGTACAACTCCAGGCTGGCGGACGGCACCACCACCCAGGGTGGGTATTCCACTCACATCGTCGTCACGGAGGGCTTCGTACTCTCGATTCCCGAGGGCATCGAGCTCGACGTAGCTGCTCCACTGCTGTGCGCTGGCATCACGCTGTACTCGCCGCTCAAGCACTGGGGCGCCGGACCCGGCAAGAAGGTCGCCATCATCGGCATGGGTGGACTCGGCCACGTCGGCGTCAGGATTGCACATGCACTCGGCGCCGAGGTGACCGTCCTCAGCCAGAGCCTCAGCAAGGAAGCGGACGGCAAGCGCCTCGGCGCGGATCACTACTACGCCACCTCCGATCGGGAGACGTTCAGGAAGCTCCGCGGCCGGTTCGACCTCATCATCAACACCGTCTCGGCCGAGATCGACATGGACAAGCACATGTCACTGCTCGCGATCAACGGCTCGCTCGTCATCCTCGGACTGCCGTCCGAACCCATCAAGGTGCGCGGCTTCAGCCTGGCGGCGAATCGCCGCAGTCTCGCCGGTTCCATGGTCGGCGGCATCGCGCAGACGCAGGAGATGCTCGACTTCTGCGCCGAGCACAAGATCGGCGCCGAGATCGAGACCATTGCGGCGGACCAGATCAACGAAGCCTACGAGCGTGTGCTGAAAAGCGATGTGCGCTACCGGTTCGTGATCGACGCGCAGACCTTCTAGACCCGCACGCCAGTGGCAGCGCCGCCCCGAGTGTCTAACTCTCGGCGAGTCGCTGCTTCTCCCGTTCGACGTCGAAACTCGCAGTCGGCCAATCCAGAGCCAACCGTTCGAGAGCCTCGATCAACAGCTCCGCGACCGCGAGCCTGCTATACCACTTGTTGTTGGCCGGGATGATGTGCCAGGGCGCGTAGTCGGTGCTGGTGCGGTCGATGACACGCTGATAAGCAGCCTTGTACTCGGCGAGGAACGCTCGCTCGGAGACATCGCTGGGATCGTACTTCCAGTGCTTCTCCGGGCGATTCAGGCGATCCTGTAGCCGCGACCGCTGCTCCTCGGCGGACACGAACAGGGCAACTTTGATGATGAGGGTGCCCTCGTCGACAAGTTCCTTCTCGAAGGCGTTGATCTCGTCGAAACGCTCCTCCCACACCGCGCGGGGGACCAGGTCGTGCACGGCAACGACCAGCACGTCCTCGTAGTGCGAGCGATCGAAAACACCGATTCGACCACCGCGAGGGAGTGCTTTGCGGATCCGCCACAGAAAGTGGTGCTGCTTTTCTTCCTTCGACGGCACACCGAAGGATGCGAGATCGACGCCCTGTGGATCGACCATGCCGATCACGTGGCGAACGATGCCGCCTTTGCCGGCGGTGTCCATTCCCTGCAGCACGAGCAGGATCGACCGAAGGTCCCCGGAACGCCCGTGCGCGTAGAGCATCTCCTGGAGGTCGGACAATCTGGCGCCGCGTTCGGCGAGCAGTTCCTCACCGTCGGTCTTGTCGCCTTCGAACCCGGGGGTGGCGGCGTAGTCGATATCGGTGACGCGGGTGTCGGCGGTTGCCCTCAGTACCTCCACCGCAGGTGAGGACCACAGCTTCTCGCTCTTTTTCGATGTGTCGGCCATGACTTCAGACCATAACCGCCGCTCAGCAGTTGTTCGGTGAAGGCGCACCCGCGAATCGGTCGGCGATCCAGTTCTCGAGCAGGGGGCCGGGGTCGACCGAGTGTCCTTGACCTTCGAGTTCGACTCGGAGGACGGTGTCGCCGAGTTCGCATGCGCGTCCGAGTGCGTCCTCGGTCCATGCCGGTCGCACGATGTCGTCAGCGTCTCCGTAGACGGCAAGGATCGGTGCCGACGAAGGGGCTTTGGGCAGTGCGTAGTCCTGCAACCGCATGGTGAGTTGGCCGGCTGCTTCGGTGTCCGTTGCAGTGGTGTCGCCGGCGTCGATTCGCCCGGCCACCGCTGAGCGAGCCGCAATCCCTTCGGGGCCGCAGGAGCCGAGTTCCGCGGAGCGCTCGCCGAGCAATCCGTGCAAATGTTCGGATGGTTCGATCGACGGATCGACGGCGGCCGCACCCTCGACGATGACCGGATACAGCGCCTGCTGCCCACCGGAAAGCGTCGAGGTCTGGGCCAGCGCGACGACGGGCGAGACGTCCAGCGCGGGCGCGAGAACTGCCGTTCCCAGAAGTTCGAGGCCATCGCCGTAGAGGTCGTTGTATTCGTTCGCGGCCCACGCTGCATGTCCGCCCTGAGACGTTCCGGCAGCAACCCATCGTGTGGACAGACTCGGGTCCAGGTTGCGGGCGCCGCGTATGGAATCGATGACGTTGAATCCAGCGGTCCGCGGCTCCAGGTAGGGATGCGGTGGGGAGTCGACGCTGCTGCTCAATCCCTGATAGTCGGTGTAGACCACGGCATATCCCTGCTGCAGCAGGAACGAGACCGCACCGGCGTCACCGGCCAGCTCGCTCGACTCCGTCGGTGCGCAGCCGGGGGTGATGCCGACGGTGCCGTGCGCGTAGGCGACGACGTGGTGACCCTCTGCGGGCGCGGGGTCACCGGGCACGAACAGGGCGCCGGTGACCTTCGTGGATTCACCGGTGACGCCGGATATCGAGTTGTAGACGAAAGTGGCGGCGACGGTGCCGTCGGGGAAGTCGTTCGGATCGAACTCGGTGTCGGTCGAGGTCGACACTATAGATCCGCGCGCCGCGACGGCCTCGTCGGTGGCCGTGGGTGGTGACGTCGAGTAGGCGGGTGCTGTCGTGTCGGTGGCGCAGGCACCGAGCGCGGCGCAGATGACGACCGATGCGCTCGCAACAGCCGTCGTAGTTCCTCGGGATCGTCCACGCGTAAGGGCTTGCACGTCGAGAATCAAAGCACGTCGAGAATCAAAGCACCTCGGGCCAAGCGCGACCGCTGGCTACTGCAGCGGCGTTGCGAACAGTGGAACAGCGTTCTCGATCGCGTACAGGGTCCCCGGAACCGAGGCACTGGAGAACGCGTTGCTGAGAACCTGATCGTCGAGGACCACCAGTCGGCCATCGAGCGCGCTGGGGAGATTCTGGATGGAGGGATCGCCTTCGATGACCTCGGCGGTGTCGCCGATCGGGAACATGACAGTCAGGTCGGCGTCGAGCACGGACGCATTCTCCGCCGACAGATTCACCGAGAATCGGCCTTCCTGCGCGAGTTCCTGGATCTCGGCGTCGTTGACGAATCCGAGTCGCTTCATGAAATCGACCCGTACGTCTCCGTCGACGTAGGCGCCGAGCTGGCCGCTGTACACGGTGCCGACGGCGACGGTCTTGTCGGCGAATTGTGGGTTGGCCTGCACCGCTGCATCGAAGGCCGCGTCGGTCTCGTCGATGAGCCGGCGGCCCTCGTCCACCTTGCCCAGTGCTTGGGCAACGAGCTCGGTCTGGCCGTCCCAGCTGGTGCCGTAGGCAATGTCGGTGCCCTCGGGTGCGGCGACGGTGGGAGCGATCTCGGAGAGCTCGTCGTAGATGTCCTGCTCGTTGCTACTGCGGGTCCACAGGATGAGATCGGGCGCGAGCGCCGCCACCGATTCCATCGAGATCTCGTTGGTGCCGATGATCGTCGGGGGTGTGTCGTAGGAATCCTCGACCCACGGGCCGAGGCCGTCGCCGCCGACACCGAGCCAGTCGCTCGCGCCGACCGGCTGCACGCCGAGCGCGAGCGCGGTTTCGGCGTCGGACCAACCGAGTGCGACGACTCGCTGCGGGTCCTCGGGCACGGTCACCTCGCCGAAGATCGTGCTGACGGTGGCACCCCCGGGCGATGCGGAGTCGGTATCGGAAGCCGAGTCCGAGCTGGTGCACGCGGACACGGTCAGTGCGGCGACGAGGGCCAGACCTGGGACGAGAATCGAGAGACGGGATTTGCGCATAGGTAAAGCTAACCTATGTCGGCGGTTTTGGGGAACCTGTGCGCTGCCTGCAGAGCGGGTTCTCGTGAGTAGGCTCGGATGTATGGCAGCCGACTACACAGAACCCAGCCCGGAAACATCGATCGAGGATCGGCTCGAGGCCACCCGCGAGGAGTCCGACGAACCGCTGTCGATTCCCACGGAAGCTGATCCCGCCGACGTCGTCGAACAGCACATCGAGGTCCCCATCGACCCCGAGGACGAGCGCTAGTCTGCCGTCCCCGGCTCTTGGCTTGCCCGTTCCTCGCGCGCCTGTTCGTCGACGAGCGGGTGGGGCTGAGAGTTGAACTTCGCGGGTGAGCCGTTTGCCATCGCCACGCCGTGGATTCCGCCCCAGGTCATCATGCTGAGGTAGTCGATGAGGTCCTCGGCCGACATCGACTTGTTCGATATCCACCAGTGCGTTGCCAGCTGGACGGCGCCGACGATCGCAAACGCCCACGGCACCGAACCACCCGAATCCATCTGACGGGCGCGCAGGCGCTCACCGAGCACGGTGGCGAGCAGTTCCGCGATCATGCGTTCGGATTCGGCGACGACGTCCCGGTTGCTGTTGGCGTTGTTCGACATCACGTAGAGGTAGACCTCGGGGTCGGTGGCGACCGTCTCGACGTATGCGGTGATGACCGCTCGGGTGAGGCTGTACTCGTCGAGCTGCTCCGAGATGGCGAGGTAGATCCGCGGCGCCAGGGTCGTCTCGACATACCGGCTCATCGTTGCGGTCGTCAGATCGCTCTTGTCGGTGAAGTAGCGGTAGAGAACCGTCTTGGAAATACCGATCTCCGACGCGATCTCGTCCATCCCGATGTCACGGCCGCGCAGCCGAATTGCTGCGAGGGTGCCGTCGACGAGTTCCTCGCGACGCGCGATCTTGTGCTCGCGCCAGCGCCGTTTCCGTCCGTCCGGCTTCTCCGTCTTGGCCTCCGACTTCGTGTCGCTCGTGCCCTCTGATGTTGCATTACTTGCCACGTGTGCCCGCCGTATCCCATCGTCGACTGCTCCGTGGATCAGCTTAGGCGTCCGCAGCCTCGCTCGCGCGCAGCGCGTCGGGCGGTGGAGGGGCTCGCGGGCGCAGGCACAATGGCGGTGTGCAACTGATGAATTTCGACGACGCCACCAAGCGGCGCGATCTCCGCAAGATGAAACTCGTCGCGACAGGGTTCCTCGCATTCGCAACGGCTGTCTATTTCTTCTGCCGTTGGCAGGAGTCGCAGGGCGCAGGCGAGTGGGTCAGTTACGTGCGCGCGTCCGCGGAGGCCGGGATGATCGGTGGACTCGCGGACTGGTTCGCGGTGACAGCTCTGTTCAAGCACCCCTTGGGCATTCCGATTCCGCACACCGCGATCATCAGAAAGAAGAAGGATCAGCTCGGGACGAGCCTCGGATCGTTCGTGGGCGACAACTTCCTCGCGCCCGACGTGGTGTCGGAGAAGGTGCAGTCGGCGCAGATTCCGCTGCGCTTGGGCACGTGGCTGGCCGAACCTCGCAATGCCGAACGCGTTGCCGCCGAATCGTCGACGCTGTTGCACGGAGTTGTCGGCGTGCTCAACGACGAGGACATCACGCAGGTGATCGACAACACCATCGTGCGCAGGCTCGCCGATCCGCAGTGGGGGCCGCCCATCGGACGGGTGCTCGACGAGTTGATCAAGGAGAACCGGCAGCTCCCGCTGATCGACATGCTCGCCGAACGCGCGCACCAGTGGGCGCTGAGCAGTCAGGACACCATCGACCGCGTCATCTCCCGTGACTCGCCGACGTGGTCGCCGAAGTTCGTCGACACACTCCTCGGCGAGAAGATCTACAAGGAGATCGTCGAATTCACGTGGAAGGTCCGCTCGAACCCGCAGCACGAACTGAGATTGGCCGCCAACAAGTTCCTCGTCGACTATGCCCACGATCTGCAGCACGATCCGGCAACCATCGAGAAGGCCGAATCGCTCAAGTCGCAGATCATGGGCCGCGAGGAGATCACCAGCCTCGCCGCCGCGACGTGGAAGGTAGCCAAGCGACTCATCACCGAATCGGTGGACGACCCGTCGAGCACCTTGCGGGTGAAGATCAAGGAGAACGTCGAGAGCTGGGGCGCGCGTATCCGTGACGATGACGTACTGCGCGACAAGGTCGACGGTTGGCTGCTCGGCGGCGCTCGGTACGTGGCGGCGAACTACGCCGACGAGATCACCACGATCATCACCGACACGGTCGCCCGCTGGGACGCCGAGGAAGCGAGCAGCAAGATCGAGCTGCAGGTGGGTCGGGATCTGCAGTTCATCCGTATCAACGGCACAGTCGTCGGCGCCCTGGCGGGTCTGACGATCTACACGGTGTCCGATCTGATCTTCGGGTAGCCGGAGACCAGCGCTAGCAGAGTGCTTGCTATAGCTAGCACCCTTCGGTATCGTCTTGCCCGTACGCCGGAACCGCAAGTTTCGAGATACGGATCGAGTGGTGAGCATGACCCCAAAAGACGATGATCAGATCGACAGTCAGGGGATAGTCGCCAAAGTGTCCGAGGCAACGGAGGTCGTAGCCGAGGCGAGTGATCTCGTCGCGAGTGTCGTGACCACTGCGGCGTCGGATATCGGCAGTTACATCCGCAGCCAACGCGAGGCTGCCCAGGTTTCGATGCGGCAACTCGCGACGAGGGCGGGGGTGAGCAACCCGTATTTGAGCCAGATAGAGCGCGGGTTGCGGAAGCCATCCGCAGAGGTGCTCACGCAGATCGCCAAGGGTCTGCGAATGTCCTCGGAAGCGTTGTACGTACGGGCCGGGTTCTTGGAAGAACGTCCGCACGGTCCAGTTCGAGATGCCTTGCTCGGCGACACAGAGATCACCGAACGACAGAAGCACGTGCTGATGGAGATCTACGACTCGTTCCGTCGTGAAAACGAGCAGACGCAGAACACGGCCGAGACCACACCGCCGGTGTCGGCACCGCAAGATGTCAGCAGCGAACCGCCAATCACTCATCAGGAGTTTTTCCATGACTGACCCCAAGAACTTCGACAACGTCCGGACACCCATCTACGCAGCCGTCGGCGCCGGTGACGCGGTCGTGCAGGCAGTGGCCGACGTCGTCGCGCAGGTGCGTTCGCGCGCCGAGACCCGCGGCGGTGAGGTGACCGAGCGTGTCGATACCGCTCGCGCTCGCATCGCCGACCTGTCCGAGGACGTCACCGAGGGTGTCGAATCCCTTCGCGAGCGGTTGACCGCTCTGCCCGCCGAGCTGCCCGACGAGATCGCCGACCTCCGTGAGCGTTTCACCCCCGAGGAACTGCGCAAGGTTGCCGAGGCATACCTGAAGGTCGCATCGGACCTGTACACCTCGCTCGCAGAGCGCGGCGAAGAAACAGTCGAGCGCATCCGGCGTACACCTGCCATCGAAGAAGGCCTCGAGCGCGCCAATGCGGCAGCAAACGACGTCGTCGATCTGACCGAGCAGGCACTGGGCACCGTGGCGTCGCAGACCCGCGCAGTCGGCGAGCGCGCCGCAGCACTTGCAGGCGTGGCGTCGGACAAGGTTCGCGAGTCCGCTGAAGAGTTCGCCGACGAGATCGACGAGGCCGGCGAGGACGCCAAGGAAGCAGCCACCTCGGCCTCGGACAAGGTCAGCGGCCAGGCGGGCAAGGTCGAGTCCAAGACCCGCGGCACCGACAGTTCGCCCATCAAGAAGGCCGCACCGGCCAAGAAGGCCACACCGGCACCGGCTGCGAAGAAGACCGCCGCTCCGGCCAAGAAAGCACCGGCGAAGAAGACCACTCGCTGAACGTGAGCTTCACGGCCCCTGCACCTCACAGTGCGGGGGCCGTTTTGCGTAGTATGGGGTCGTGCAAACCGTCTACAGCGCGCAGGCCATGGCTTTCTGGATACTGCAGCTCATCTCGCTTGTCGGCGCTGTCATAGCGTTGTTCCACGCTGTGCGTCAGCGTTCCGACGCGTTTCCCGCAGTCGGCAAACTCACCAAGCCGGCCTGGCTGGGAATCCTGGGCGTGGCCACACTACTTATGATCGTCGGACCAGGAATCATCTTCCTGTGGGTCATCGGCGTCGTCGCGGTATGTGTCTACCTGGTCGACGTACGACCTAAGGTCGACGCGATTCAACGCGGCCCACGCTGGTAAACCGACCCAACCAAGGAGAGATATACGTGGTCACACGGAGAGCAGCACGGGGAGCACTTCTCGGAATCGGAGGGCTGGCAGCCACGGCGGGAGTCGGGGCGTTCATGCTCCGCCGCCGGCAGCAGCGGTCCTTCACCAAGACCACCGAGGCCCCGCGCAACGCTCTGCTGTCTGCGCCCACGCACGACGCCCGCCTGGTACCGGTCGTCACCGACGACGGTGCCGAACTGCACGTGCGCGTGTACGGTGATCCCGAGGGGCAGCCGATCGTGTTCAGCCACGGTTGGACGTGTTCGGCCGACTACTGGATTCCGCAGATCAACGCGTTCGCCGAGAACTACCAGGTGATCGTCTACGACCAGCGCGGCCATGGTCGTAGCGACGTCGGGACACGGCCGTTGGGGCCGGACGTACTCGCCGACGACCTCGCCGACGTCCTCGCCGCCACGGTGCGCGAGAGCAACAAAGCCGTCCTCGTCGGACACAGCATGGGTGGCATGTCGATCATGGCCTGGGCGGGCCGCTACCCGGACCAGGTCGATCTCCTCGTCAGTGCCGTGCTGCTGGCGAGCACGGCGACGGACTCCTTGGTCAGGGAAACGACGGTGATCCCGCTACCGCAGCGCTTCCCGCGGGTGCCGGTGCCTGTAGGACGCCGGCTCCTGGGTTCTGCGGTGCCGCTGCGACCGTCATCGGTGACCCGTCAGGCAATCAAGTACGTGTCCATGGCTCCGGGTTCGACACAGGCCGAGGTCGCGTTCTGCGAGAAGATCGTGCTCGAGTGCAAACCGCAGACCCGCGGCATCTGGGGCGCGGCACTGACCGATCTCGACATCTACGAGGCCCTGGCGAACATGAGTGTGCCCACGTCGGTGCTCGTCGGGTCCGCCGACCGCCTAACGCCCCCCGTGCACGCCCGCAAGCTCGCGCAGGCGCTGGACGCGCACGATCACCTGAGCAAGCTCATCGAGATCCCCGGCATCGGGCACATGACCTCGGTCGAGGCCATCGACGAGTTCAACACCGAGGTTGCCCGGCTTCGCGGCTTGGGCTGAGGCCGCATCAGCTGAAGACGACGGTCTTGCTTCCGTGTACGAGGACTCGGTCTTCGAGGTGCCAGCGCAACCCGCGTGAGAGCACCAGCTTTTCGATGTCACGCCCCTGACGGACCATGTCGGCGACCTCGTCGGCGTGATCGACACGAATGACGTCCTGCTCGATGATGGGCCCGGCGTCCAGTTCGGCCGTGACGTAGTGGCACGTTGCGCCGATGAGTTTGACGCCGCGTGCGAACGCCTGGTGGTAGGGCCGCGCACCGACGAACGACGGCAGGAAGCTGTGGTGGATGTTCAGTGCGCGTCCGGACCAGTGTTTGCACAGCTCCTCGGGGAGGACCTGCATGAACCGTGCGAGGACAACCGCGTGCGGGTCGTAGGAATCGACGAGGGAGCGTACTTCGTCGAATGCCGGCGCGCGTTCGGCCGGATCCTTCGCGAATTCGACGTGGTGGAACTGGATTCCGTGCGCGGAGGCAACGGGTTCGAGCGACTTGTGGTTACCGATCACCGCCGAGATCTCCGCGGGCAGCTCCCCGCCTGCAGCCCGTCCCAGCAGGTCGTGGAGGCAGTGGGCCTCCTTGCTGACGAGCACCACCACACGCTTCTTCTCCCCTGAATCGTGCAGTGACCACTCGGTATCCGGGCCGATGTCCGCGGCGACGGGCTCGAACCTCGAACGCAACTCGTCGATGCTCATGCCCACGGATGAGGCGCGCACCGCTTGGCGGGTGAAGAACCAACCTGTGTCCGGGTCGGCGTGGTACGCCGCTTCGACGATCCAGCCACCGATATCGGCCAGAAATGTCGAGATCCTGGCCACGATGCCGGTGCGGTCGGGGCATCCCAGGGACAGAACGTAGCGGTGGTCGTCGGCGATACCTGAACTCATGACGCCGATTCTCTCAGGACGCCCGTTCGCCTGTTGCGACCAGTGTCGTGGCGTCGACGAAATCCACACCGCGGGCGGTCAGCAGTTCGAGGAACCGGACTCGGATCGACTCTCGGGTGGCGTCGTCGTACCCGCTGAGCCCGCCGCGGAAACCGCTGCCCAGGATGAGATTCCAGGCGAAGTCCGCGGTGACGGGAATGAAATTGGACAGCTCGCTCACCTGTACCGAGGTGCACCCGGCGTGCTCGAGCCAGGTACTCAGCCTGGCGGGTGTCTCCACGCGCCTGATGGGATGGCGCTGGTAGTCCTCCGCGGAGAGCGGGCCGTGATGAGCATGAGTTTCCGGACTGCGTGCGGATGCGAACTCTTCGACGACCTCGAAGAATGCCCGCCCGAATTCTTCGAGTGCGCCCTTGCGCCACACTGTCACCCCGACTCGGCCACCGGGCCGAACCAGGCCCACCAGGCGTGCGAAGTCCGCTTCCATATCGGGGAGGAAGAAAATGCCGTACGAGCAGGCCAACGCGTCGTACCCGTCGCCAATGGCGTCCGGCGCCTCCCATTCCGTTGCGTCGGCGCACACGAAGTCGATGTTGCGCAGCGCGGACGCCGCCGCCTTCGCGCGGCCCAGCTCGAGGAGATCGTCGGCGAGATCGATTGCATGCACGACGCCGCTGGGCCCGACGGCCCGCCCCGCAGGTAGCGCCGACGCACCCGACCCGGCACAGGCGTCGAGCACCGATTGCCCTGTGGTGAGACCAAGCGCGAATGTCAGGGCCTGCCCAGCAGGGCCCCACACGACTGGAGTGACAGCGTCGAAATACTCGCTCGTGGACTGGAATGTCTCGGCGATACGGGAATCGGACATAACCGCTGAGCTTAGCCGCGGCGGGCCTGTGATTGGGTGGTCACATGTCACTCACACGGGGCGCCCTGGCCCGCATGGTCGATCACACACTCCTCAAGCCGGAAGCGACACCGCAGGACGTCACCGCGCTCATCGAGGAGGGACTCGCTCTCGGTGTCCTCGCGGTCTGCGTCTCGCCGTCGATGTTGCCGGTGCGGGCCGGCGGACTCGTCGTCGCAGCGGTGGCGGGATTCCCGTCGGGCAAACATCATTCGCTTGTCAAGGGTGCCGAAGCGAGACTTGCAGTGGATCAGGGAGCCAACGAGGTCGACATGGTGATCGACGTCGGAGCTGCGGTCGCCGGTGACTACAACGCCGTGCTGTCCGACATCCTCACCGTGCGTGAGGCGATGGGCCCGACCGCCGTTCTGAAGGTCATCATCGAGTCGGCCGCGCTGACCGACGAGGCGATCGTCGAAACGTGTCTGGCTGCGGAGAAGGCGGGCGCCGACTTCGTCAAGACGTCCACGGGCTTCCACCCGGCGGGCGGGGCGAGCGTCGAGGCGGTCCGGCTCATGGCCGACACAGTCGGTGGCAGGCTCGGGGTCAAGGCCAGCGGCGGCATCCGCACCACGGATGCCGCCCTGGCGATGATCGAGGCGGGTGCTACCCGGTTGGGGCTGTCCGGCAGCCGAGCTGTGCTCGCGGGAGTGGAGCCTGCGGAATGACCCATTTGGTCGAGGGAGTGGAGCCTGCGGAATGACCCATTTGGTCGAGGGAGTGGAGCCTGCGGAATGACCCATTTCCAAGTGCTATCGGGCTAGATTTCGCTCAGGCGAGCAGACCGCAGCCCTCGGGTGCCTCCACCGTCTGATCGGCTTGTCGCGGCGGAATCACGTACGCGCCGCCTTCGAGTTGCAGCTCGATTCCGGTGTCGGTGACCGTGAGGGATGTCGGTGTCATGTCGAGTGGATACTGCTGCAGGCTGTCGGACAGGATTCCGACGATGCTGTCGACGAGGTCCGTCGGGATGCCGAGGCCGAGGATCGATGCATCGACTGTCCGGACGTCGACGCGATCTCCGGCGACCGTCGGTTCGACGGTGAGCTGCGCGAGGCCGCCGATCGCGAAGGAGAGCGTCCCCGTGGATGCGTCGGAGGTGACGTCGGAGACGAGGCCGCCGATGCCCTGTGATTGCAGCGTTGCCGCGATTCCTTCGGTGGACCATGCGATGTCGGCGTTCGAGCTGCCGATGGTGCCGCCGGACTCTGCCGATTGCTCGAGATCGACGTCCTCGACCTCCGCGCTGACCGTCATGTCGACGGCGGGGCCGAACCGCGCGTCGTTGCTGTCGAGGGTGACCGAGGAGACCTGCTTGTCGACGAGGGAGATCAGGATCGGTTTCCAGCCCAATCCGACCTCGACTTCGCTGCCCAGTTCGTTCTCGAGTTGGCCGGCGAGGCAGGACTTGATCTGTTGACGGACGTAGAGTTCTCCGCCCAGCAGTGCGGCGACGAGGACGAGAACCACCAGAACCGCGATCATGGGAGCTTTGCGACGAGTCATTCGTGGCAGTCTTCCCGATAAGTCTGAAAGAGCTCTGTGAATCTCGAATCGTCGGAGCGTCGCCGCCGAAACGACCTGCCCAATTATTGTGATGTGTAACACATTGTGTCGTATTCTGGTCTGCATGAGTTCGACACGGTCGACCGAGCAGTTGCACCGGCTGGCGACGAGCCAGGACGGCTACTTCACCACCGAACAGGCGGGGGAATTGGGCTTCGATCAGGCTGGTGTGCACGCCAGTCTGATCGCGGGTGATTGGACCCGGGTGGAGCGCAATCTGTATCGCCTCGCCGGGTGGCCGCACAGTGACCTCGAGAAGTTCGCGATGTGGTGTGCGTGGTTCGGCGGTGAGGCTGTGATTTCGCACCAGAGTGCGGCCGAACTCCATGGGTTCGGACATCTGCACCCGCAGTTCGTGCACGTGTCCGCCCACACGAATCTGCGCCTGACCGATACGCGACTGGCAGTGCATCGATTGCAGCTCAGTGCGCGCGACGTGGAGTCGACGGGGACCTTTCGAATCACAACTCCGGTTCGAACGGTCCTCGATCTTGCCGCCGGGGGAATTTCGCAGGTGACCCTCGACGAGGTGGTCGGTGACGCCGTAGCCATCGGGCGGGCCGACGCCGGGCTGCTCTACACCGAGGCGGTGAGCTGCCCCGAACGTGTCGCGGAACGGGTGGAGCTGGCTCTGTCTGCCTGTACCTAGCGCTCGGTGCGAGGTTGCACGACCGACCAGGGAACGGTGAGGACGTTGTCGCGTTGGGTTCGGCGCGGCACCACCGCGGGGGTACCGGTGGCCGCCAGCTGCTTCAGTGCGGCCCGCCATCGCAGTCGGGGGCCGAACGGTGCCAGCGGCGCAGCGTTGGACCAAGCGCGGTCCGCGGACTGCAGCAGAGCGTGAATGTTCTCGCCCGGGACGTTGCGGTGGATGAGTGCCTTGGGTAGGCGCTCCGCGATGTCCGACGGGGTATGCACGGTGAACGGGTCCCACGCCAGCGTCAGTGAGATCGGCCCGGAGGCGTCGAGCAGAATCCACGCGCACCGACGCCCGAGCTCGTCGCAGGTGCCGTCTACCAGCAGCCCGCCGGGGGCCAGCCCGGAAAGGATGCGCGACCAGGCGTCGGGGACTGCATCCTCGGGGTACTGCCGCAGGACGTTGAACGCGCGGACGAGATTCGGGCGCAGGCCGCCAAGTTCGAAACCGCCGCGGGCGAAAGTGACGTTCTCGGTGGACGGGACCACCCGTGCCGGATCGATCTCGAGGCCCGTGACACGCAGGTCCGGCCGGATCGTCCTGAGCCTGCGCGCCAGTTCCAGGGTGGTGTCGGGCCGGGCCCCGTAGCCGAGATCGACGACGTGGGGATCGTCGGCACGTGCGAGGGCCTGCCGAATCTGCGGGCTGTGCACGAGCCAGCGATCGCTGCGTCGCAGCCTGTTGATACCGGTGGTCCCGCGAGTGATAGTGCCGACCGGTCGCGAAAAGTCAGGCGTTCTTTTCAAGCCAATCAGCCGTCACTTCACCCTCGCCGCGCCAGAGGTCTCGAAGGTTGACGAGCATGAGCTGTTCGAGTTTTCCACCGATGAAGGGGAGAAACACCTTCGCCTCGGAGGAGGTGCGCAGCGTCGACCCGGTCGCGGTGGGGAAAAGCGAGGTGACGCCCTTGAGGCTGCCGGGCCCGGCAGGGATGGAGGCGTCGTAATGCCCGGTCGTTTCCTCGGAGTACGAGTCGATGTGGACGTTGCGAGTGATGATCATGTCCTTCTTCATCACCGTCTGCGCGATGTCCGGCAGTTCGGTCTTGGGAATGATGTGGTGCATCACGACGTCGATTCCCGACTCACCGACCTCGAAGCTGATGAGCTCGTTGTGGGAGTACTTCTTCATCTCCTCGATGCGAGCGTCCCAGTGATCGCGGCTGGACAACGCGGCGTACACCTGTTCGGTCGAGTAGGTGAACCGGGCTGAGTAGTTCATTCGGCGCGCCATAGTGAGCCAGGTTACCTACCCGAGGTTCTTCGCAATCCAGTTGCCCGTGAAGTCGTGCTCGGAGTCGATGAGCTCGAGAACCTGCTCGCTGATCATGGCCTCGATCTTCCCACCGAAAATGGGCACCTTGACCTCGGTGGTGCCGGAGAGCGACATCGTCGCCGACGCCTCGTTACCCACGAGCAGGGTGGTGCCGAAGATGACAGCAGGCGCACCCTCGACCGTTGCGCCGAACTTGCCTTCCGCGCGATTGCCGCCGAGCGGACCCCAGGACTCGGTGCGCTCGATGACCAGCGGACCCTTCTTGAACGCGGTGACCGCGGCGGGCAGTTCTTCCTCCGGGACCGATTGCGACATGACGATGCTGATGGTCCCGTTGAGCGCGGTCACGCTGAGCAGTTTGGCGTCCGGGCCGCCGATCTCGACGATGCGGTCTATCCAGTACTGCTCGGACACGAGCGCGGCGTGCACCTTGTGGACGGGTGCGGGAACGGGCGCGCTGTGCGCGATGGGACGAGGCATACGCGCAGGGTACCGGTGGCTCCGACCTACTCGGATCACCGGTAGGCTGGGCCCCCGTGCCCACCGCAATCTCCGAGCTCACCACGATGCGTGTAGGCGGCCCGGCCCGCGAGTTCGCCGTCGCGAAAACGTCCGACGAGTTGGTATCGCTCGTCCGCGCCGCCGACGCAGCGCACACGCCTGTGCTGTTGATCGGAGGCGGTTCCAATCTGGTCGTCGCCGACACCGGTTTCGACGGCCTGGTGATCAAGGTGGAGACCTCTGGCACACGGATCGACGGTGATTCGATGTGGGTGGCCGCCGGCGAACCGTGGGATCCCGTGGTCGCTGCCTCCCTCGACGAGGGGCTCGCCGGCCTCGAAGCGCTCTCCGGCATTCCCGGTCTGACCGGAGCGACGCCGGTGCAGAACGTCGGTGCCTACGGGACCGTCACCTCCGATGTGCTGCGTGAGCTCACCGTGTACGACCGTGAGAGCGGCCGCATCGAGGTGTGGGGGCCCGATCGATGTGGGTTCGGGCTGCATCGGCAGTCGGTGTTCAAGCATTCGATGCGCTACGTCATTCTCGACACGACGATGGCACTGCGCCGCTCGACGGTTTCGGACCCCGTTCGGTACGCGGGTCTGGCGGATCGCCTGGGGGTGACCATCGGGGACACCGTGCCGGCGAAAGATGTTCGCGAGGCAGTTCTCGACCTGCGTGGACAGAAGGGCATGGTCCTCGACGCGGCCGATCACGACACCTGGAGCGTCGGGTCGTTCTTTCTCAACCCGGTTCTCGCCGAGGTTCCGGAGAAGGCATCGCGAGCTCCGCAGTATCCGGACCCGTCGGGCATCAAGATCCACGCGGCCTGGCTCATCCAGAACGCCGGTTTCGCGCACGGTTTCGGAACCGAGTTCGGCAACGGCACGGTTGCGCTGTCGACCAAGCACGTGCTGGCCGTCACCAATCGGGGCGGAGCGAGCACGGCCGACGTCATGGCCCTGGCCTCGCACATCCGCGACGGTGTGCGGGCCGAGTTCGGAATCACCTTGGTTCCGGAATGCGATTTGGTCGGCTGCTCGCTGACCTGAGTCGGTCGGTGGGCCTACCATCGAAATTTATGTATGTGAGTGGAAATACATACAGGGCTATGTAAAACCACTCACAGATGAGGAGAAGTTCTGTGCAGGTAACAAGCGTCGGGCACGCTGGATTTCACATCGAGACCGCAGCGGGCAGCATTCTGTGCGACCCCTGGGTCAATCCGGCCTACTTCACCTCGTGGTTCCCGTTCCCCGACAACTCGCAGCTCGACTGGGACACCCTCGGCAACTGCGACTACCTGTACGTCTCGCACCTGCACAAAGATCATTTCGATCCGAAACACCTGGCCGAGTTCATCGACAAGGACACGACAGTGCTGTTGCCGGATTACCCGGTCCCGGATTTGAAGCGCGAACTCGAAAAGCTCGGGTTTCACAAGTTCTTCGAAACGACCGACTCGGTCAAGCACCGCCTATCGGGGCCCAAGGGCGATCTCGACATCATGATCATCGCGCTGCGAGCGCCCGCCGACGGCCCCATCGGAGACTCCGGTCTGGTTGTCTCCGACGGCAAGACCGTCGCCTTCAACATGAACGATGCGCGGCCGGTGGACCTGGACGTGCTCACCGAGCAATTCGGTCACGTCGACGTGCACATGCTGCAGTACTCGGGCGCTATCTGGTACCCGATGGTCTACGACATGGTCGAACGCGCGAAGAAGTCGTTCGGTGAGCAGAAGCGCCAGCGCGGGATGGACCGCGCACGGCAATACATCGATCAGATCGGTGCGACGTGGGTGATTCCGTCGGCCGGCCCGCCTTGCTTCCTCGACGACGAACTTCGGTTCCTCAACGACGTCTACGAGGACCCGGCGAACATCTTCCCGGATCAGATGGTCTTCCTCGACCAGATGCGTCGCAACGGTGATGACCGTGGACTGCTGATGATGCCCGGCACCACGTCGACCTTCGACGGTAGCGAGCTGCTCTCGCACGAGCACCCGCTGCCCGTCGCGGAGGTCGAGGCTATCTTCACCACCGGAAAAGCCGACTACATCGAGGCGTACGCGCAGCGCCAAGCCGACGTGATCGCGGCCGAGAAGGCAGCCTGGGCCCCTGCCGAGGGTGAGCCGCTGCTCGAGCCGCTGCGGGAGCTGTTCGAGCCGATCATGGCGCAGACCGATCAGATCTGCGACGGCATCGGCTATCCCGTCGCGCTGATGCTCGGCGCGGAGACCGTCGTGCTCGATTTCCCGAAGCGCATGGTGCGCGAACCCATCGCCAACGAACGGTTCCGATACAGCTTCACCATCGCCCCCGAACTGGTTCGCACCGTGGTGCGTGACGGAGAACCCGACTGGGTCAACACGATCTTCCTCTCGACGCGGTTCCGCGCTCGCCGTGTGGGCGGCTACAACGAGTTCCTCTACACGTTCTTCAAATGCTTGACCGACGAGCGCATCGCCTACGCGGACGGTTGGTTCGCCGAGGCACACGACGACACCGCGACCATCGTCAAGGACGGCTGGGAGATTCAGCGTCGCTGCCCGCACCTGAAGGCGGACCTGTCGAAGTTCGGGATCATCGAGGGCAACAAACTCACCTGCAACCTCCACGGTTGGGATTGGAACCTCGACACCGGACGGTGCCTGACCTCCAAGGGGCACGAACTGCGGTCGTCGAAGGTGTGAGAAATGTTCTCGATTGAGGCTCACTGATTCTCCGCAGGTACCTTGGAACACGTGTATGCGCAGGTAGAACGGACAAAGCGGACTCGTTGGTTGTTGCTGGCGGCGATCGCGGCGGTGGCAGCTCTGATCGCCGGGTGCACCATCGGCGATGGCGGCACGTCCCCGGGTGGCGCAGGCCCGAGCGCTGAGGCGTCTCCCGTGGCCGTGGTAACCCAGAACCCGGCAGCCGGAGCCGTCGACGTCGGCCCCGTCGCCCCGATCTCGGTGACGGTGACAGACGGAACATTGCGTGAGATCGCGCTCACCAATCCCGACGGCAAGCTCGTGCAGGGAGAGTTGGCACCGGAGCAGGCGTCGTACACCATCACCGAACCCCTCGGGTACGGCTCGATGTACACCTGGACCGGCACCGCCGTCGGCACCGACGGCAAGACCGTCCCGGTGGACGGCAGCTTCACCACGGTCACTCCTGAGAGCCGCAGCTCGGTGAGCACCAACATCGGCGACGGTCAGGAAGTGGGGATCGCGGCGCCGATCATCCTGAAGTTCGACTCCGCGATCGAGGACAAGGCTGCCGTCGAGCAGGCGTTGACGGTGACCACCAACCCGCCGACGCCCGGCGCGTGGGCCTGGCTCCCCGACGACGGCGGCTCGCGAGTGCACTGGCGGCCGACGAACTACTGGGCGCCGGGCACGACGGTGTCGGTGGTCGCGAAACTGTACGGCGTCGATTACGGCGGCGGGGTGTACGGCGCTGACGATGTGACGCTGGACTTCTCGATCGGCCGCAGTCAGGTAGTCATCGCCGACGCCACGAGTCATCGCATGCTGGTGGTCCGTGACGGTCAGACGATCTTGGACATCCCGGTCAGCTACGGCGAGGGCAACGAGGACCGCAACGTCACTCGGAGCGGCATTCACGTGGTGACCGAGAAGCACGAGGATTTTCTGATGTCGAACCCGCCGTACTACGAGAACGTGCGTGAACGCTGGGCCGTCCGTATCTCCAACAACGGCGAGTTCATTCACGCGAACCCGTTGACGACGGGGGTGCAGGGCGCCTCCAACGTCACCAACGGGTGCATCAATCTCTCCGACGCCGATGCCCAGGAGTATTTCCAGACTGCGCTGTACGGCGACCCGGTGGAAGTGTCCGGAACTCGGATCGACCTGTCCGCGGCCGACGGCGACCTCTACGACTGGGCCATCGACTGGCCGACGTGGGAGTCGATGTCGGCGTTGTAGGCGCTTCGCGCATGTGCGTGGAATTACACTGCGAACCTGGGTCACTACGCAGGCTGCGCTCCCGCCCTCTATGTATTTCCACGCACATGCGCCGCTAGGCGCCTACCCTCGGGCGAAGCGCCCCGGACCGGCCTGATCGCGCGGCTTGATGACGATCTGGTCCAGGTTGACGTGCGAGGGCCGGGAAGCGACGAAGCCGATGACCTCGGCGATATCGCTCGCCACGAGCGGGGTGATGCCCTGGTAGACCGCCCCGGCCTTGGACTCGTCCCCATCGAAGCGCACCAGTGAGAACTCGGTCTCCACGGCGCCAGGCGCAATTTCTGTCAGCCGAACGGGCTTGCCGAGCAGTTCGCCGCGCAGCGTCCGGTGCAGCACCGCCTGCGCGTGCTTGGCGGAGGTGTAGCCCGAGCCGTTGTCGTACGCCTCGAACGCGGCCACCGACGTCACCGTCACGATGAGTCCGTCACCGGAGTCGATGAGCTTGGGCAGCAGCGCCTTGGTCACGCGCAGCGTGCCGAGCACGTTGGTCTCCCACATCCAGCGCCAGTCGTCGAGATCTGCATCGATGACGGGAGCGAGACCCTTGGCGCCGCCGGCATTGTTGATCAAAACGTGCACCCGAGGAATGACGGAGGTGAAGGCTGCCACCGAATCCTCGTCGGTGACGTCGAGTTGCAGAGCGGTGCCGCCGATCTCGTCGGCAAGCTTTTCGAGCCGGTCGACGCGACGGGCACCGATGACGACGTGGTAGCCCTGCTCGGCAAGCTGGCGAGCGGTGGCCTCGCCGATGCCCGAGCTGGCTCCGGTGACGACGGCTATGCGGGCGTCGGGGGAGATTTGTTCTGACAATGCCATGTCGAAGATCTTAGTCCCGGCTGCAGATGCGCCGGGGTCACCGTCCATCATGAACGTCATGGCACAAACAGGACCGGTACGGCAGGCGCAGGGCATCGACGGGGCGAACGTCGTCTACCGAGTATCGGGCGATCCATCTCACCGGCCGCTGGTGCTGGTGCACGGATGGGCGCAGTCTTCGGCATGTTGGGGCGATGGACTCCTCGCCGAATTGGCGACGAGGTTCCGCGTGATTGCGGTGGATCTTCGTGGGCACGGCTACTCCGATGCGCCGGAAAGCGGATACGCGGACTCCGCGATCTGGGCCGGCGACGTGCATGCAGTGTTGACCGCGGAGGACATCACCGCCGACGCAGTACTGCTCGGCTGGTCCTACGGCGGCCTCGTCATCTGCGCGACTACCTCGCCGAGCACGGAACCGACGCGGTGGCGGGTCTGGTGTTGGTCGGTGCCATCACCAGCATCGGCCGCGGCGAGGCCGGGGGACGCGTCGGCACAGCCATGCGCGCGGCGATCCCCGGGGCGATGGCCGAGGAGCCGCGTACCGCGATCAAGGCGCTCGGCAGCTTCGGGCTCGCGCTGACCGGCCCGGTAGAGGGAAAGGGTGCGCAGGCACAGGCCCTGTTCGGCGCCACACTGTCCACGGCTCCCCGTGTTCGCGCAGCCTTGTTCGATCGCACGGCCTCGCACGACGACGTGTTGAGCGCGCTGGACGTGCCGACGCTCGTGCTGCACGGCACCGAGGACACCGTCGTCGACGTCGCTGCCGGACGGCACGCTGCCTCGCTGATCCCGCAGGTCACCGAGTCGTACTGGGAGGGCGTCGACCACGGTCCGTTCGTCGCCGACCCCGACCGCTTCGCGCGTGAGGTATCGGACTTCGTCGAGGGGCTGTGAACGTCCGTAGGGTGGGAGAGTGCAGACTGGAACGGTGAGTGATCGCCAGTTGAACCGGGTCGCGGTGCTGTCTTTGCATACCTCCCCGCTGGCCCAGCCCGGGATGGGGGATGCGGGCGGGATGAACGTCTACGTTCTCCAGAGCGCGAAAGAACTGGCCAGACGCGGTATCGAGGTGGAGATCTTCACCCGCGCCACGTCCTCGTCGGACGAGCCGGTGCGCGAGGCAGCCCCCGGCGTTCTGGTGCGCAATATCGTGGCCGGCCCCTTCGAGGGCCTCGAGAAACAGGATCTGCCGACGCAACTCTGTGCGTTCGCTGCGGGCGTTCTCCGCGAGGAAGCGCGCCATGCCACCGGTTACTACGACATCATCCATTCGCACTACTGGCTCTCGGGCCAGGTCGGTTGGTTGGCTCGCGATCGGTGGGGCGTGCCGCTGGTACACACGGCCCACACACTCGCAGCCGTGAAGAACGCGTCTCTCGCAGTAGGGGACGCCCCGGAACCGGCAGCACGGCAGATCGGTGAGCAGCAGGTCGTCGCCGAAGCGGACCGCCTCATCGCCAACACCGCCGAAGAGGCGAAGCAGCTCATCGAGATCTACGGCGCGTTGCCCGATGCCATCGACGTCGTCGCACCGGGCGCCGACCTGAGTCGGTACCGTCCCGGAGACAAGCTCGCTGCCCGCGCCGAATTCGGCATCGATCCGCGCGAGACCGTCGTGGCGTTCGTCGGCCGAATCCAACCGTTGAAGGCGCCCGACGTGCTGCTGCGCGCCGCCGCGGAACTGCTCGTGCGTGAGCCGGGCATACCGCTGCGTGTCCTTGTCGTCGGAGGACCGTCGGGAAGTGGTCTCGACCGGCCTGACAGTCTCATCGAACTCGCCGCCGAGCTGGGCATCACTGCGCGCGTGACGTTCTTGCCGCCGCAGCCGTCCGAGAAGCTGGTGCAGATCTACCGGGCCGCCGATGTGGTGGCTGTCCCCAGCTACAACGAGTCGTTCGGGCTTGTCGCCATCGAAGCCCAGGCGAGCGGTACCCCGGTGATCGCGGCCGATGTCGGCGGGCTCGGCGTGGCCGTACGGTCGCGCGAGACCGGGGTGCTGGTTCAGGGCCATCGAACCGAGGATTGGGCAACGGCATTGTCGGCGATGGTTCGCGACCGCGAAGCTTTGGCCCGGATGGCTTCCGCTGCAACCGAACACGCCGCGGACTTCTCCTGGGAGCACACCGCCGAGGGCCTTATCGGAAGCTACCGTGCCGCGAAATCCCATTTCGACCGGCATGAGGCGCCGAGTGAATTCTCGCCTCGGCGCACGCGCGGTCTTTCGAAGCTACGACGAAAAGGAGTCACTGCATGAGCGAGACTGTCACACTCATCGACTCGATTTTGAGCGAACGTGAGCTCGATTACCAACGTAAAGGCGAGAACTCGTTCGTAGTCGAATTGCCCGGCGAGCGCAAACTGAAGACGACGACGATGCTGACAGTCGGCCATCACGGAGTCCGCATCGAGGCGTTCGTGTGCCGCAAACCCGACGAGAACTTCGAGGGTGTCTACCGGTACCTGCTCCGACGCAATCGCAGGCTCTACGGCGTCCACTACACCATCGACAAGGTCGGCGACATCTATCTCGTCGGACGCCTGTCGCTGCATGCGGTGACAGGTGACGAAATCGACCGCATCCTCGGGCAGGTGCTCGAGGCCGCCGACGGCGACTTCAACATGCTGCTCGAACTCGGTTTCGCCGAGTCCATCAAACGGGAATGGGCCTGGCGCGTGTCCCGCGGTGAATCTCTGGCCAACCTCCAGGCATTCGAGCATCTCATTCCTTCGTGAGCTGAAAATATGCGGACATCCCGGGCTGGGGGTAGCGTCCGCACTCAGAGAAAACTGGTCGCGCACGAATACGGCTCGTTCACGAGGCGGGTAAACCCATCTGCACAACACCTGTCTGTACAACACCTGTTCTGTACAACACCTGTCTGTACAACACTGGAGGAACTCTTGACCGTCACCCGTCTACAGAGTCGGACGTTGTTCTCCCGGAAGGTGACGGTGAGCGGAATTGCCTCGCTCGGTGCACTCGCACTTGTCGCAAGCTGCGGTTCGGCACCCGAGGACAGTGAATCCGGAGCCGAGACCACGGCTTCCTCAGACTTCAAGCCGTGCATGGTCTCCGACGCCGGCGGGTTCGACGACAAATCCTTCAACCAGCTCAGCTTCGAAGGTCTGACCGAGGCCTCCGACGCATTGGGGGTCGAGCCGATCACGGTCGAGTCCGCTTCTCCGACGGACTACAACCCCAACATCTCCAACCTGATCGATCAGGGCTGCTCACTGATCCTTACGGTCGGTTTCGATCTCGCCGACGCGACGAAGGCTGCGGCAGAGGCCAACTCGGACATCGACTTCGCGATCATCGACGATGCCAGCATCGACCTTCCCAACGTCAAGCCGCTCACCTACGACGCCGCGCAGTCCGCGTTCCTCGTGGGTTATGCAGCGGCCAGCTACTCCGAGACCGGTGTGGTGGGAACGTTCGGTGGCGCCCAGCTCCCGACGGTCACCATCTTCATGGACGGATTCGCCGACGGCGTCGCTTACTTCAACGAGAGCAAGGGCGAGGACGTTCGCGTCATCGGTTGGGACGTCGCAGCCCAGAACGGTTCGTTCACCGGCGGATTCGAGGCCAACGCCGTCGCGAAGAACACAGCGCAGGCGCTCATCGATCAGAACGCCGACGTGGTGTTCCCGGTCGGCGGGCCTATCTATCAGAGTGCGGCGCAGGCGATTCGCGACTCCTCGCGTCCAGTCGCGCTGATCGGCGCGGACGCCGATGTCTTCGAATCCGACCCGTCGGTGGGCGACCTCGTGCTCACCTCGGCGATGAAGGGTCTGAAGGAGAGCGTCGACGAGGTGGTGACCACCTCGGGCAGCGACGAGTTCGACAACTCGCCCTACGTCGGCACACTCGAGAACGAAGGCGTCGGTATCGCCCCGTTCCACGATTTCGAGTCGAGGGTGGACCCGGCACTGCAGGACGAGCTGGACGAGATCGAAGCCGGCATCATCGACGGTTCCATCACCGTCGAGTCGCCCTCTTCACCCAGCTGAGTACATGAAGCTCGAACTGCGGGGCATCACCAAGCGGTTCGGATCTCTCGTCGCCAACGATTCGATCGATCTAGTGGTGGAATCGGGCGAGATCCACTGTTTGCTCGGTGAGAACGGTGCCGGCAAGTCGACGTTGATGAATGTTCTCAGCGGCCTCTATCGGGCCGAGGAGGGCGAGATTCTTCTCGACGGGGTGCAGCAGCATTTCGCCGGCCCGGGAGATGCGATGACCGCCGGAATCGGCATGGTGCATCAGCACTTCATGCTGATTCCGGTGTTCACGGTCGCGGAGAACATCATCCTCGGCCACGAGACGACCCGTGCAGGTGGCCGGCTCGATCTCGACGCGGCTCGAAAGTTGGTGCGGGAGATATCTGCCCGGTTCGGGTTCGAGCTCGATCCCGACGCCAAGGTCGAGGATCTCCCCGTCGGCGTGCAGCAGCGCGTCGAGATCATCAAGGCCATCGGACGCGACGCTGAAGTGCTGGTGTTCGACGAGCCCACCGCGGTACTCACCCCGCAGGAAACCGACGACCTCATGGCAATCATGCGTGAGCTGGCCGAGTCGGGCACCACCATCGTCTTCATCACGCACAAACTGCGTGAAGTGCGTGAGGTGGCCGATCGGATCACCGTGATCCGGCTCGGCAAGGTGGTCGGCGAAGCGGAACCGTCCGCGAGCAACGCCGAACTCGCGGCGCTGATGGTCGGACGCGACGTGCAGCTCACGGTGTCGAAGGAACCGGCGCAACCCGGCGGGACAGCACTCGAGGTCCGGAACCTGACGGTGTTCGACTCGAACGGGCACAAGGTGGTCGATGATGTCAGCTTCGACGTGCACGCCGGGGAAATTCTCGCCATCGCCGGTGTGCAGGGCAACGGCCAGAGCGAACTGGTCGAGGCCCTTCTCGGCGCTCGCAAACAGGTGACCGGTGACATCGTTCTCGACGGCAACTCGCTCGTCGGGTCCTCGGTGCACGAAGTGCTTCGGGCGGGCGTCGGCTTCGTCCCCGAGGACCGCAAGACCCAGGGCCTCGTCGGCGAATTCTCGATCGCCGAGAACCTGATGTTGGACAGATCGACAGGTGAGCCTTTCGTGCGGCACGGGGCTATCCAACGGGAGACCCTCGATACGTTCGCTGTGGAGAAGGTGCAGGAGTTCGACGTCCGCGCCCCCGGAATCGACACCGCGGTGGGTCGGCTGTCTGGTGGAAATCAGCAGAAGGTGGTACTCGCCCGCGAACTGAGCCGAGAGCTGAGGCTGTTCGTGGCCTCGCAACCGACCCGCGGAATCGACGTCGGATCGATCGAATTCGTACACAAGCGGATCGTCGCGACCCGGGACTCGGGTGTCCCGGTCATCGTGGTGTCCAGCGAACTCGACGAGGTCGCGGCCCTCGCCGACCGCATTGCCGTCATGTACCGGGGGACCATCGTCGGCATCGTGCCGGCTCAGACGTCCCGCGAGGTTCTCGGAATGATGATGGGTGGAGAACATGACTGAGCCTCAGCCGTCGCGAGCACACAAGGTTCTGAGGCAGATCGTCACCGGCAACGCCATCATCTCCGTGCTCGCGGTGCTGCTCGCGGTACTCGTCGGCGCCGTCCTCATCGCGGTTACCGACGAGCAGGTGCAGGAGAGCGCTGGCTACTTCTTCTCGCGACCGTCGGACATGCTTCTCGCCGTGTGGGATTCGGTATCGGGCGCCTATTCGTCCCTTTTCCAGGGGGCGGTGTACAACTTCCGCCGGCCAGGGTTCGAGAACGGCATCCGGCCGCTGATGGAGACGCTGACATTCGCGACGCCGCTGATCGTGGCCGGACTCGGTGTGGCACTGGCATTTCGGGTCGGCATGTTCAACATCGGCGGACGCGGGCAGATGCTCATCGCGGCAGCATGTGCGGGCTGGGTCGGATTCACCTTCCAACTGCCCGCCGGGCTGCACCTCGTCCTCGCGATCGCCGCGGGCGTCATCGGCGGCGCCGTGTGGGGCGGTATCGCCGGACTTCTCAAGGCGCGCACCGGCGCCCACGAGGTGATTGTGACGATCATGCTGAACTACATCGGCTTCTACCTCGTCGCCTACCTGCTGCGGACGCCGGGAGCCCTTCAAGCCCCTGGCCAGAACAATCCGAAGACCCCGGGGATGGAATCGACGGCGGTGTTTCCGAAGCTCTTCGGCGACCAGTACAACCTCCATCTCGGTTTCGTCCTCGTGATTTTCGCGACGGTGGGTGTGTGGTGGCTGCTGGAGCGATCAGCACTCGGCTTCCGCTTCCGCGCCGTCGGGGAGAACCCCGAGGCGTCGAAGATCGCCGGTATCGACGTCAACCGCATGTACTTGTACGCGATGGTGCTTTCGGGCGCGCTGGTCGGACTCGCCGGAGTTGCGCAGGTGCTCGGCACGGTAACGACGGGGTTCGGAGCCGACATCGACGCCGGAATCGGATTCGACGCCATCACCGTGGCACTGCTGGGCCGATCCAAGCCGTGGGGAGTGTTCTTCGCGGGCATCCTGTTCGGCGGGTTCAAGGCAGGCGGCTTCGCGATGCAGGCGGCCGAAGGCATCCCGATCGACATCGTGCTCGTGGTGCAGTCGGTCATCGTGCTCTTCATTGCTGCCCCGCCACTCGTTCGCGCGGTGTTTCGGTTGTCACCACCGGGCGCCGGCAGTGCCGGCCGGCCCGAGACCGCGAAGGTAGGCGCGCTGTGACCGCCGTCGACAATCACACCGAGAACCATCCTGCCGCGCACAGCGAGGCATCGGCCCCCGCTCGTAGCTGGAAGGTTCCCGGCGTCCTCGGCGTCGTGACGCTGTTGGCTCTGGTTCTGTTCGTGCTCCGCGCCGAGTCGGGTACCACCACCTTTGATCTCGCCACCGGCACCGACTTCGTGACATTGCCCGCGGTGGGTGTCCCGACGCGCGCGACGGGCATCGTGCTGGTGGTGCTGCTGGCGATCATCACCGTGTACGCGGGAGTGAACGTGTTTCGGCGTGTGTCCACACCCGTATGGCTGCTGGCCGTGTACGGCGTGCTGTTCGTGTTCGGGTTCCTCACCTGGGCCGCGGCGGGGGCCACTATCCCAGTGCCGGGACTGCTGATCGGAGCCGTCGCTCTGAGCACCCCGTTGATCTTCGGGGCGATGGGCGGGGTGATCTCCGAGCGCGTCGGAGTCATCAACATCGCCATCGAAGGGCAGCTGCTCTCCGGCGCCTTCGTCAGCGCCGTGGTGGCGTCGGTGACCGGATCCACCTACGTCGCACTGCTCGCCGCCCTGATCGCAGGAGCACTGACCGCCTTGCTGCTCGCGATGTTCTCCATCAAGTACTTCGTCAACCAGGTCATCGTCGGCGTCGTGCTCAACGTGCTGATCGTGGGATTGACGAGTTTCCTCTACTCGGTGGTGTTGACGAAGAATTCCGAGACCCTCAACTCTCCACCGCGATTCGGGCGCATCGACATCCCGGTCCTCTCGCAGATCCCCGTCATCGGACCAGTTCTGTTTCAGCAGACGTTGATCGTCTACCTGATGTACATCGCGGTCGCACTGGTGTGGTTCGGTCTCTTCCGCAGCAAGTGGGGATTGCGGCTGCGTGCCGTGGGTGAGCACCCGCAGGCAGCCGACACCGTCGGTATCAATGTGGTGCGCACCAGATTCTGGAACGTCTGCCTCGCCGGAGCGATCGCGGGGCTCGGCGGCGCGTACTTCACCCTCGGCTCGGTCGGATCCTTCGGCAAGGAAATGACAGCCGGTGCGGGCTACATCGCACTCGCCGCTGTCATCTTCGGACGCTGGGACCCGGTGCGAGCGACGTTGGCGGCCTTGCTGTTCGGGTTCGCGTCCAACCTGCAGAACGTGCTGGGCATCATCGGATCACCGGTGCCGAGCGAGTTCATGCTGATGCTTCCGTACGTGGTGACGATCTTCGCCGTCGCAGGCTTGGTGGGGCATGTGCGCGCCCCGGCAGCTGCGGGCAAACCCTACGTGAAATCGTAACTTCTGCCCTGGTTCGGCCGGGGGTGAAAGGGAACTGACCGGCAGGTAGGTAGGTGCCTGTCCGGTGTGATGGCTTTCACTGTAAGGTTTCACCATATTGCCGCTGCATGTTCGAAGGAGAGTAATGAGCTTCAACAGCCCCTTCCCCGATGTCGAGATTCCGAACCTGAGTATCTACGACTACCTGTTCGGGTCCATCGCAGATTCCGATCTTGCCAAGCCCGCACTGATCGACGGCACCTCGGGCGCGGTCACGACGTACGAGACTCTGATCGGGCAGATCAACGCAATCGCCGGCGCCCTCGCTGCCCGTGGGCTCGAGCTGGGCGACGTGGTGGGGCTGCATTCGCCGAACGTCCCGGCGTTCGCTTCGGTATTGCACGGCATTCTGCGTGCCGGCGGCACCGCGACGACCATCAACGCTCTCTACACGGCTGAGGACATCGCCAAGCAGCTCACCGGTTCGGGGGCGAAGTTCCTCTTCACCGTCTCACCGCTGTACCCGCAGGCCAAGGCCGCGGCAGAAAAGGCCGGCATTGCCGACGACCACGTCATCGTGCTCGACGGCGCCGAGGGACACCCCAATCTGCGTGATCTGCTCACCCAGGGTGCACCGGCACCGGAGGTGACATTCGACCCCGCAACCCAGATCGCCGTCCTCCCGTACTCCTCGGGAACCACCGGCGTCCCCAAGGGCGTCATCCTCACGCACCGCAACCTAGTCGCAAACATCGCGCAGATGGAACCGCGGGTCGGCATCGACTCCGACGACGCGGTTCTCGCGCTGCTGCCCTTCTTCCACATCTACGGCCTGACCGTGCTGCTCAACATCGCGCTCAAACTGCGTGCGCGTCTGGTGACCATGCCGAAGTTCGATCTGGCCGAATTCCTGCGCATCATCCAGGACCAGAAGCTCACCTACCTGTTCATCGCGCCGCCGGTCGCGCTTGCACTCGCAAAGCACCCGCTCATCGACCAGTACGACCTCTCCAGCGTCCACACCGTCTTCTCCGGTGCCGCGCCTCTCGACGAGGAACTGGGCAAAGCCGTCGCGACGCGGCTGAACACCCGGGTGCGTCAGGGCTACGGAATGAGCGAACTCAGCCCCGTCAGTCATGCCATCCCGTTCGACCGCGACGATATTCCCCTCAGTTCGGTCGGTCTGCCGTTGGCCAACACCGTCAACAAGCTCGTCGATCCGGCGACCGAGGCCGAGATCGACCTCCCCACCGAAGGCCTGTCCGAGCCGGGCGAGCTCTGGGTGAAGGGACCGAACGTCATGGCGGGCTACCTCAACAACCCCACCGCGACGGCAGAGACCCTCGACGACGACGGATTCCTGCACACCGGCGACATCGCCGTCGTGGACTCCGAGGGCGTCGTCTACATCGTCGACAGGCTCAAGGAACTCATCAAGTACAAGGGCTACCAGGTTCCGCCCGCGGAGCTCGAGGCGTTGCTGCTCACGCACCCCGACATCGCCGACGCTGCCGTGATCGGCGTCCATGACGAGGACGGTGAGGAAGTGCCCAAGGCGTTCGTCGTGCTGCAGGACAACGCCTCGCTCGATGAGGCGGCCGTGATGGCATTCGTCTCCGAGCGCGTCTCGCCGCACAAGAAGGTCCGCAAGGTCGAGTTCATCGCGACCGTGCCGAAGTCGGCCGCAGGCAAGATTCTTCGAAAGGATCTGCGCGCCGCAGAAGCCGGCAAGTAGATCTTTCTCGACGCGGCCCCCTTCCCGACAATCGGGAAGGGGGCCGTTGTCGTCGGATGGGCGCCTCGGTGACACCGATTCCGCGACAATTTTGATCGACTGGAACAGTGCCCGGTTCAAGGATAAGCCGCCGCACTGAGCGCGGGTGCGGGCGTAACCTTGGTTCCAAACCGACGCACAGGAGGGGCGATGAGGAACCCTGACACGCCAACTGTCCGAGTCTCCGACTACCCGCAGCTGCGCGCAATCTCGTGGCACGTGGGGGATGCAACCGAGATGCCCGAGTCTTATTGTCAGTCAGTGCTTCTGGGCTAGCGGATCAGCTTGACCTCGAGCGGAAGGTCGAGGTCCGCCCATGCGCGATCGGCCGTCAGTACGACTGGCGGCCGACTCCGAGCCGCCAAGGCAAGTGCGCATCGGTCTCCCAGTGACAGTGACTTGCCGCCATCGACGGCGCGGAGCGCCGCGACGACCGCCGCATCGGCTTCGTCCAACGGAACGATCTCGACCCCAGACGCGCGCAGAGCGCTTGTCACCGCCGACACGTCGCCGCCGACGTCGACGACCTTGCCCAAGACCTCGGCGAGATTCGCCGACGACATGGTCGTGCCGCCAGTCGACATGGCCTGTTCGACGACATCCGCCCCAGGTTCGTCGTTGAGAACAGCGAGCACCGCCGAGGCGTCCAGAATGGTCACCGATCGGCCTGGGCCTCACTGATTCGCTCGGCCAGCAATTCCTCGACCAGTGATCGCCCGTTCGAATGGTCCGCGAGCATTCCGCGCATCGAGCGTGCGGCATCGGATGGGCGCTCGACGATCAACCTCGTGCCCACTCGCTGAACCGACAGCACGTCGCCTTCGCTGAGACCCAACTCGGCCCGAAGATCGGCAGGTACGACGAACCTGCCTTGCTTTCCCAACGTCACCGTGACACTCATGAGAAAAGTATGCCATCATGTGCCGAAGTGTGCCATGCGCGTCGAGCAAAGTGCTTCGAGCGCGTCGGATGGATCGGCTACGATCGGTTCGATTTCACGGGGGTGGAAATGGGGCGACCGGGGGAGTCCGCGCGGACGTACCACGTACCAGCGGCGGGACGTGATGGGTCCGGCAACATCAGCGTCGAGCTCCGCGTTCTGGCGGACGGTCGGCTCGCGCTGCCGATTTACACATCGGAACAATGACATCCGAGTGGGCATCGGACTGGAGTTCGACAGATCTACCGCCTCGGCCCAATCCGGTGTCGGGTGAGCCTCGCCCCCCAGCAGCGCCCCGATCAGTATCTGTTTCGCGAAAGACACCGACCATCCCTCCTCGGAAGCCACACCCCGAACCGCCTGGGTACGGTCCGCTCGAAAAGGGAACTCTGAACCAGTGGTTCGCCGCCGGAGCGGAATGGTTGCAGGTGAAGGACGTCTGGGTTGAAATCTACGATTTGGTGCGGATTTCGGCCGGGACCAATGGCGCGGATCGCGCGATCGGGTTGGAAGATTCGGGTGGGCGATCGATTCATGCGGTCAGCCTGAAAAGAATTCAGGGCCATCCGGCGATGTGGGACCTGGTGTACAACGGCATATTGCATTCTGTGGCGTCGGGGAAGTGTGATATTCCGCCGGGGGCGCGGAAGTTGTTGCAGATTCCGCGTGGGGTGGGGCGGCAGGGCACGCCCGAGCGTGGGGCGCGTTTGGCGAGTGTGTTGTTCGGTGTTTTGGCTGTTGCTCTCGGTTGCTGTTCGTCTGGCATGTCGTCGAGAATGGGATGGGCCTGTTCTTCGTTCTGCTGGGGTTGTTCATCATCGGGGTTGGTGCGTTCATCGCGTACCGGCATGCCCAGATTTGGGATGAGGAGCGGCGGATTCGTCGGGAATCTGTATTTGACGTGTGACACTGGTGAACCGACTCGGAGTCGCTCCACCCGACTGGACCGACAAGATTCGCACAACACGCGACAACTGCGCCGAAGGTGTTTATCGTCTGCGTCGTGAACTCAACCACGTCGAACACGCGTTTTCGTCTGATACCGATGCGTCCGCGCGACCCCGAGGAGCAGGGGCGATCCGCGAGCCCGCTGGAGCTGTTCTTCGACCTCGTCATCGTGATCGCGGTCGCTACCGCCGCGGTCGAGCTGCACCATGCACTCACCGAAAACCACATAGTCGACGGCCTGCTGAGCTACATGTTGGTGTTCTTCGCCATCTGGTGGGCATGGATGAACTTCACGTGGTTCGCCACCTCGTTCGACACCGACGACTGGCTCTACCGCGTCCTGACGGTCGTTCAGATGGCGGGTGTGCTCGTCCTGGCCGCCGGTATCGGGCCGGCGTTCACCGATTCGAACTTCGTCATCGTGGTTGTCGGTTACGTCGTCATGCGTTTCGCGATGGTCACACAGTGGCTGCGCGCATCGAGATCGCCGGAGCACAAGAAGACTGCATTGACCTACGCGGCCGGCATTGCGGGCGTGCAGGTGCTGTGGTTGCTGTGGCTTCTGATTCCGGAAGGTCCGGCACAGATTCTGGGATTCGTCGTCCTCGCCCTCGTCGAACTCTCCGTTCCGGTCATCGCGGAGAGAAAGGGTACGACTCCCTGGCACGCGCATCACATCACCGAGCGGTACGGCCTGTTCACGATCATCCTTCTCGGTGAGAGCCTGCTCGCATCTGCGAATGTCATCATCGAAGCTCTGCGCGGCGATACGGCCCTCCTTCCTCTGATCACACTGGCGGTCCTTGCTCTAGTGGTGACAGCAGGTCTGTGGTGGATCTACTTCTGGCCACCGCATCACGCAGCGATCTCGGACCTGGGCAGTTCGCTCAAATACGGATACGCGCACTACTTCATATTCGCCGCAGCGGGCGCCTTCTCGGCCGGCGTCGAGGTGGAGATCGATGTACTCACCGATCACAGCCAGCTCGGGGACCTGGCGGCGTCGTTCACGGTGACCGTTCCGATCGCCATCTTCGTCCTCGGCGTCTGGTACATCGCCATCAAGGACAACGCGGACCGCGTCGTCAACACGGTCGTTCCTGTCGGCGCGGTCTTGGTACTCCTCGATCCGCTCATCCCGATTCCCTTCGCGCTGACAGCCATCGTCATCACACTCATCGTCGTCGTGCTCGTGGTTCGCCAGCCGACGACCGATGCGCACGCCGCTGCGACGCAGCCCGGCTGAGAAGGAAGACGACCCGGCCACGTGAGAAACTTTCCCCATGAGTATCGGAACTTTGATCCTGCTTCGTCACGGCGAGAGCGAATGGAATGCGTCCAACCAGTTCACCGGGTGGGTCGACGTCCGCCTCACCGAGAAGGGTGAGGCGGAGGGTAAGCGAGCCGGTGTGTTGCTCGCCGAGGCGGGTGTGCTGCCCGACGTGCTGTACACCTCGCTGCTGCGGCGTGCGATCAACACCGCGAACCTGGCACTCGACGCTGCTGACCGGCACTGGATCCCCGTCGTCCGGGACTGGCGTCTCAACGAGCGTCACTACGGTGCGCTGCAGGGTCTGAACAAGGCCGAGACCAAGGACAAGTTCGGCGACGAGCAGTTCATGCTGTGGCGTCGCAGTTACGACACCCCTCCGCCCACCATCGAGGCAGGCTCGGAGTACAGCCAGGACGCCGACCCGCGCTACGCGGATCTGCCCGCAGTCCCGCTCACCGAATGCCTGAAGGATGTCGTCGACCGCCTCATCCCGTATTTCGAGGATGCCATCGTCGCGGACTTGAAGGCGGGCAAGAACGTCATCGTCGCGGCCCACGGCAACTCGCTGCGTGCGCTGGTGAAGTACCTCGACGAGATCTCCGACGCCGATATCGCCGGCCTGAACATCCCGACGGGCATCCCGCTGCAGTACGACTTCACCGAGGGCGGCGCAGGCGGCAAGCTCGTCCCGTCGAACCCCGGCGGCACCTACCTCGACCCGGAGGCCGCAGCAGCCGGCGCGGCGGCGGTGGCGAACCAGGGCGCCAAGTAGGGGTTCCGCCCAACTTCAGGTGAACGCTCGAAGAACACTGCCGACGGGGACTATGACCACCAGGGAAATGCCTGCACCCTGCGTATGTGAGCTGTCCATCGAACGTACGATTCCGGTGTGAGTGTTGCATCGGCCGTACTACTGGCTATCGCCGCCGCCTTCGGGGGATACCTCGTCGGCAGTGTTCTTATCCCGTACCTCGCAACACGGCATTCCGAGCGGCGTCAGGCGTCCTCGGGTCTGACGATGTCGCAGGTCCTGGACCTGATCATCCTGGCTTCGGAAAGCGGGATCGCCGTTGTCGACCGGCACCACGACGTGGTGCTGTCCAACCCCCGCGCCGAGGAACTCGGTCTGGTGCACAACCGACTCATCGAGGATCGCGCCTGGGAGGCTGCGCAGAAGGTTCTCGCCGACGGGCATCCGGTCGAGGTGGACATCAGTTCGAGAGATGTACGTCTGACCACCAGCCGGGATCGGATGGCGGTGCGATGCGTGGCACGGATGCTGAGCAAACAGGACGAACGCTTCGTGGTGCTTTTCGCCGACGACGATTCGGAACAGGTCCGGATGGAAGCGACCCGTCGCGATTTCGTCGCCAACGTCAGCCACGAACTGAAGACGCCAGTAGGCGCGATGAGCCTGCTCGCCGAAGCGTTGCTCGAATCAGCCGAGGACCCGGTCTCCGTCAGACATTTCGGTGGAAAGGTCGTCGCCGAGTCCAAGCGCCTGGGCAACATGGTGACAGAACTGATCGCACTCTCGAGACTGCAAGGTGCCGAGAAGCTGCCCGATCTCGAAGTCGTCGATGTCGACACAGTCGTCAACGAGGCCCTCGATCGATCGAAACTCGCGGCCGAGAACGCCGGCATCACGGTCACTACCGACCATCCCAGCGGCCTGGAGGTGCTGGGGGACCAGGCGCTCCTGGTCACCGCGCTCGCCAACCTCATCCAGAATGCCATCGCGTATTCCTCGGATGGGTCTCCGGTTTCTGTCAGCCGCGCGCTCCGCGGGGAATTCGTCGCGTTCGCCGTCACCGACCGGGGCATCGGCATCGCCAAAGAGGACCAGGAGCGGGTCTTCGAACGATTCTTCCGGGTGGACAAAGCACGCTCGAGGGCCACGGGTGGCACCGGCCTAGGGCTCGCCATCGCGAAACACGTCGCAGCCAACCACAACGGGACCATCTCGCTGTGGAGCAAGCTCGGCACCGGATCCACTTTCACTCTGCAGATTCCTGCGTATTTCGAAGAAGACGACCTCGCGTCGTCAGAAGGAGAACAACAGTGACACGAACTTCGGCGACCGGAGAACTGCAGTGACCAACGTGTTGATCGTCGAAGACGAAGAGTCGTTGGCAGATCCCCTTGCCTTTCTGTTGCGAAAGGAGGGGTTCGAAGCCACCATCGTCGGCGACGGGCCGTCGGCGCTCGCCGAGTTCGATCGCGCCGGAGCGGATATCGTCCTCCTCGATCTGATGCTCCCCGGTATGAGCGGAACCGACGTCTGCAAGCAGCTACGTGCCCGCTCTGGCGTTCCTGTGATCATGGTGACCGCACGCGACAGCGAAATCGACAAGGTCGTCGGTCTCGAACTCGGCGCGGATGACTACGTCACCAAGCCGTACTCGGCGCGTGAACTCATCGCCCGTATCCGCGCAGTGCTGCGGCGGGGCAGCGACGCCGAACTCGATGGCGTGGCCGATTCCGGTGTGTTGGAAGCTGGACCGGTTCGGATGGACGTCGAACGGCATGTGGTGATGGTCGACTCCAAGCAGATCACTTTGCCGCTCAAGGAGTTCGACCTCCTCGAGTACCTGCTCCGGAACTCGGGTCGCGTGCTGACGCGTGGGCAGTTGATCGATCGAGTGTGGGGCGCCGATTACGTCGGCGACACCAAGACCCTCGACGTGCACGTCAAGCGGCTCCGCTCGAAGATCGAGTCCGACCCAGCGAAGCCGGAGCACCTCGTGACTGTCCGCGGGTTGGGCTACAAACTGGAGGGTTAGGCACATGCGGCGAAGCCGCTTACTTGGTGCGCTGGGCCTCGCGGGTAGCAGGGTGGACAGCGATGAGCCCGAGCCCGCGTCGACGCTTGCACAACGATGCCAACTCGTCGTAAGCCGCTCTGCCGAGTAGCTCCGTCAGCTCCGGCTTGTACGACTCGAACACCTGCTTGCTGCCGACATGGGCATCAGGGGAACCCGAGCAGTACCAGTCAAGATCGTGGCCGCCCTCGCCCCATCCTCGGCGGTCGTATTCGCCGATGGTGGTCTTGAGGATCTCCGTGCCGTCCGGCCGGGTCACCCAGTCCTGGGTTCGGCGGATCGGCAGCTGCCAGCACACGTCGGGCTTGACCTCGAGCGGCTCGATGCCCTTCCGCAGAGCCATCGAGTGCAGCGCGCAGCCGATTCCGCCGGCAAACCCGGGACGGTTCTGGAAGATGCACGCACCCTTGTAGCGACGTGTCCGGAGCGACTGCTCGTCGTCGAGATCGTCGTACTCGACGTATCCCTTCTTGCCCAGCCCCTTGGGCATCAGCTGCCAGTCCTCGGCGGTGAGCATCTTGACGGACGCGTCGAGTTTCTTCTTGTCGTCGTCGTCGGAGAGGAAGGCGCCGTGCGAGCAGCATCCGTCGTCGGGACGTCCCTCGACGGTGCCCTGGCAGGCAAGTGTGCCGAACACACACGTCCAATTCGACAGCAGCCATGTCAGGTCCGCCGAAATGATGTGCTCGGAGTTGTCCGGATCGGGGAACTCCACCCATTCTCGGGGGAAGTTCAGTTCTACCTCTGAAGCGAACGTCTGCGCTTTACCACCTGCTGTCACAAGAGACGACGCTAGACCCAGTACCGTGGACCTGTGCGATTAGGGGTGCTCGACGTCGGAAGCAACACAGTGCATCTGTTGGTGGTCGATGCCCACCGAGGTGGGCATCCCACACCCATGAGCTCTTCGAAGGCCACATTGCGGCTGTCGGAGAACACCGATGCTGCCGGCAACATCACCCGTGCAGGTGCAGACCGCCTGGTGGGCGAGGTCGGTGACTTCGCCACGATCGCCAGAAAGTCCGGTTGTGAAGAGCTGATGGCGTTCGCGACCTCGGCGGTACGTGACGCACACAACAGTGACGCAGTTTTGGAGCGCGTGGGAACCGAGACGGGGGTGACCCTGCAGACGTTGTCGGGCGTTGACGAGGCCCGTCTGACGTTCCTCGCAGTTCGGCGTTGGTATGGGTGGAGCGCCGGGCGCATTCTCAATCTCGACATCGGCGGCGGGTCTCTCGAACTCACCTCGGGCAGCGATGAGGACCCCGATGCCGCGTTTTCGCTTCAGCTCGGTGCAGGCCGCCTGACCAGGGACTGGCTCGACGCCGACCCGCCCGGCAAGCGACGCGTCGCGGTGCTGCGGGATTGGCTCGACGCCGAGCTCGCGACGCCGGCGAAGGAGATCTTGTCGGCGGGTGATCCGGATCGCGCTGTGGGCACGTCCAAGACATTCCGGTCGCTCGCGAGACTGACCGGTGCCGCCCCGTCGGCCGCCGGCCCGAGAGTGACCAGAACGCTGACGGCGGACGGTTTGCGGCAACTCATTGCGTTCATTTCGCGGATGACGGCCTCGGACCGTGCAGAATTGGAAGGAGTCAGCGCCGACCGCTCGCCGCAATTGGTGGCCGGGGCGCTGGTGGCGGAAGCGAGTATGCGAGCGCTGTCGATCGATACGATCGAGATCTGCCCGTGGGCGCTGAGGGAAGGTTTGATTTTGCGGAAGCTGGACACTGAATCGGACAGCGATCTGGTGGTGCGTTCGACATGACCGAGAACAACTCCAACCCGGAGGACTCCGGGCAGATTTCCGTTGCCGAGTTGTTGGCGCGTAACGGTCAGAAGACGACTGCCGCCAGTTCGGGTGGACGTCGCAGGCGTGGCGTCAAGGGTGGAATCTCGGTCGCCGAGTTGACCGGTGAAATCCCGGTGGTTCGAGCCGATCCAGCCTCGGACGAGGCGCCGGTGATCGCCGATCCCGCACCCAAGGCCGCACCCAAGGCCGCGCCGAAGGCTGGGCAGTCGCCCGTTACCGGGTCCACTGGATTCAGCGAGCCCGAGTTGTTGTCGGGCTCGACGACGGCGGCAGGTGACCTGCTGAATCAGTCGCACGATCAGACCGAGCAGCGTGCCGCGGCGCAGCGTCCCGTCCCCGCGGCCACGCGCCGTGGGCCGGACGAGAAGCCCGAGCGTTCACCCCGTAGTACGGGGTTCGTACCGCGGCCGCGTACTCAGCGGACCGATGTGAGCAAGGAAACGGAAGTTGGCCGGGCGCCCGATCAGGCGGAATCGGCTGGCCCCGAGTCGGTGAAGACCGAGTCGCCGAAGACCGAGTCGCCGAAGGCGGAGTCACCGAAGACCGAGAGCCTCGAGATCGAGAAGCCGGCGGTCGCGGTCTCGGCGGACGCCGACGATGCTGCCACCACAATCGCTCCTGCCGCCACGATCGCCCCCGCCCCCGCCCCCGCCCCCGCCCCCGCCGCCGAAAGCGACAGCGACAGCGAGGACAAGACCGCCGACGACGCCACTGCCGTTGTCGAAGCCGTCACGGATCCCGAACCCGAAGCCGAACCGGAAGCAGAGAAATCGGACGGTAGCCGGGCGGGCAGGAAGGATGCCGTCAAGCAGTGGCTCGCGCTGCTGGGCCAGGGTGTGATCGCGGTTGTCGTGGGCGCGCTGCTCTTCAAGGGTTTCGAGCGACTCTGGGACATGCTGCCTTGGGTCGCGTTGATTCTGGCCGTCCTGGTGATCGTCGGGCTGGTTGCAATGGTGCGAATTCTGCGTCGGACCGACGACATGTTCAGCATGGTGATTGCGATCGTCGTCGGCGTGTTCGTCACCCTGGGGCCGTTGGCGTTCCAGTTGAGCACAGGCTGATCGGGTGGCGAACAAGGATGGTCGCGTTGCGGTAGGGCTGTCCACGGCCTCGGTATATCCGCAGAACACCGAGGCCGCTTTTCGCTACGCCGCAGAACTCGGATACGACGGTGTCGAGTTGATGGTGTGGGCGGAGTCGGTCAGTCAGGATGTCGGCGCAGTCGCCGCGATGGCGCGCAAGTTCGGTGTTCCGGTCCAGGCCATCCATGCGCCCTGTCTGCTGATCTCGCAGCGAGTGTGGGGTGCCGATCCGGCCGCGAAGCTCGAACGGTCGGTGCAGGCGGCCGAGAAGCTCGGTGCGGGCACTGTCGTCATTCATCCACCGTTTCGGTGGCAGAAGAAGTACGCCGAAGGCTTCGGCGAGCAGGTAGCGGAGCTCGAGGACCGGTCGGATGTCGTCGTGGCCGTCGAGAACATGTTCCCCATGCGCGCCGACCGATTCTTCGGGCGAAAGGAGGGATCGGCGGCGAGGTTGCGCAAACGAGGCGGCCCGGGTGCGGCAGTGTCCGCTTTCGCGCCGTCCTACGACCCGACCGATTCCGGTCACGCCCACTACACGCTCGACCTCTCGCACACCGCAACCGCGGGTTCGGATGCGGTGGAGATGATGAACCGCATGGGCGACGGGTTGGCCCACCTGCATCTCGCGGACGGTAGGGGAGCGTCGGTGGACGAGCACCTCATACCCGGCCACGGCAATCAGCCGTGCGCCGAGGTGTGTACGGAGCTGAAGCGACGTGGATTCACCGGGCAAGCAGTGGTCGAGATCAACACTCAGAACGCGCGCACGCTCGCCGAGCGCGCGTCGATGCTCGGGCAGGCTCTGGCTTTTGCTCGGGAGTATTTGAACTGACGCTTGGCGGGGCACGTTCTTCGATGCGCTAAAGTCTTTCGGATACCTTCGCTATCCAATTTGGCCGTCAGGGGGCTTGCATGCGCGTATCCGAGCTCGTTGCCGAATCCGGCGTTCCTCTCGCGACCGTCAAGTACTACCTACGCGAGGGTCTGCTCATGCCCGGCGTAGCCACCAGCGCGACGCAGGCGAGCTACGGCGACGCGCACCTCGAACGACTGGCGCTGATCAAGGCACTCGCAGGAGCCGGTCTGCCGATCGACCGCATTCGAACCGTGCTCGCGCTGATCGAGCACCCCGAATGCTCGCTGTTCGAGTCTCTGGGCCGCGCCATCGCAGCGCTGCCGCCCTACCTCGACGAGGCGACGTCGGCGGAGTTCCCGCGGGCAGAAGCGGCGCTCGACAAGCTCGGTCAGGTGTTCGACCCGCGGTTCGTCGCGGTGGCACAACTCGAGCGAGCTCTCCGGGCGGCAGAGGATGTGGGTATCCCCATGACGGACGAGCGGCTCGAGGTGTACGGGCGACACATCCGCGGTATCGCCGAGTACGACCTCGCGCTGATGCCTGCGAGCGTCGAGGACGCCGTCCCGTACGCCGTCCTCGGCACGGCCATCTACGAGCCGATCATCACCGCGTTGCGACGCCTGGCCCACCAGGACATCGCATCTCCTTCCAATCACCCCCACGACCACCCTCATGACGAGGTCGACGAAAGGCACGAGCAATGACCAGCCCCTTCCGCGCCGCCACGACAGTGCAGACGGTCGAGCGAACCGAGCTGGAAGGCTCCTATTCAGCCGTCATCGGCTCCACCTGGACCATCGGATCCAAGGTGCACGGTGGGACCATGCTCGCCGTCTGCGCTGCAGCCGCGAAAGCACAACTCGGTGAAGGCGCCGACGACGCTGCATCAGACGCCGCAGTACAGCCTCTCGCAGTCAGCGTCACGTACCTCAATGCGCCCGACCCAGGTGAGGTGGCGCTGACCGCCATCGTCCGCAAGCGGGGCAAGCGGGTCTCGCACGTCGATGTCGAAATGACCCAGGGGGAGCGCGTCGCAGTCCGGGCCGTGGTCACACTCGGACGGCCGGATGTCGAGACCCCGCGGCACGAGGTTGCCTCCTCGCTTGCATCCATGCCCGCGGAACCGCCCGCCGACGCCCACGTGATCGGCGGCGACCATCCGATGGCGTCGGTTGTGCACGTCTCCCAGGGCTGCGACATGAGAATCGATCCATCGTCCGCGCACTTCCTGTCGGGCCGCCACGGCGAACTCGAGGTGCGGATGTGGGTGCGCCCGTACGCCGGGGATTCCGCCGATCCGGATACCGCCGTGTACTTCGCGCTGATGACCGGCGACATCTCGGCGCCGGTAACGATGAACCGCGGGATGTTCGGGTGGGCGCCGACGGTGCAGCTGACGACCTATCTACGCAAGCTGCCTGCTCCCGGCTGGCTTCGTGTCGCGGCCAGCAGCACGCTCATCGGCGACACCTGGTTCGAGGAGGACCATCTTGTTCTCGACTCGACCGGTGCGGTCGTCGTGCAGAGTCGACAGCTGGCGATGGTGCCGAGGTAGCGCCAGCCGGAGCCACATCTAGGCTTGGGCGCATGACGAGAATTGCTGTAATCGGAGGCGGACGAATCGGCGAGGCGCTCATCGCCGGACTGCTCGAATCGGGACATGCCGTGCGCGACCTGGTGGTGGCCGAGAAGTACCAGTCGCGCGCCGCCGAGTTGGCGTCGACCTTCGGAATTCTGACGGCGAGCATCGCGGATGCAGCAGAGAACGCCGATGTCATCGTCGTGGCAGTCAAGCCCAGCGACGTCGATTCCGTCGTCACCGAAATTGCCAAGATCGACCTGGACGGAGAGCAGGAGCAGCTGATCGTGTCCCTCGCCGCGGGTGTTCCGACATCGAAGTTCGAGCCGAAGCTGCCCGCGGGCTTCCCCGTGGTCCGGGTCATGCCGAACACCCCGATGCTCGTGGGCGAGGGCGTCAGCGTTCTTGCGCCCGGGAAGTACGCCAAGGCCGAACACATCGAACTCGTGCGGACGATTCTGTCCTCGGTCGGCAAGGTGGTGACGGTGAAGGAGCATCAGCTCGACGCGGTTACCGCGGTCTCGGGTTCAGGACCGGCCTATTTCTTCCTCGTCGCGGAGGCCATGATCGACGCCGGTGTTGCGCTCGGGCTCAGGCGCGATATCGCCTCGGCGCTCGTCGTGCAGACGATGATCGGCTCCGGCGTGATGATGGATCGCTCCGATGAGACTCCGACCGAGCTTCGGTATGCCGTGACGTCCCCGGGTGGGACCACCGCCGCTGCGGTCCGAAAACTGGAACAAAACGGGCTCCGAACAGCGTTTTTCGATGCTTTGGATGCCGCGAAGGCCCGGTCTACTGAGATGGGCGTCACAGCAGAATAAAAATTCAATTGCCTACACCCGTCGCAGTAACCCCATTGGTCCCGCTAAGCTCATAGGTAGCACGTGCGTGTCTGTTCGGCAGGAGGGGAAGCCTGCCGCGCGAGACGTGCCGGAGGTAAGTGGATTGATGGCGCCTGCAAACAAGTCGTCCAAGGGTTCGTCCCCGGACGGTCAGCCAGCGATAGCTGGAACGCAATTCCTCACAGTGGCCGAAGTGGCATCGCTGATGAGGGTGTCCAAGATGACTGTGTACCGCCTGGTGCACAGCGGAGAATTGCCCGCGGTACGAGTGGGTCGATCGTTTCGTGTACACGCCAAGGCTGTGCACGACTACCTCGAGACCTCGTACTTCGACGCGGGCTGAGTAGCGCACAGATAACGACGAGCGAAGTCGAGCCGGTTTCGTGGATCGCTGTCCGCCCCGGTAGGGTGGTACTTCGTCGTGCCGAACATCAGGCGTGCTCGAACCTCGTCGTCGTCGGCGTTCGAGTCGAGCGAAGTGCGAGGCTGCCAGGTAGGCGTACGCAACTTCGCGTGCGCGAAAACGCTAGAGAAGAACGTGAGGAACACCCGCTATGGGTTCAGTGATCAAGAAGCGTCGCAAGCGCATGTCGAAGAAGAAGCACCGCAAGCTGCTTCGTCGCACGAGGGTCCAGCGCAGGAAACTCGGCAAATAGAGCTACTCGGCCGGTAGGGCCGTTTCGGCCACCGTGCCATTTCGAAAAGTCCGTCACCCTTGGTGGTGACGGACTTTTCGTGTCTCTGCGACCAGATGTATCTGTGGTCTTGTATACGCACATATCCTTCCTGCACAGAGTGCCTTTTCGAGTCCGCTCGCATCTCGGTGGTATTCCAGTAAGCTGCAGTTTGCGGCCATCTACGGGGGTGTGAGTGAACTCGAACGAGCGGGGCGTGGCGGTGCCTCAAGTCGTCCTGGTGACGGGAGCCAGCCGCTTTTTGGGCGGCTACCTCGTTACCCGGTTGGCTCAGAACCCGGCCATCGAACGGGTCATCGCTGTGGACTCCGTTTCACCGAGCAAGGATCTCCTGCGCCGCATGGGCCGAGCAGAATTCGTTCGTGCAGACATCCGCAATCCCCTGATCGGCAAGGTCATCAGAAATGCAGGCGTCGACACGGTCGTGCACGCTGCCACCATCACCAAACCGCCGAGGTCCGGTGGCCGCGCCACGATGAAGGATCTCAACGTCATCGGTGCGATGCAGCTGTTCGCGGTGTGCCAGAAGGCGCCCACGGTGCGCAAGGTGGTCCTGCGGTCCTCGTCGTCGGTGTACGGATGCAGCGCCAAGGATCCGGCCAAGTTCACCGAGGAAATGAGTGCCCGACGCCCACCGTCGGGAGCTTTCGCACGCGACACCATCGACATCGAGGGCTATATCCGCGGCATGGGACGTCGTCGACCGGACATCGCTGTCTCGATTCTGCGCATGGCGCCCCTGATCGGGCCGCGGCTCAACGGGACGATTTCTCGCTATATGACGTCTCCGTTGATCCCCAGCATCGTGGGCCGCGACGCCCGCATGCAGTTGCTGCACGAGGAGGATGCGCTCGCCGCGCTCGAGCGGGCAACCGTCAGCGGGCCCGCGGGCACGTTCAACGTCGGCGCCGACGGCACCATCATGCTGTCCCAGGCCATCCGCAGAGCAGGACGTATCGAAGTACCGGTCCCGTTCGCCCTGTTCAAGAGCGTCGGCAGAGCCTTGATGGGCGGGATGATGCGCGAGTTCACCACCGAACAGTTGGACTACTTCCACTTCGGCTGCGGCCTGGACACCACTCGTATGAGATCGGATCTCGGGTTCGAACCCCGATGGACCACCGTTCAGGCCTTCGACGACTTCGTGCGCGGAGCTGCGCTTCGCCCGGTGCTGCGCACCGAGTGGATCGACTCGGTGGAGAGCCGCATGCTCTCGGCTGTCGACGCGACCGCAGGACTCGCATCCGCTGCGACATCAGGACGGAAGAGGTGAACGAGGTGGCGAAGGTGATTCCATTGCACGGCACCGGTTCCGGTCGCCCCCGTCCCGACCGCAAGGCTGCCGACCACAAGCGTTCCGACCAGAAGCGTTCCCACCAGAACGGTGACGACCGGAGCAACGCGGACGCGAGCCGAAGTAGGCATCCGTCCTCGTTCGCGGAGCCGACGCAGCTGATCCCGCCGACGGGGACGGCGTCGGACATCACTGCGTCGCCTGCATCGGCAGATCCCTCTCAGGTCGATGCGGTGAAGGCCAAGATCGTCGAGCAGATCGCCGGCACGGCGGAGTTTCTCCGACGCAGACTTGCCGGCGACTACACCGTCGACGAGTTCGGCTACGACCCGCACTTCGCCGATGCGGTGTGGCTGCCGCTGCTTCGCCCGCTGTTCGACACGTGGTTCAGGGTCGAAGTCAAAGGTGTCGAGAACATCCCGAACGACGGCGGCGCACTCGTCGTCGCCAATCATGCGGGAGTGATACCCGTCGACGCACTGATGACGTCCGTTGCTGTCCGCGATCACCATCCGGCGAATCGTCCACTTCGAATGTTGGCCGCCGACATGGCATTCGAGATGCCCGGCGTCGGTACCATCGCGCGCAAAGCCGGGCACACGCTGGCCTGCAACCCTGATGCCGAGCGTCTGCTTCGGATGGGCGAACTCGCTGCGGTATTCCCGGAGGGGTTCAAGGGGATCGGTAAACCGTTCAGTGAGAGATACAAGCTGCAGCGGTTCGGCCGTGGCGGCTTCGTGTCCGCGGCCTTGAAGACCGGCGCGCCCATCATTCCGTGTTCCATCGTCGGCTCCGAGGAGATCTACCCGAAGATCGGCGACATCACTCCGCTCGCCAGATTGATGGGGATGCCCTACTTCCCGGTGACACCGTTCTTCCCGCACCTCGGTCCGCTCGGACTGATCCCGCTCCCGTCGAAGTGGTACATCGAGTTCGGCAAACCCATCCATACCGACTCCTACGATGCGCAGGCATCCGAGGACCCGATGGTGCTGTTCGAGCTCACCGACCATGTGCGCGAAACCATCCAGCACACCCTGTACCGACTGTTGGCCAAGCGCCGCAACGTCTTCCTCGGCTGAGAGGTAACCTGGCGACGGTGCTGATTCGAGACACCGTCACCGAGGACCTGCCTGCGATCCTCGACATCCACAACGACGCCATCAGGAACACGACGGCGATCTGGGACGAGACCGAGGTCGGCCTCGACGAACGGATGGAGTGGCTGAACGGACGCCTACGTTCCGGTCATCCTGTGTTGACGGCAGTGGTCGACGGCCACGTCGCGGGATATGCCTCGTACGCGCAGTGGCGTCCGAAAAGCGGCTACCGGCTCACCGTCGAGCATTCGGTGTATGTCGCCCCGGGATTTCACCGACGTGGCATCGCCAGCGCGTTGCTGACGGAGTTGATCGAGCGTGCGAGGTCTGCGGGCATCCACGCGCTCGTCGGTGTCATCGAATCGCGCAACACCACGTCCATTGCGCTGCACGAGAAACTCGGATTCGTCACCGTCGGTCAGATGCCCGAGGTGGGTATCAAATTCGGCCGCTGGCTCGACCTGACGCTGATGCAGCGCACCCTCTGACTCGCGAGAAGCTCCGGTGGTCAGGAAGCCCGGCGCCGACCCAATACAGCTGCGAGCCCGCCGCCGACTGCCCCGAGAGCCAATGCCGTCGGTACGCCGATCTTGGCTGCCTTTCGGCCGGTGCGGAAGTCGCGGATTTCCCAGCCGCGGTTCTTGGCGAGTTCACGCAGATCCGCGTCGGGGTTGACGGCCACGGCCGTGCCCACCAGCGAGAGCATTGGCACGTCGTTGTGGCTGTCCGAGTAGGCGGTGCACCGCTTGAGGTTGAGACCTTCCCTGATGGCAAGCGTCCGGACGGCGTGTGCCTTGCCCAGGCCGTGCAGGATATCGCCGACGAGTAGTCCGGTGAAGACTCCGTCCTTGCTCTCGGCGACGGTACCGAGGGCTCCGGTGAGTCCGAGGCGGTCGGCGATGATCTGTGCCAGTTCCAGTGGAGTCGCCGTCACGAGCCACACCTGCTGTCCGGCGTCGAGATGCATCTGCGCCAAAGCCGCTGTGCCGGGCCAGATCTTGTCGGCGATCAATTCGTCGTAGATCTCTTCGCCGAGTGATCGGAGCTCCGCGGTCGGCCTGCCCTTGATGAAGGAGAGTGCTTTCTCGCGACCGCTGGCGACGTCCTCGCTGCTCTCCTTGCCGCTGACTCGGAACTTGACCTGTTGCCATGCGAATTGCGCGAGGTCGCCGCTGGTGAAGTACTTGCGGGCGGCCAGGCCGCGGGCGAAGTGGATGATGGACGCGCCCTGGACCATGGTGTTGTCCACGTCGAAGAATGCGGCGGCTGTCAGATCGAGCGGAACCGCGTTTCCGCTCTCGGCGTGGAGCGCGATGGCGGCGTCGGCACTGGCCTCGCCGGCGACGTTGGCGCGGACCTGCGCGTCGGTCGGCCCGAACGGGTTGCGCAGGCGACGCTTGCGCTGCTTGTCTGCGGTCGGGTCGACGGTGTCGACCATGTCCTCGTCGGGAACGTCCGAAATCGGCAGATCGACCGTCTTCGCGGACTCGTCGGATTCACCGACGACAGGTGTCTCGGAACCCCCGTCGCTCATCACGCGCACCTCCATGCTCGAGCACTTGCCCAACCCTAGTCCCTGGACGTTCGCCGCCCTTGCAGGTGGCGCGAAGGCAAGTTGCTCGCGACCAGGAGAGGGCTGGACCGCAACCCCGCCTGTGACCTTCGTCATATCTGCCGGGGTGCGACAGTGGGGTCATGGAAATTGCCGAACCCTCCGTGGTTCTTCTCACCCGCGCGGGCTGCCATACATGTGTCGTCGAGTTCGACCGGTTGAAGGGGGTGTGCGCGGAGTTCGGCCTGACACCGACGTCCGTCGATGTCGACGAGGCTGCCCGTACGACCCCTGACCTGCGCGCAGAGTACGGTGACCGCGTTCCGGTGGTGCTCGTGGACGGCCGCGAACACAGCTATTGGGAGGTCGACGAAGCTCGACTCCGGGTCGACCTGGCCGCCCGGAGGGGGCCGAAGAACGTGTGATTGCTCTCGCTGCGCAGGTGAGAGGCCCTCTAGCACGCGTGCAGTGACTTTGTTCATTCGTTCACAAGCAGTTACCGTGGTGGAACCAAAGCAGATATGACCAACCGACGGATCAGCGTGAAGACCGGCATCGCAGCCGCTCGGACGAGGAGCCATGAACGTGACCGAAGAGCGCCCGGCCGTGCCGGTTGGTGTCGAACGGTCACCTGGCATCGCCCGCGCAGCGGATTTCAGCCGCTCCGGCAGCCCCGAACGAGTTATTCCACAGGCTACGGTGACGCGTTTGGCGACTTACCTGCGGGTGCTCGGAATACTCGCCGACGACGGAGTTCTGATCGTCTCCAGTGAGGAACTGGCCAACGCGGCTGGTGTCGGTTCGGCCAAACTCCGCAAGGATCTGTCTTTCCTCGGACCCAATGGCGTGCGTGGTGTCGGATACGACGTGATGCGTCTGCGCGCGAAGATCGAGAGTGCTCTGGGACTGGACCGCGGGCACAAAGTAGTGCTCGTCGGCGTCGGCAACCTCGGTGAGGCGCTGGCTCGGTACGGCGGATTCGGGCGTCGCGGATTCTCGATGGTGGGGTTGTTCGACCGCAATCCGGACCGGGTGGGCCTCGACATCGACGGTCTCTTGGTCCAACACGTCGACACACTCGCGCTCGCCTGCCGCGAACTGGAAGCGACGATCGGCGTCATCGCCACCCCGGACGAAGCCGCACAAGCCGTAGCGGCCGAATTCGTTGCGGGCGGGGTCGAGTGCATCCTCAGCTTTTCCCCGGTGACTCTGGACGTGCCGGATCGGGTAGAGGTACGCCGCGTGGACCTAGCCGTCGAGATGCAGGTTCTCTCTTTCAACAGCTCGCGCAACGAAGCCAGCGGCCGTAGCGAAGCCAGCGGCCGTAGCGCAGCCGGTGGCGAGAGCGCACCACCCTCACCGCGAACCGGACCCGCTCGGTTGGGCCGCAGTCGAGGGCCGCGAGTGACGCCGGGGTCGATGCCCGGCACCGGAGTTGGTGCCGGAACCACCATCAGCCCGCCTATCAGTAGCTCGACTGCCGGTAGTTCGACCGTCGGTGGTTCGACCAGAAACGGATCGGTGATTGCACCGTGAGTGTCCTCCTCGTCGGGATTTCGCATCGTAGCGCTCCCGTCGCTGTCCTCGAACGTGTCGCGATCACCGACACCGATCGCCCCAAGCTGACCGACAAGCTGATGGCCAGCGGCAACATTTCCGAGGTCATGGTGGTCTCCACCTGCAACCGCGTCGAGGTGTACGCGGTGGTCGACGCATTCCACGGCGCACTCGCCTCCGTCGGCGAGATCCTGTCTGAGCATTCGGGTCTGCAGGTTCCAGAACTGACCAAGCACGCGTACGTGCGCTACAGCGAGGCCGCAGTCGAGCATCTGTTCGCCGTGGCCAGCGGTCTCGATTCGATGGTGATCGGTGAACAGCAGATCCTCGGGCAGATCCGAGCCGCCTACGCCGCGTCGGACACCCGGCAGGCGTCGGGGCGCGTTCTGCACGAGCTCGCGCAGCAGGCGCTGCGCGTCGGCAAGCGTGTTCACTCCGAGACGGGTATCGACTCCGCTGGCGCATCCGTGGTGTCCGTTGCCCTCGACCGTGCGGCTGCCCTGTTCGGCGGCAGTCTCGGTGGCCGAACTGCGGTCGTGCTCGGCGCTGGTGCGATGGGCGGACTGTCCGTCGCGCACCTCGGTCGCGCCGGTATCGGCCGCTTGATCGTTGTCAACCGCACTCGTGAGCGGGCGCAACACCTGGCGGAGACCGCGATGTCGGCGGGTGTCGATGCGACGGTGACCGATTTCGACGAGCTGGCCGTGGCCCTGTCCGACGCTGACGTCCTCGTCACCTGCACGGGCGCTGTCGGTGCCGTCGTGTCGCTGGCGGATGCTCACACCGCGCTCGCGCAGCGTGAGATGGGTCGGCCGCTCGCAATCTGCGATCTCGGTTTGCCCCGTGACGTCGAATCCGCTGTCGCCGGTCTGCCCGGTGTCAGTGTCTTCGACATGGAGTCGCTTCAGCGAGATCCGGCCGCGGGTGCGGCATCCTCGGATGCATCGGCGGCCCGCGAGATCGTGTCCGCGGAGTTGTCCGGCTACCTCGCCGGCCAGCGTCTCGCCGAGGTGACTCCGACCGTCACCGCCTTGCGTCAGCGCGCGGCGGAGGTCGTCGAGGGCGAGCTGATGCGTCTCGATTCTCGGCTGCCCGGGCTCGATTCACCGCAGCGCGACGAGGTCGCCCGAACGGTCCGCCGCGTGGTGGACAAGCTTCTGCATTCGCCCACAGTGCGCGTCAAGCAACTCGCGACCACCCCGGGTGGCGACTCCTACGCGGCTGCGCTGCGCGAGCTCTTCGAGCTCAGCCCCGGCACAGTCGAGGCGGTTGCAAGCCCGATCGAAATCAACGGAATGGAACTGGTGGACGACTTCACTGCAAGCCGAGTCGATGTCCGGAAAGGACAGGCGGAGTGAGCGAGACAGGTAAGAAGGTTGTCCGGATCGGGACACGCGGGTCGCTGTTGGCGACGACGCAGGCCGACACGGTTCGCCGTGGGTTGATCGCGGCCGGGCTCGAAGCCGAGCTCGTCATCGTCAAGACCGCAGGTGACCTGTCGGCCGCGCCGGTGCAGACCATCGGTGTCGGAGTGTTCACCGCAGCGCTGCGCGAGGCTCTGACCGACGGCAAGGTCGACGTCGCCGTCCACTCGTACAAGGACCTTCCGACGGCTCCCGACGCGCGGTTCGTCATCGCCGCTGTTCCCGAGCGAGAAGATCCGCGCGACGCACTCGTTGCGCGAGACGGTCTTGTACTCGGCGAGTTGCCTGCAGGCTCGCGAATCGGCACTTCCGCTCCCCGGCGTATAGCCCAGCTGCGCGCGCTCGGTCAAGGACTCGACGTGCTGCCGTTGCGCGGCAACCTCGACACTCGCATCGGCAAGGTCGCCTCAGGTGAACTCGACGCCGTGGTCGTGGCCCGCGCAGGTCTGGCGCGCATCGATCGGCTCGACGTCGTCACTGAATCGCTCGACCCAGTGCAGATGCTGCCCGCGCCGGCTCAGGGCGCTCTCGCGATCGAATGCCGCAGGGGCGACACCGATCTCATCGACGTGGTCCGCACGCTCGACGACGCCAACGCGCGAGCGGCTGTCGCCGCCGAACGTGGTTTGCTCGCCGAACTCGAGGCCGGTTGCACGGCCCCCGTAGGCGCGGTAGCCGATGTCGTCGAATCGATCGACGAGGACGGACGGATCTTCGACGAGATCTCGCTGCGCGGATGCGTGGCGGCCATCGACGGCAGCGACTCGATCCGCGCATCCATCGTCGGACCGCTCTCGGGCGCTGAGGAACTCGGCCGCGAGCTGGCCCGCGAGCTACTCGATCTCGGTGCTCGCGACCTCGTGGCGATCACCGAACCGGCGGTTTCCGCACCAGCTACCGATTCAGCGAACACCGGGAGAGCTACCCATGTCTAGGTCGATCACTGCGCCCACGCGCGGACGCGCCAAACACAAAGCCTCCCGGCCACCCGTGCAAGGCGGCAAGATCGCTACCTCGCGGTTGATCCCCAAACGAGGACCCGCGACCGAAATCGAACTGCATTACCCACACAAGACAGCACTGGAGAACAACCGATGAGCCCAGTCCGCAAGAACGCCAACGGACGGATCCTGTTCGTGGGATCCGGGCCAGGGGACCCGGCTCTGCTCACCGTTCGGGCGCGTGAGGTGCTCGGCACCGCCGAGTTGGCCTTCACCGATCCCGACGTCGACAAGGGTGTGGTGGCGCTCGTCGGCAACGACCTGCCTCGCGACCCGGAGACCGGGGAGAACGGAGTCGACGTCCGGCCAGCTCTCGGCGAGCCGGCCGAGGTGGCCAAGACGCTCCTCGCCGAAGCCAAGAACGGTCACGACGTCGTACGGCTCGTCTCCGGAGATCCGCTGACCGCCGATTCCGTTATCGCCGAGGTCAACGCCGTCGCCCGTACTCACGTGCAGTTCGAGGTCCTGCCGGGTCTGCCTTCGGGCTCGGCGGTGCCGAGCTACGCGGGCATGGCGCTCGGCTCGGGGCACACCGAGGCCGACGTGCGCGGCGAGGTCGATTGGGCTGCGCTTGCCGCCGCCCCCGGCCCGTTGGTGTTGCACGCGACCTCGGGGCACCTCGCAGAGACTGCCAGCGCACTCGTCGAGCATGGGTTGGCGCCGCAGACTCCTGCTGCTATCACCGTCCGCGGTACCACTCGTCAGCAGCGCACCGTCGAGGCAACTCTCGCGACACTGAACGACGCGGGAAGCGAGCTGGTCGGATCACTTGTCGTCACTGTCGGCAAGGTTGTTTCCGGACGAAACAAAATGTCGTGGTGGGAATCTCGTGCGCTCTACGGATGGACCGTTCTCGTGCCGCGCACGAAGGACCAGGCAGGCGAGATGAGCGACCGTCTCGTCACGCACGGCGCCATTCCCATCGAGGTGCCGACGATCGCCGTCGAGCCGCCCCGTAGTCCGGCGCAGATGGAACGTTCGGTGAAGGGCTTGGTGGACGGCCGCTACCAGTGGGTCGTCTTCACCTCCACCAACGCGGTGCGCGCAGTGTGGGAGAAGTTCGAGGAGTTCGGCTTGGACGCGCGTGCGTTCTCCGGCGTCAAGATCGCTTGCGTCGGCGAGGCTACTGCAGCCAAGGTGCGCTCGTTCGGCATCAACCCGGAGTTGCTGCCGTCGGGTGATCAGTCCTCGCTGGGTCTGCTCGAGGACTTCCCGCCGTACGACGAGGTGTTCGATCCGGTCAACCGGGTCCTGTTGCCGCGCGCGGATATCGCGACCGAAACGTTGGCCGAGGGTCTGCGTGAGCGCGGCTGGGAGATCGACGACGTCACCGCTTACCGGACGGTGCGTGCCGCACCGCCCGCTGCCGAGACCCGCGAGATGATCAAGACCGGCGGATTCGACGCGGTGTGCTTCACGTCGAGCTCGACTGTCCGCAATCTCGTCGGGATCGCAGGCAAGCCGCATGCGCGCACTCTCGTCGCGTGCATCGGTCCCAAGACCGCTGAGACTGCTGTCGAGTTCGGACTGCGGGTGGATGTGCAGCCGGAGACGGCGCAGGTGGGCCCGCTCATCGAAGCACTCGCCGAGCACGCCGCTCGGTTGCGCGCCGAGGGTGCTCTGCCTCCGCCGCGTAAGAAGTCCCGCAGGCGCTGACGCGCATGTGAGTGGAAATACATAGAGGGCTATGTATTTCCGCTCACATGCCGAACGAAGTGAGGCATTTGAGTTGTTCCCCGTAGACCGCCCGCGCAGACTTCGTCGAACCCCTGCGCTACGACGCCTGGTTGCGGAGACATCGCTGCAACCCCGCCATTTGGTGCTGCCGATGTTCGTCGCCGACGGTATCGACTCGCCCCGCGCGATCTCGTCCATGCCCGGCGTGGTTCAGCACACTCTCGATTCGCTGAGCAAGGCGGCGGAGGCGGCCGTGGTCGCGGGCGTGGGTGGACTGATGCTGTTCGGTGTACCGCGCCCGGAGGACAAGGATGCCGACGGCAGCTTGGCCTCGGACCCGGACGGGATCCTCAACAGAGGCCTGCGGCGGTTGAAGGCCGATCTCGGTGATTCGACCGTTCTGATGGCCGATACGTGTCTCGATGAGTTCACCGATCACGGGCACTGCGGGGTCGTGACGGATGCCGGTGTCGTGGACAACGATGCCACCCTTGCGCGGTACGTCGAGATGGCGCGCTCGCAGGCCGAGGCCGGCGCACACCTGCTCGGTCCCAGCGGGATGATGGACGGCCAGGTCGCGGCCATTCGCGACGGCCTGGATGCGGCCGGCCACACCGAGGTCGGCCAGCTCGCGTACTCCGCGAAGTACGCCTCGGCCTTCTACGGCCCGTTCCGTGAAGCGGTCGGTTCGTCGCTGCAGGGGGATCGGCGCACGTATCAGCAGGATTGCGCCAACCGGCGCGAGGCGGCGCACGAGGTCGAGCTCGATCTGGCCGAGGGCGCGGACATGGTGATGGTCAAGCCGGCAATGTCCTACCTCGACATCCTGCGTGACATAGCGGAGATCTCGTCGGTGCCCGTTGCGGCGTATCAGATTTCGGGTGAATACGCGATGATCACGGCCGCGGCACAGAATGGGTGGATCGATCGCGACGCGGCGATACTCGAATCTCTGACGAGCATCCGGCGTGCGGGCGCAGATGTGGTTCTGACTTATTGGGCGAGCGAAGCGGCAGGCTGGCTGTGAGCAATCCAGGACAACCCGGGAACGAACATCAGCCCGACTGGCAGCGGTGGGAAGCCGAGCACAGTGCGCATGCCTTCGGAAAGCCGGCCTTCGACGCGCCGCCGCCGCGACCGGCCCCTGTCGATGTCGAAACAGCGCGTCATCTGTGGTGGGGTGTCGCCGGGCTCGGAGTGATGTCGCTGGTGCTGACGCTGCTCGCGGTGAGTGGGGCGAGGTCGGTCTTCGCTCAGCAACTGATCGATGATGTGCGCGCCCAGGATGCGTCGTTGTCCTTGACGCTGGAGACGGCGGAAGGCTACCTGATCGGCGCGCTGGTGGTGATGTTCATCCTCGGGGTGGGATTCGCGGCGTTGTTCGTCTACTGGGTGGAGAAGATGCGGCACGGGCGCATGTGGGCGCGGACGGTGTTGACGATGATCGGCACCGTCACTGTGGTGATGGCATTGCCTCAGCTGTTCGCATTCGGTGTCGACGGTGGCGCGGTCTCGGTCTTGGCCGGTGTGGCGGCGATTTTGCAGGGTGTCCTGGCTGCCGGGGCCATCTACTTGATGCACCGCAAGGAATCGAACAAGTACTTCGTGGCGTCACGCACTCCCTGACCCGTTTCCGATGAGACGTACACATTCGCGCGTGTCACACCCGTCACTCCAGTAACATGTGACTAGTATCACTGTTGGTGGGGGCCTTCGAGTGGACGGATCGAGACCATGACTACTGGACCGGTGGCCGGACAACATTCGACGACGACGCCGCCGCAGCGCGTCGCGCGGCCCGTTGGCGCAGGCGAGGATGAGGCGGGTCGACCGGTGTGGGCTCTGCTGGGCTTGCTGGCCGCGGTGTCGGTAGCGCTGTTCATCATTGTCCTCGGCTTCAGTGCGGCGTGAGCGTCGCCTGCATTTGGGCCCGCTGCGCCCTCCGTGTAGCGTGACAGTCGTCACAGACGATTCGTTGAGGAGTCGCATGCAGTCGAGCGCACAATTCCGGGGCACTCCGCCGAAAGGCCGCCGTGATCGCGGCGAGGGCAGGACTGTGCATGTCAAACACGGCGTCACCCGAGAATTGCTGATGATCGGGCTCGTGGTTGCCATGGGTGTGCTTGCCGCTGCTGCCATTCTGCTGCCCGCAGTCGTCACCGCCTGACCGGTCCATTGCCGTTCCTACCCATTGCCGTTCCAACCCACTGCGCTGCCTTTGCTTGCGACCCGGCACTATGAACGAGTGAATTCCCCGATCCCGGCGAAGCGCCGACCGCGCGTCGTCGCCGCCGCGTACGTGCTGCTGGTGGCATGCGCGCTGGTGTATCGACCTTCGGTGCGGGAGTGGATCTCTCGTGGATGAGCCCAATACTCTGTTCTACGAACCCGGCGGACGCTGGCGCTCTCTTGCGTGGGGCCCGATTTTCTGCCTGGTGGCGTTGGTGATCGAGCTGTACACCGGCCCGGTGGTGCACTGGTTTGCACTGAGCCTGTTTGCGGTGCTGCTGATGGGATTCACGTACGTGCAGGTATCCGCAGCGCGGCGGCACGTCAGCGTCGAGCTCACGCCGACGCAACTGCGCCAGGGGACAGAGAGTGTCGACATCGTCGATATCGCCGAGGTGCTGCCCCCGGCGGACTATTCCGACGGTGACTACGAGCCGAAGCGGTGGGAGACCGCGCGCGTACTCGGTGAGCTCACCGGCGTCCCGCGGCGACGGTATGCCATCGGTCTGCGGCTCGTCGGCGGCGCTCTCGTGCAGGCGTGGGCCAGGGACGACGACGGTTTGCGCGAGGCGCTCGAGCAGGTCGTGGCGGAGAAGTCGTGAGGCGGCTCGGTGAGGTGCTCGGCGCTGTGGTTCTACTGGTGCTGGCGGTTGTGTGTTGGAATACCGGAGTCAGCGATACCGTGTTCGCGGCGAAGCCCGACGGTCCGCCCGAGTTCGTCTCCACCAAGTACTCGGGTTCGTGGATCGCGGTGGCCACTGCGCTGTTGCTCGTCGCGAGCCTGTTGACGGTCGATGCCGTTCGACTGACGGTGCTAGGGCGTTCCCCTACCGGGTAGGGGTATGATCGTGGCTATGAGTAGCTACACCAGCGAGCAGGACGACCTGCTGAAGCGATTGCGGCGTATCGAGGGGCAGGTAGCGGGCATCTCGCGCATGGTCGCCGAGGATCGCTACTGCATCGATGTCCTCACTCAAGTCTCGGCGGCAACCAAAGCGCTGCAGTCGGTCTCGCTCAAGTTGCTCGACGCGCACCTCGCCGGATGCGTCGTGGAGGCTGCCAGGCACGGTGGCCCCGAGGCGGATGCGAAGGTGAAAGAGGCGTCGGACGCCATTGCGAGACTCGTTCGATCCTGACCAACTCGGACAAGAAGGGTTCCATCGTGGACAAGACCTACATAGTCGAGGGAATGACCTGCCAGCACTGCGTCGCCTCGGTCACCGAGGAGATCTTGGAGATCGACGGCGTCGACAAAGTGGAGGTCGACTTGGGTACCGGAAGCGTCGTCGTCGGTAGCGCTGTTGCGTTGGATGAGGCCTCGGTGGAGGCAGCTGTCGCCGAGGCCGGATATCGGCTGGCGTCGACCGTCAGCTAGCGATGGCCTCACGTAGCCACGAACCCAGGAGTGATCGTGAACAGACTGTTGACCTGTACCGGCGTCCTCATCTCCTGCCTGTGCCTCACGATCGCCTGTTCTTCCGGGGTGGACGCTCTGCCGACTGCGCCCCCACCGGACTTCGAGGTCACGGTCGAGGCCGAAGGCCTCAGCAAGCCGTGGGATGTGGTGCAGGCGCCCGATGGCGCCATCCTGACCGGTGAACGCAGTGGCCGGTTCGTGGTGAAGAAGGCGGATGGCACCGTCGCAGAGGTCGAGGCCGACATGAGCGACCTGTATGCCCAGGGCGAGACCGGACTGATGGGACTCGAACTGGCGCATGACTTCGCGCAATCGCGTGCCCTGTACACCTGTCAGGGCGTGCTGGGCGGGGACACTAGCGGCGGTGAGCTGGGATCCGGGAGCGCTGGGGAGAGCGGCAACCGCATCGCCGTCTACCGGTGGACGGTGGACGAGGACTGGACGAGGTTGACGCGGACGCAGACCGTCATCGACGACATCCCGGTCGCGAGCAGCGGCCGCCACGGCGGGTGCCGCATCCTCGCCGCACCTGACGGCACCCTGTTCGTCGGAACAGGAGATACCGCGAACCCGTCGGTACCGCAGGATCCGGCGTCGTTGGGCGGCAAGGTGTTGCATGTCAACGCCGACGGTTCGGCGGCTGCCGACGCGCCGGGTCGAGTGTTCACCCTCGGTCACCGCAACGTCCAGGGGCTCGCGTTTGCACCCGGCACCGATCGCCTCTACGAGGTGGAGCAGGGTTCGACTCGCGACGACGAAATGAATCTGCTCGTTCCCGGTGGCAACTACGGCTGGCGGCCGGATCGCACGCCACTCATCTACGACGAGTCCGTGCCCATGACCGACCCCGAGCGTGTTCCGGGCGCCATCGAAGCCGTGTGGAGCTCGGGGTCGCCCACCATCGCCACACCAGGACTGACGTTCCTCGACGGCGATCAGTGGGGGGATTGGAACGGCGCTGCCGTCCTCTCCAGCCAACAGGCCGAGAAGCTGCTCTTGCTGAAGCTGTCCGACGAGGGCACAGCGGTGGTCGAGTCGGCGGAAGCGCTGACCGGTGCGTACGGCCGGCTACGGTCGCTGACCACCACCGACGATGGGTCCATCCTGCTCACGACGGACAACGGAAACGGCGCCGACCAGATCCTTCGCCTCACCCCATAGCGCGAGCAACTCTACGCTTTGCTCGGGTTCGAGGCCGACTCCTCGTTGGACCCGGCCTGCGGATGACCGAGCATCGCAGCACCGAGGAGTTCCTCCGGCACACCGAAGCCGTCGACCATCGTGCGGGCGTGCGGACGGAGAGTTCGGCACCGCTCGTTGATCCCACGGGTAACGGCCTTGGAGCGCTCGGTCGAGAGATAGCGATGTTCGATGAACCAGGCCTTGTCCTCCTCGATCACCGACAGCGCGTACAGGTCGCACACCTGCTCGAGAAGCTCTCTCGCCTCGTCGTTCTCGCACGAGGAAATACCCGCGACGAACGCCTCCAGGATGATGCGGTCGATGTGTGCGCTCGCGGCGTGCAGAACGTGATCCTGCACGGCGTTGAACGCGTCGAACTCGCTCGTCTCCTTCGACCTGCTCTGCAGTCGCCGAGCAACCGTGGCCAACAAGTAGTCCTCGCGGTCCTCGAACATCTTGACCTGGGTGCCGCGGTTGAAGAGTGATCCCTCTTCCTCGTTGTCCTGGCGGGTGTCGATGATGGTTTGCATGATCGTCTGTGCCGCAGTGCGTTTGATGACACGCTCGCCCGCGAACTCCGCCGCGAATCGGACCCACTCGACAGGGCTCATGCCCTTGATGTCGTCGGCGTAGGCGGTGAGAAGTTCCTTGGCCACCAGCTGCGTCAAGACGTGGTTGTCACCTTCGAATGTGGTGAACACGTCAGTGTCGGCTTTCAAGGAGATCAGCCTGTTCTCGGCGAGATACCCTGCGCCACCGCATGCTTCGCGGGCCTCCTGGATCGCTCGCGTGGCGTGCCAGGTGTTGGCGGCCTTGAGTCCGGCAGCACGCGATTCGAGTTCGCGCTGCTCCTCCGCGTCGGGATTGTCGGTTGTCTGCAGTTCGTGCAGTTTCGCGACGAGTTCGTTCTGCGCGAACTGGAGTGCGTAGGACTTCGCGATCAGCGGGAACAGTCGTCGCTGGTGCGCCAAGTAGTCCATGATGAGCACCTCTTCCTCGGACTTCGGCGCCGAGAACTGCCTACGCTGCAACGCATAGCGAGTGGCGATGTCGAGCGCGACCCGCGCCGCAGCGGCCGCGCTACCGCCAACCGTGACCCGCCCACGGATGAGGGTGCCGAGCATCGTGAAGAACCTGCGGCTCGGATTCTCGATCGGGGATGTGTAGGTGCCGTCCGGGGCCACATCGGCGTACTTGTTGAGCAGGTTCTCCCGGGGAATGCGGACCTGATCGAACATGATTCTGCCGTTGTCCACGCCGGGAAGGCCGCCCTTGTACTGGCAGTCCGAGGTGGTCACGCCTGGCAGGTCGTCACCGTTCTCGTCGCGCAGCGGCACGAACAGGCAGTGCACCCCATGGCCCTCGGGTTCCTCGCCCGCTCCCGCCGTGATGAGCTGTGCGAAGACAGCTGCCACGGTGGCCGTTTCGGCTGCGCCGCCGATGTAATCCTTGCGCGAGGACGGTGTCGGTGAGTGCACGACGAACTCGTCGGTCGCCGGATCGAACGTCGCCGTTGTCTCGAGTGCCTGGACGTCGCTGCCGTGGCCCGTCTCGGTCATCGCGAAGCATCCGAGCAGTTCCAAATCGATGAGCGGGCGAACGTAGGCGTCGTGGTGACGCTCGGTGCCGAGATTTTCGATGGCCCCGCCGAACAGACCCCATTGCACGCCTGCCTTGACCATCAACGACAGGTCCGACATGGCGAGCGTCTCGATCATCGTGACCGCAGCGCCGACATCGCCGGTACCGCCGTGTTCTTTCTTGAAGCCGTCTTGTGCTGCCCCGTGCTGAGCGAGAATCTTCATCTGCTCGAAGGCTTTGCTGCGGGCTATCGCGGTGTTGGGTGTGTAGTGCGGACGGAACTCCTCCCGCGCGAGTTGTGCGCGGGCTTCGTTCTTCACATCACGCCAGCGGCCATCCAAAGTGTTGCGGAGGTGATCCGTTGTGGTTGTCATACTCGACGGTAACCTGCCGCAGAATCTTGCGAGGTCACATGCGTCGATCGGTTCTTTCAGGCGGGCCAGAGGTATTCGCGACCGAAGTGTCGAAGCCGCGCCCAGAACGTACTTCGGCCGTAGGGGCCGTCGTGGAAGAGGGATGCGCCGTTGTCTTCGAGCGCGCGCGTGACGAGTGGACTGAAGCCGTCGAATTCGCGGATCAGGTGCTCCCGGAAGCCGTCGGGCCAGGAGTACCGTGCCGGTTCGTGTTGTGCCTCCATACAGCCAGTGTAATGCAGGGGTAACACGGTTGAAATATTTTCCAGCGGCCTTGTTCGTGGCGCAAACTCCAGCAGTTCGTTTGCGGAACCCGATGGCGGGTAACCGAGCTATTCGACTACAAAGGCTGGGGGCTCGAAATGGACACAGCAGTATGGATCGTTGTCGCGGTCGTGGTTGTTCTGCTCATCGTCGCCGTTGCGCTGGCGATCGCACGCAAGCGGCAGGCACACAAACGCGTCGAGGCGGCGCATATCCGCGAGAATGCGGCCGAACGCACACCGGAGGTCGAGGAGCGCCAAGCCCTGGCCGACGAGAGTGCTGCGCGAGCTCGCCGTGCGCAGGCAGACGCCGAGGCGAAGGCTGCCGAGGCTCGTAGGCTCAGCCTGCAAGCCGATACCCACATGGGCGACGCAGCCAGCTCGCGCGACGAGCTCGACGCTGAATACGAGCGTGCCAACAAGTTGGATCCGGACGTCAAGAAGCGCTCCGGCGCCGGTGACGTCGACAAGGCCGCAGCCGAGAAGATGGTTGCATCGGACGACGCACACGACAACCGACGCGGCACCGACTCCCACGGCCTGCCTGGTGATCACCGGGCGCCCTGACGCCTCGCGCGTTCGATCGGGGCCCGGACGCAAGCTGCTCACCGCGACCCCCACGATGACCGACGGGAGCTCGAGCGTCATTTCTTCCGAACAACTCGGCGATCAGTCCGCGCTGGCCGACATCCCTGCGCAGCGCTGACATGGCTTCGATCATGACGTGGATCTCGACGATCGCGGGTGCACTGCTGATCGCCTTGGGTCTGCGCGATATCTACGCAACCCTGTGGCATCCGCGGGGGCTGGGCACAGTGTCCAGGGCGATCTTTGCGACGGTGTGGCGCGTGGCCCGCGCGACGAGTCGGCGCGGTAATGCGCTGGGCTCGGTAGGGCCGGTGGGCATTGTGTTGACCGCGATGACGTGGGCCATGCTCCTCGTCGTCGGATGGGCACTCATCTACCTGCCCCACATAGTCGACGGGTTCTACTATTCGAGTTCGCTGACCCTGCAGGATTCGTCCAATCCCGTCAAGGCGTTGTACCTCTCGATCGTCACTGCCGCGACCCTCGGATTCGGTGACATCACACCGGCGTACTCCGCGCTCCGGATTGCGATCCCGCTTCAGGCGCTGATGGGGTTCATCCTGTTCACGGCGGCGATCTCCTGGGTGTTGCAGGTGTACCCCGCCTTGGTGAAACGCCGTGCCGCTGCTCGGCAGTTGTCACTGCTCTCCCGCACAGACGGCGAACGCACGGTGCGCGACGGGGAAGCGAGCATTGCCTACCAGGTGCTCGCCTCGGTAACTGCCGCGCTGACTCAGGCCGACATGGATCTTGCGCAGTACTCGGAAACCTACTATTTCCGGGACCCGCAGGCGGACATGTCGTTGGCGGCGACCGGGGCTTATGCACTGACGCTGGCAGCGGCCGGGTCGCAGTCGTCCTCTGCTGACGTGCGCAGCGCGGCGGACATGCTCTCCGCGCAGGCCGGGCACCTCGCGCGCGAGCTCGACGAGTTCTTGAACACTGGAGGTTCGCCCGAGGAGGTGTACCGCAGCTTCGCCGAGAACCATCGATACCCCGGCGGGGTGGGTCTCGCCGGGGATCAATGACGGTCGTCAGTCGTTCTTCTGCTGGTAGACGTCGGGAATGCCGTCGTGGTCGTCGTCACGCGTTTCTTCGATGTGAATCAAGCGGTACGCCTTGTTTCGACTCAGAAGGATCAGTGCGGCGAGCGTCGCCGCGATCAACGAGCCAGCCAGAACGCCTACCTTGACGTGGTCGTCGCGCTGAGTGCCTTCGCCGAAGGCCAGATCTCCGATGAGCAGGGATACCGTGAATCCGATACCGGCGAGCATCGAGACACCGGCCACGTCGAGCCACTTCAGCCCGGCGCCGAGTGTTGCCCGGGTGAACTTCGAGACCAGGTAGGTCGTGCCGAATATGCCGATGGTCTTGCCGATGACGAGGCCGGCGATGATGCCGATCGCAATCGGGTCGGTCAACGCACTGATCAGACCGGAGAATCCACCGACTGTGACACCGGCGGCGGCAAACGCGAACAACGGCACCGCGATCCCTGCCGATATCGGTCGCACCTTGTGCTCGAAGTGCTCGGCGAGGCCCGGTCCTGCGTCGGGACCGCCGGCAGCCTTGCTGCGCATGACCGGCACCGCGAATCCGAGGAGCACTCCGGCGACGGTGGCGTGGACGCCGGACTCGTGCATCAGAACCCACGTGATCACCGCGAGCGGGATGAGGATCCACCACGACCGGATGCGCTTCTGGACGGCCAGTGTGAACAGTCCAAGGGGGATGATGGTCAAGCCGAGCGCGACGAAGTTGATCTCGTCGGTGTAGAAGACGGCGATGATGGTGACGGCCAACAGATCGTCGACCACCGCCAGCGTCAGCAGAAACGTACGCAGGGACGCGGGAAGGTGGGTGCTGATCACCGCGAGAACGGCCACCGCGAACGCGATGTCGGTGGCGGTAGGGATGGCCCAACCCATCAGAGCACCGTCGCCGGTACGCAGGTTCACCAGCACGAAGATGAGCGCTGGGATGGCCATGCCGCCGACTGCCGCGGCGATCGGTAGGGCCGCTCGCGCGGGGTCGCGAAGATCGCCTGCGACGAACTCGCGTTTCAGTTCGAGCCCTACGACGAAGAAGAATATTGCCAGTAGACCGTCCGCAGCCCACGTCGACAGCGAGAGATCGAGGTGCAGTGCCGACGGTCCGACTGTCGTCGCCATCAGTGTGTTGTAGGACTCGAACCACGGTGAGTTGGCCCAGATCAAGGCAATCACGGTCGCGAGGAGCAGCAATGCTCCGCCGACTGTCTCCTTGCGAAGAATGGTTGCAATGCGGTCGGTTTCGGACCATGATCCGCGTGAAAACAGCGGAAGGCTGCGGCGCGGACTGGCAGGATCGGTCACGGATTGTGGCCTTTCTGAAATTGCGGTCGAGGTGCTACGCCAGGCCCTAGAGGACAATGCGCAGCGCGAAATTGTTGCCGACCAGACTTCCCGGCGCACCAGTGGATGATCATACCTACCATCATCGATTCGTTCTCCTCGCGCTGAGGGCGACGGTTGTTATCCCTGGTCGGAACGTAGGTACAGCAGACGGTCGCCCGGCGCGAGTCGGTCGTCGGTAGAGCGCCCGAGGCGGTGAAGTGCTCCCTCGCGCACCACGCCGAGCACGTGTTTTTCGCAATCGATCGGCGACCGGCCGTGCTCGTGCGCACTGATTGCTCGTTCGGTGATGAAGGCGCCGCGTTCGTGAGAGAGCAGGTGCTCGAAGGCCTCGACGACAGTCGGTGAACTCGTCGCCACCCCGAGCAGCCGCCCGGCGGTCTCCTGCGAGACGACGACGGTATCAGCGCCACACTGTTTCAAGATCTTGACGCTGGAAGACGAACGGACCGCGGCGACGATCCGCGCCGAGGGTGCCAGCTGCCGCGCTGTCAGGGTCACCAGCACACAGGCGTCGTCGCGGTCGACTGCAACGATGATCGATTCGGCTCGATCGACCGCCGCAGCCGCCAACACTCCCCGTTGAGAACCCGAACCTGCAATGGTCGTCAGCTCGCGCGCGGACGCCGCCTCGAGCGCAGGGGGATGCGAATCGACGACGGCCACCTTGGCCCTTCGGTTTGCGGCCAGCACCGCGTCGACGGCTGCTCGGCCCTTGGTGCCGTACCCGACGACGACCGTGTGGCCGGATGCCCGCCGTCGCCACCGTTTGATGCGGGTGATCTGACGCGATGTTTCCGTCAGTGCAGACAGGGTGGTGCCGACCAGCAGCACCAGGAACACCACGCGCAGCGGAGTGATGACCACGATATTGGTCAACCGTGCTCTCGGAGTGATCGGCGAGATGTCGCCGTAGCCCGTGGTCGACAACGAGACCGTGGCGTAGTAGAACGCGTCGACGAATGTCAGTTCCGTGCCATTGACATGGCGGTAGCCCGACCTGCCCAGGTACACCACGCCGGCCGCGAGGAACAGGGCCGCGACAGCCATGAGGATGCGTCGGGCGATCGCGCGGGCGGGGCCGAGAGCCGGGTCGGGAATGCGCAGCGTCGCCGACGCCACGAGCGCGGCTACATCCACGCGCTCGGTTTTCGTACGACGGGGGACGAACCGCTTCACGTGCTCACCCGGCTGCGCGTCGCCTCGACGATGGTGCGGTAGAGGCTACGGGGCACAGTGCGTCCTAGGCTCGCGTCGTTCGGGTCACGGTGGGGGCCACCGAACGAGCAGGTACCGGCCACACCGGATCGAACCCTACCGCGCACCACTGCGTACGGTTCCGCGACAACCCGTGACCGTCGGCAACCGCGGCGGTAATCTGGCTTTTCGAACAGGACGGACGGTACCGAAGACAAGGCAGGGCGGGAAGATGAGCGGCGACGGCGACATCGACAGGACCGGGAAGCTGCGCGTCGGCACAGCCGAACGCGAGGAGGTCGCAAGGGTGCTCGGCTCTGCAATGGCGGAGGGTCGGTTGACCCTGGCCGAGTACGAACAGCGTCTCGACGCAGTCTGGAGTTCTTCCACGCGAGGCGAACTGGCGGTGGTGACCGACGACCTTCCCGGTCTACCCGGCGCGAAGGCTCCGGTCGAATCGAAAACTGCGAAGAACTGGCGTGAGTACTTCGACGAGTGGCGCTGGTGGTTCGGCGGTTTCGTCGTCATGACCGGAATCTGGGGGTTCCAGTCCGTGTCCGACGGACAGGCGAACGAGTTCTGGCCGATGTGGCCACTCGGTATCTGGGCCTTGATTCTTGTGGCGATGATCTTCGTGCCCGACGACGAGGACGAGGGCAAGAAGGACAAGAAGGACGCAAAAGGCTGAAATATTACGCCCTGTAGTTGGCGACCCCGGTGAACCTGGAACACTGGAAGCTGTGACTGTTTCCACCGGCGACGAAGCCCCAATCTCGGCCCAGCTCTTCGAGCGCGCGAGCGCGGTCATTCCCGGCGGGGTGAACTCGCCCGTCCGCGCGTTCCACTCGGTCGGCGGAACTCCACGGTTCATCACCGAGGCCAGCGGATACACCATGATCGACGCCGACGGAAACAACTTCGTCGACCTCATTTGCTCGTGGGGTCCGATGATTCACGGGCACGCTCACCCGGTCGTGGTGGAGGCAGTGCAGAAGGCGGCGTCGACCGGCCTCTCGTTCGGCGCTCCCACCGAGCGTGAAATCGAGCTCGCGGAGGAAATCGTGGGTCGAGTCGGGCCGGTGGAGAAGGTCCGGCTTGTGAATTCAGGCACAGAGGCGACCATGAGCGCGGTCCGTTTGGCGCGCGGCTTCACCGGGCGCACCAAGATCGTCAAGTTCTCCGGCTGCTACCACGGTCACGTCGACGCGCTGCTCGCCGACGCCGGGTCCGGCCTCGCCACCTTCGGTCTCCCCACCTCACCGGGCGTCACCGGTGCGCAGGCCTCGGACACCATCGTGGTGCCGTACAACGATCTCGCTGCCGTCGAAGCGGCGTTCGCCGAGAATCCCGGACAGATCGCCTGCATCATCACCGAAGCAGCCGCAGGAAACATGGGTGCGATCGCACCGGTCAGCGGCTTCAACGCCGGTCTTCGGCGCCTGGCCACCGACAACGGCGCACTGTTGATCATGGACGAGGTGATGACGGGCTTTCGCGTCAGCGCTGCCGGCTGGTTCGGCATCGACGGCGTGGCCGGCGATCTATACACCTTCGGCAAGGTCATGAGTGGCGGTCTCCCGGCCGCAGCCTTCGGTGGTCGAGCCGACGTCATGGCCTATCTGGCACCGGCCGGGCCGGTCTATCAGGCAGGCACACTCTCCGGTAATCCCGTTGCGGTGGCAGCCGGTCTCGCCAGCCTTCAGCTCGCCGACGCCGCCGTCTACGAGAAGCTGCAGCGCAATTCCGAGCGGCTCGGGGGACTGCTCGCCGGCGCCCTGACCGAGGCCGGCGTGCAACACCACGTCCAGTACGCGGGCACTATGGTGAGCGTGTTTTTCTCCGACGGGCCGGTCACCGACTACGCGGGCGCCAAAGCCGCTGAGACCTGGCGATACCCAGCGTTCTTCCACGGTCTGCTCTCGCGCGGGGTGTACCCGCCGCCCAGCGCGTTCGAAGCGTGGTTCGTATCGGCCGCCCTCGATGACGACGCATTCTCGATCATCGCCGACGCCCTTCCCGACGCCGCGCGCGCCGCGGCCCGAGCAGAAGCAGGAACCTCGTGAGCACCCCTCCCGATTCGAACGCCGATACGCATCCGCACCAGAGCACGCGCACCATCGTCCACGTGCTCCGGCACGGCGAGGTGTACAACCCGAAGGGCATTCTGTACGGACGCCTGCCCGGGTTTCATCTCTCGGAAACCGGACAGGCGCAGGCCAGGACCGTCGCGGACTCGCTGGCCGGGCACGACATCACGCATGTCGTCGCCTCTCCGTTGCAGCGCGCGCAGGAAACTGCGGGACCCATTGCGGCCGCGCACGGTCTGAGCATCGCTGAGGACGACAAACTCATCGAAGCAGGTAACCAGTTCGAAGGATTGCGGGTTGCCGTCGGCGACGGAGCGCTCAGTCGGCCGCGGCACTGGTGGAAGCTTCGCGATCCGTTCACCCCGTCCTGGGGCGAGCCGTACCTGCAGATCGCGCACCGCATGCTGGCCGCGGTCAACTCGGCCCGCGTCGCCGCCGTCGGGCACGAAGCGGTCTGCGTCAGTCACCAGTTGCCCGTGTGGACCCTGCGTCGATTCCTGCAGGGCGACCGTCTCTGGCACGACCCCCGGCATCGTCAGTGCAGCCTGGCCTCGCTGACCTCACTGGTGTACGAGGGTGACACTCTCGTCGACATCGTGTACTCGGAGCCGGCCGGTGCGAGCGATCCGACGGTAGCCGGTGCGTAGGTTTCTCGTCTCCGCTGCTGCCGCCGCTTCGGCACTCGCGCTCGTCTCCGGATGTGCGACGGGTACCGACGCGGTGGCAACCGGGGGAACGTTCGACTTCGTCTCCCCGGGCGGTCAGACCGACATCTTCTACGATCCGCCTTCCGATCGCGGTGCCGTCGGCGAGCTGTCCGGTCCCGACCTGATGGATGAGGGCGCTACCACCTCGCTGTCGGACTTCGAGGGCGAGGCCGTGGTTCTCAACGTCTGGGGTCAGTGGTGCGGTCCGTGCCGCGGCGAGGCCGATGATCTCGAAGAGGTCTACGAGAACACGAAGGACTTGGGCGTTCAGTTCCTCGGTATCAACGTGCGCGACAACGCTCAGGACAAGGCGCAGGACTTCGTCATCGACAACAACGTGAGCTACCCATCGATCTACGACCCGCCGATGCGCACTCTGACCGCCCTCGGCGGTATCCCGACTTCAGTGGTCCCCACGACGGTCGTTCTCGACAGGCAGCACCGCGTCGCCGCAGTGTTCCTTCGGGAGCTTCTCGCCGAGGACTTGCAGCCCGTCGTCGAGCGGGTCGCGCGCGAGGAGCCTGAGCAGCAGTGAGCACGAACGATCTCGCCGATACTTCCTATCTCGCAGGTATAGGTGAGAGCTTCCAAACGACGGCGTCGACCGGCCCCCTCGTCCTAGCCATCGGAGTCTGCGTGCTCGCCGGGCTGGTGTCGTTCGCGTCACCGTGTGTGGTTCCGCTGGTACCGGGCTACCTCTCGTACCTCGCCGGCGTCGTCGGCGCCGACGAACCCGCGGTGACCGCTTCCGAGGCGACGAAAACGAAGGTTCGAGCGTCCAGTCGACTGAGGGTCGCGGGAGCGGCCGGATTGTTCGTACTCGGGTTCACCATCGTGTTCGTGCTCGCCACTGCAACTGTTTTCGGCGCCATCTCGGTGTTGCAGGTCAACCGCGAGTTGCTGATGCGGGTCGGCGGCGTTGTCACCATCGCAATGGGACTGGTGTTCATCGGTCTCGTTCCCGCGCTGCAGCGCGATGTGCGCTTCGAGCCGCGCCGCGTGGGCTCTCTCGCAGGGGCGCCACTGCTCGGCGGCGTATTCGCGCTCGGGTGGACGCCGTGCCTGGGCCCCACCCTCGCCGGCGTCATCTCGCTCGCCGCCGGAACCGAAGGCGCGACGGCCGCGCGCGGAGTGATCCTCATCATCGCGTATTGCCTCGGGCTCGGGTTGCCGTTCGTACTGCTCGCGTACGGCTCGGTGAGTGCGCTCCGCGGAGTCGGTTGGCTCCGCACACATGCACGACAGGTACAGGTCTTCGGCGGAATCATGTTGATAGCAGTGGGAATTGCGCTCGTCACGGGCGCGTGGGACGTGTTCGTGAGCTGGATTCGCGACGCGTTCGTCTCCGATGTGGTGCTGCCGATATGAGAAAGGTAGCTCTATGACGGCCTTGGACACGCGGCCCGAGCCTCGGCCGCCCCGTCAGTCGGCGGTGGGTCGGGTTGTCGCGCTGGGCCGCAACACGTGGCGGAGCCTGACGAGCATGCGTACGGCGTTGGTGCTGCTGTTCCTGCTGGCCTTGGCGGCGATACCCGGCGCGTTGGTTCCGCAGCGCAGCCTCAACCAGGGGAAGGTCGACGAGTACATCGCGGCGCGGCCGACGCTCGGGCCGCTCATGGACCGGGTCGAACTCTTCGATGTGTTCTCCAGCTTCTGGTTCACCGCCATCTACGCGCTGCTGTTCGTTTCTCTCATCGGTTGCATCGTTCCGCGCTGTATCGAACATGGCCGTGCGTTGCGCACCAAGCCGGTGCCCACCCCCCGCAACCTCTCGCGGTTGCCGCATCACCGTCGCTACACCGTCGACAACGGTGTCGAGGAATCGGCGAACGAGATCGAGAGCCAGCTGCGCGGATGGCGAGTGGCCCGCCGACCCTCAGGCGAGGAGGTGACGCTCTCGGCCGAGAAGGGCTATTTCCGCGAGTTCGGCAACCTTGTCTTCCACCTCTCGCTCGTCGGCCTGCTCGCCGCTATTGCGCTCGGGAAGGTGTTCGGTTACGAGGGCAACGTCATCGTCATCGCCAACGACGGTCCCGGTTTCTGCAGCACGACCCCGGCCATCTACGACGGGTTCCGCGCGGGCCAGCTGGTCGACGGCACCGGGCTCGAACCGCTGTGCATCCGCGTCAAGGATTTCAAGGCCGACTACCTCGAGAACGGCCAGGCCGAGATGTTCACCTCCAACATCGAATACCAGGCCGGCGAGGATCTGACGAACAACGTCTGGCGCGAGGAGGTACTGCAGGTCAACCATCCGCTTCGGGTCGCCGGCGACCGGGTCTACCTGCAGGGACACGGCTACGCGCCCACGTTCACGGTGACCTTCCCCAATGGTGAGACGCGGACCGAGACCATCCAGTGGCAGCCGACCGATGCCACGACCTTCCTCTCGAGCGGGGTGCTCCGCATCGACCCACCAGGCGGGTTGTACCCCGAGCCGGCCGATCGCCGCAGCAACCAGATCGCGATCGAGGGATTGTTCGCGCCGACGGCGTCCTTCCACGGCAACCTGATGTCTTCGAGCTTTCCGGCGATGACCGACCCGGCTGTCGCCGTGGACATCTATCGTGGCGACACCGGACTCGATACGGGCTACCCGCAATCGCTGTTCTCGCTGAATCAGGAAATGATCAACCAGGGCCGGTTGGTGAAGCAGGACCGCGTCAACCTGATGCCGGGCGAAAGCTCGACGCTGTCCGATGGAACCAACGTCCGGTTCGACGGTGCAGAAGAGTTCGTCAACCTGCAGGTCTCGCACGACCCAGCACAGACATGGGTTCTGCTGTTCTCGCTGACGATGATGGGCGGACTTCTTGTGTCGCTGGTGGTCAAGAGACGTCGAGTGTGGGTCCGACTCCACACCGAACCGGACACACGACGTACTGTAGTAGAACTTGGGGGACTGGCCCGAACCGATCAGGCGGGCTGGGGAGACGAGTTCGACAGGCTCTGCGAGCGACTGACGGCTGGAGCACATCCGACAGACGCCCCGAACACGAGCGACAAGAATGACACGAGCGTCGAGAAAGACCAGGAGAACCGATAGATGCCGATCAACGAGACACTCTCGCAGTACAGCGACTGGTCTTTCGAATCCGCCTTTGCGATCTATGTGCTCGCGTTCGTCCTGCTCATCGCGCAGTATGCGTCGGCGCGAGCTACGGCCGTGCAGGAGAAGGAACTGGTGGGCAGCGGCGGTCCCGTTGCGCGTGAGGGTGTTCCCGGCCGCGTGGTCGAGACACCGAAACGCCCGCTTTCGGAGCGTTTGTCCGGGATGGGCTTCGCGCTGCTCATTCTGGGCCTGGTTCTGCACATCGCGTCAGTCGTGCTGAGAGGCTTCGCCACCGAGCGGTTCCCCCTCGGCAACATGTACGAGTTCGTGGCCATGGCCACCGCTGCGGCCGCCCTGACCTCGATTCTGCTGCTCCGTAGGCGTTCGATGCGGCCGATGCTGGTGTTCGTGCTCGCGCCGATCATTGTGCTGATGTTCCTCGCGGCCACGATGCTCTACGCCGACGCGGCACCCGTCGTGCCCGCACTTCGCTCGTTCTGGCTGCCGATTCACGTCACGATCGTGAGCGTCGGCAGCGGCATCTTCCTGGTGTCGGGTGTCGCGAGCCTGTTGTTCCTGCTGCGCATCAAGCAGGAGGCGGGATCGGAGAGCGCGGGATTCTGGGGGCGCTTCGCCTCCAAGCTGCCCGACGCGCAGGCCCTGGACAGGCTCGCATACAAGACGACGATCATCGCGTTCCCGCTCTTCGGCGCGGGCGTCATCCTCGGAGCCATCTGGGCCGAGGCCGCGTGGGGACGTTTCTGGGGTTGGGACCCCAAAGAGACGATGTCCTTCATCACCTGGATCATCTACGCCGCGTACCTGCATGCGCGGGCAACGGCGGGGTGGCGGAACACCCGAGCAGCGTGGATCAACATCGCCGGCTTCACCGCGATGCTGTTCAACCTGTTCATCATCAACATGGTGGTCTCGGGACTACACTCCTACGCGGGTCTGAACTAACTGGCCAGAACTAGCAGGCCGTGGGGAGGCCGCAGCTTTTCGGCTCGGTCGTCGGCGATGGGGGAATGTCGTGGGGGAGTGGCAACAGAATTCGTGGCAGCCGGTACAGCCGGCAGAGCCCGAGCCGAAGAGTGCGCGCAAAGCCGACTCGGTCAAGTCCGACCCGGTGAAGTCTGGGCCGGCGAAGTCTGGGCCGGGTTCAGGGCAGCAGACGGCGTTGTCGGACAAGCCCGAGTCCGGTTCCGAGCCGGGCGGCATGTCGGCTGGTACCGGCTTACGGTCTGTTCCGGTGCCGATGCCGGTGGAAGGAACAGTGGCGCCGTTCCGTCAACACGAGCCCCCGCTGTACGAACCGCAGGTGTACGAGCCGCCGCCGTCCTCGCTGGCTGCGTCCGCTCTCGATCTGACCAACTCGTTGCTCGTCAAGCAGCAGGAGCCGCCGCCTGTGTCGGGATGGCGTAGGTGGCTCTACGCCGCGAGTGGACGGCGAGTGAACCTCGGAAACTCGACTCGCGACGAGCGGGAGCATCGGCTCTCCCAGCAGGTGGATCGGCATCTCGTGGGTTGCTACCGGATTTCGGTGCTGAGCCTCAAAGGCGGCGTCGGAAAGACGACGACCACGGCCGCCCTGGGCTCGATGTTCGCCGATATTCGCGGTGACCGCGTCATCGCCGTCGACGCCAACCCCGACCGGGGAACGCTGAGCCAGAAGGTTCCGCTGCAGACCCCGGCGACGGTGCGAAACATGCTGCGGGACATCGACGATCTGCACCGCTACAGCGATGTTCGCGGGTATACCTCACAGAACAGCTTCAGGCTGGAGGTTCTTGCTTCCGACACCGACCCAGCCGTATCCGAGGCATTCAGTGGCGAGGACTACGACCGAGCGGTGTCTTTGCTGGAGCGGTTCTACAGCATTGTGCTGACGGATTGCGGTACGGGCCTTATGCATTCGGCGATGACCAACATTCTCGACGGTTCGGACGCCCTCGTCGTGGTCAGCTCGAGTTCGGTCGACGGCGCTCGGAGCGCTTCGGCGACGTTGGACTGGCTCGATGCACACGGCCACCGCGAGTTGGTTCGATCCTCGGTCGCGGTGGTCAACGCGGTGCGCCCGCGCGCTGCGAAGGTAGACCTTGTGAAGGTGGTGGAGCATTTCGAGCAGCGCTGCCGGCAGGTGGTGGTGATTCCGTTCGACCCGCACCTCGAAGAGGGCGCGGAGGTGGACTTGAACCGGCTCAAGAGGGGTACGCGTGCAGCAGTGTTGGAGCTGGCCGCAGCCGTCGCATCTGGTTTTCCGAGTGCGCGGCCGGGTGGGCATCTCTATCGCTGATCGAGCGAACTCGCTGACCAGATGAGGGCAGCCCGTCTCTGACGAAACGGGCTGCTTGGCCGGTGGTGACTCGACTATTCGGTCGAATCGTGTTTTCCGGTGTCCTGACTTCCCGGACCGGACCGGCGGGAATCACGGTTCATTCGCCACAGGAACTCCGGATCGTCATCGGGTCCGACGACCCTTCCCGCGGGTGCCTGCGTTGTGGGTCCGAACGCCTTCCAAAACAAAACGATCACTGCCACCAAGCCGATCAACGCCAAAAGATAGATCACGACGCACCTCCTCTGATACCAGAGTAGCCGCGTGGGGATGCGGTGTGCACCCCACGCGGCCTCGCAGTTTCCTGAGAATTGGGCGCGCTCGGCCAGCGCTCTAGCGCTGGGCTGCCTCCGTGGTCAGCGAGGTGAGGAGTTGCATTACCTCGGCCTCGCGGAACCGGCGGTGTCCACCGGGTGTGCGCAATGATCCAAGTCGGCCTGCGTGTGCCCAGCGGGTCACCGTCTTCGGGTCGACATGGAAGAGCGCGGCTACCTGGCCAGGGGTGAGAAGTGAATCCTGAGCGGTGTGCAGAGTTGGTGCGCTCATCTTTGTCGTGTCCTCCTGCATGCTGTGTTCTGTGCAGTGGGGAGCTCGTCGAGAACGCTCACTGCCGAACAATGGATGTAGCAACTAAGTGATCGACACCCATGGTGGCACCCGAACCCCTAGGTACTCGACTGATCTTCTGTTGGTAAAGGGGAGGTAATGGACAAACCGGATAAGCGGGACTGTCCGAATCGGGCACTTTCGTCGGGACGGCAGGGGGGCGGCAACGGGCCGGGCGGTAGCCTGGAGCGCGTGAACGAACGCGAGACTCCCCCGGTGCCCACTGCCACGAAGGGACAGTTGTTCCGAGACGTGGCGCTCTACAGCGGCGCCAGATTGCTACTGGTCATCGTCATCTCTGCGGTGATCATCGGGGTCGGCCTGCTCGTCGGAGTCGAGGTCCCCGTTCTGGTCGCGGCAGTCTTCGGCGTACTGATCTCGCTGCCGCTCTCGCTCGTGTTGTTCAAGTCTCTCCGCATTCGCGTCAACGAATCGATCGCCGGTGTGGACGAGGAACGCCGACGCGCCCGCGCGGATCTGCAGGCGAAACTCCGCGGCGAGGACGAAAAGTAATGACTCGAATCGTCGACCGATCCGCCTCCCGTGAATGGGTCGACAACGCGGTCAGGCTCATCGAGGCCGACTCGCAGCGCTCTGCCGACACTCACCTGCTTCGCTACCCGCTGCCGTCGGCATGGAACGTACAGCTCTACCTCAAGGATGAGTCCACCCACATCACGGGCAGTCTCAAACACCGGCTTGCTCGGTCGCTGTTTCTCTACGCCATCTGCAACGGCTGGGTCACCGAGAACACCGTCGTCATCGAAGCCTCGTCCGGATCGACCGCCGTCAGCGAGGCCTACTTCGCTCGGTTGCTCGGTCTCCGTTTCGTTGCCGTGATGCCGCGCAACACCAGCCCGGCGAAGATCGCGTTGATCGAATCCCACGGCGGCCGTTGCCACTTCGTCGACGACCCCGCTGCCATGTACTCGGAAGCGCACCGCCTCGCCGCGGAACCCGACGCGCACTACATGGACCAGTTCACTCATGCCGAGCGCGCCACCGATTGGCGCGGCAACAACAACATTGCCGAGTCGATCTACGGCCAGCTCGCCTGTGAGGACTCGCCCATCCCCACCTGGGTGGTCGTCGGAGCGGGAACCGGTGGCACCAGCGCAACCATCGGGCGCTACATCAGATATCGGCGTCACGCCACACGGCTGGCGGTGGTCGACCCGGAGAATTCCGCGTTCCTGGGTGGATTCGAGAAGTGCGATTCCACAATCACAACCGGTGCATCCTCACGAATCGAAGGCATCGGCCGACCCATCGTCGAACCGTCGTTCGTGGGGCAAGTGATCGACCGAATGATCGGTGTGCCCGACGCGGCCTCGGTGGCAGCGGCACGCTATGTCTCCACCGTCCTGGGTCGGCGCGTGGGCGGGTCCACGGGAACCAATATCTGGGGTGCGTTCGTGTTGATCGCCGAGATGATCGCCGCCGGCCGCAGCGGTAGCGTCGTCACCGTGCTGTGTGACGGTGGCGAGCGGTACGCGGGGACGTACTTCGACGACGCCTGGGTGGCAGAGCAAGGCATGGAACTGGCCGGGCCGACCGAGGTGCTCGAGCAGTTCGCTCGGACCGGAGAGTTCGAGGTCCAGGGCGCCTAGTCGCGGCTGGTGAGTACGACCGACGCTGCTGCCGTCGCTCCCGCTGCCACGCACACAGCGGGCCAAGCGCCGATCTGCTTCGCCAGCGGGTGCGAGGCGCCGAACCCGAACAGGTAGGTGCCGAGCAGAGCGCCGGCCACCTTCGGGCCCGAGGACGCGTTCCACGAGGTCGTGCACGCAACCCCGACTGCGGCAAGCACGGCGCCGCCGAGCTGCCTGTTCCCGGTTTGGCGTGCCACGGCGAACCCGCCCAACAGGCCACCTGCCGCGAGCGCGGAAGTGGCGAGAGTCGACGTCGAGAACGCACTGTGTGCCATGCGTCCACAGCGTAGTCGTTCGGTAGGAGAACGGTGAGTCTGCTCGTTGTCCTCGGTCCACCACCGCCAATCCCACGTGTGAGTCAAATCATTGGACCGCGCAACGGTACTGGTCAGCCCCATAGTCGGGGACCAACCTCGAAGATTGGACAAAATACAGCTGCTACATTTCATGCGTTGTGGCCGAGCACAAACGGCCTCAACAGTTTTGGGTCCGCCGGTATCCCGTCGGGGGGTACTTCACACAAGGGAGTAACTATGGACTTGATCGCAAAGATCATCGCTGAGGTCATCATTCAGCTGATCAGCAGTGGCAGCGCCGAGAGCGCAACCACCGTCGCCAGTATGGTTCTCGGAGCCTGAATCCCCTGGCTGCGCCGGCCATTACGCCGGCGCAGCCAGTTCTGAGATGTCACAGAGATGTACGTGGCGGAAACGCTCGGCGTACGCGTAGCGACCGGGCCAGGTGATCTCGTTGCTCGATGACCAATCGGCGCAGTGCAGCGGGCGCCCACTCGTGTTCTTCCAACCATGCATCCGCGGCTGAGGTCGAGTCCTGTTGGGGGAACAGCCCGATGACGAGCCGACGCGCGATCTCGATGCTCCGACTCGACCACAATCGCGCAATCACCTCGTAGTACCGCCTGTCGTACGGCGCAAGGAGATCGCGCCGTCCTCCTGCTCGAAAGCCCTCGACGGTGGCGTCGACCGCGTCGTTGGACAACCCGTCGGAATCGATCAGGTCGGACCACGCCCGCGCTTTCGCTTCGGGTGTGGGTTGCGCAGCGATCGCCGCCCGATACGAGTTTCGTCCGGAGGCCGTTCCGTCCGTTTCGAGTTCACCGTCGAGTCTGCTCGTGGTGGCCCGTCCGTTCGCGCTCAGCGACTTCAGTAGCATCCACCGCTGCTCGGGATCGAGGTCGAGTCCTTCGAGCGGAAGGGTGCCGTCGAGTACGCGATCGATCTGGCCCGACCGTGCATCGGACACCTGCGCCGCCGCGGCCACCGCGCGAAGCCAGGTGATCTGCTCGTCGCTGCCGGGATCGGCCGTTTCGAGATGTCTCCAGCAGGTGGCCAGCCAATCCTGTGCCGGTTGATCGGGCTCGTCGAGATAGTGATCGAGTGCGTAGCGAGTATTGGTGACCGCAGCGCCGAGGAGTGCGACCTTGTTCTCCGCGGCGGCGAAGGTCGACGCGATCTCGATGAAGGTCCGCGGGTCGAGTTCGGCGTCGCGGGTGGCGTTCCACAGGGCCGACCAGATCAACCCGCGGGCAAGAGGGTCGGTGACGCGGTCGAGTGAGGATCGAATCGTCCGCAGCGAACGGTCGTCGAGACGAATCTTGGCGTAGGTGAGGTCGTCATCATTGAGTAGAACGAGTGCGGCGCTCGGCAATTCGATCGGCGTGCTTGCGGCGGTGATGTCGATCTCGCGGCGCTCGGTACGGACGAGATCGCCTTCGGAATCGAAGTCGTAGAGGCCGATAGCGAGGCGATGCGGACGCGGATCGCTCTGCTCGATCGACGGGCCCGTGTACGACAGTGTCGATACGCCGCTGGTCTGCAGCCACGCGGCGGCCCAATCGTCCAGGTTTCGTCCCGACGCGGCCGAGGCGTGCGTCAGGAAATCCGCGAGAGTGGTGTTGGAAAAGGCGAACTCGGCGAAGTATCGGCGTGACGCTTCGAAGAATGCATCCTCGCCGACGTATGCGGCGAGCTGCTTGAGGACGCTTGCGCCTTTGGCATAGGTGATGCCGTCGAAGTTCAGTTTGGCGGCTTCGAGGTCGGGGATGTCGGCGACGATCGGATGCGTGGTCGGGAGTTGGTCCTGCAGGTACGCCCACGCTTTGCGACGGTTGGCGAAGCTCACCCATGCATCGGTGAATCGCGTTGCATGCGCGCAGGTGTAGGCGCCCATGAAGTCCGCGAACGACTCTTTGAGCCAGAGATCGTCCCACCACTCCATGGTGACGAGATCGCCGAACCACATGTGTGCCATCTCGTGCAGGATGGTGTTGGCGCGTTGCTCGTACTGCGCTTGCGTTGCAGCAGAACGAAAGACGTACGACTCGGTGAAGGTGACGAGCCCTGGATTCTCCATCGCACCGAGGTTGTACTCGGGAACGAAGATCTGATCGTACTTTCCGAACGGGTAGGGAAAGCCGAATGTGTCGTGGTAGAAGTCCAGTCCTTGGGCCGTGATGTCGAAGATGTCATCGGCATCGAAGTGTTCTGCCAGCGAGGCGCGGCACAGAGCCGCGAGCGGGACGGTCAGATCGCCTCTCGTCCATGAGGACTCGGCGCGATGGTAGGGCCCTGCGGCGATGGCGGTGATGTACGTGGAGATGGGTAGCGTCGGGGCGAATGTGACAGTTTCACCCGACCGTGTGCCGGTCCGATTGGAGAGCACCTCCCATTCCGCAGGGGCGCTCACCTCGAATGTGAACGTGGCCTTGATGTCGGGCTGCTCGAACCCGGCGAACACGCGTCTGGCATCGGCGGGTTCGTACTGGGTGTAGAGGTACACGTTCTCGTCCACCGGATCGAAAAAACGATGCAGTCCCTCACCTGATCTGCTGTACCGAGCGAGGGCGTCGACGACGACGGTGTTGTGTGCACTCAGGCCGACGAGTTGAATGCGTGAGCCATCGTGATCCACCGGGGCGGACGCTTCGTTGACGGTAACCGCCGACACCTCGGGGCCGATGAAGTCCAACCATGTCGACGCGGTGGTGGCGTCGAACGTGACGGTGGTCCGCGTTGCGAAAGTGTCCGTCGCGGGATCGGCTGCGCCTCGCAGATCCAACTCGACGCGATAGGCGACATTGGTGATGTGGCGCGATCGGCGTCGTGTCTCGGTCCGGGTGAGGTTCGCGGTATTCACGAGTTCCAGGGTATGCGTCGTCACCGGTTCGTATCGGCACGTCAATCAAGGTTGACGAAACCCGGGTGTCAACGTAGGTTGACGCTCATGACCGAAGCAACAACACTCGCGGCCGCAGCCGGTAGCCCGGATCCGAAGGAGGGTCTACGGGCCGTCCTTGCGCTCCGTCGTCTACTCGAGCGACTGGAGGCAATTCAGGTACGCAACGCCCGACGACAGGGGTGGTCGTGGCAATCGATCGCCGACTCGCTCGAAGTGAGCAAGCAAGCCGTGCACAAGAAGCACAACGGAAACTAGGAGCGAGAAAAATGTTCGAGAAGTTCACGAGTGACGCGCGTGAGGCTGTCATCGCAGCCCAGCGGGAAGCGCGACACCTGAAGGCGACACGAATCGAACCCGTTCACGTTTTTCTGGGTGTCATCGCATCGGCAAAGCCTGGGCTCCGTGACGCGTTGGAAGGTGAGGGGTACACCTCCGAGTCGGTGAGATCGAGGTTGTCCGACGGAATCGCGCTGGGCGACGGTGATTCGAAGGCGCTGGAATCGATCGGTATCGATCTCGATGCGGTCCGCGCGAGCCTCGAAGCCACGTTCGGCGAAGGTGCGCTCGACCGACCCGCCGACGAGAAGCGGGGGTGGCTGCGTCGAAAGTCGGGGCACATCGCATTCGCGTCGGGCGCGAAGAAGGCACTGGAGCTGGCGTTGCGTGAGGCTATCGCGCACAAGGATTCGCAAATCCGCTGTGAGCACCTGCTGCTCGGCCTGCTTCGAGGCGCTGACGAAGGCTTCCTCGAGATCGTGCGCCAGCCTGATCGGCTGCGCGAGCGGATCGAATCCTTGGTCCCGTAGTGGCACCGTCCCGGCGGCCATCCATGGCTACCTCGGCCCTCACCAACTAGGGTCTCTGGCATGACATTTCTCGTACGGCTCGTCATCAACGCAGTCGCGATCTGGCTTGCGGCGCAGTGGGTCGACGGAATCGACCTCAGCAGCTCCGGGCGCGGTAACGGCTGGGATTTGATCGTCCTCGCGGGAATTGCGGCGGTGTTCACCATCGTGAACGCCTTCATCAAGCCGGTGGTGCAGTTGCTTTCGCTTCCGCTTCTGATTCTGACGCTCGGGTTGTTCACCCTCGTCATCAATGCCCTGATGTTGATGTTGACGGCGTGGATCTCGACGGCGACCGATTACGGACTGTTGATCACCGGCTTCGGAGCGGCTTTCTGGGGCGCACTGATCATCTCGATCGTGAACTTCCTGCTGGGGGCATTCGTTCCCGACAAGCGCTAGGCGAATGCCAGCGCAGCTCCAGTCGCGAGACCCCACACCAACATCGCGAGCCCGGAGTCGCGGAGGGCAGGAATGAGCGCCAACCCTGTCTCGCCGGTACGTACCGGCTTGTTCGCGCGTACTGCCAGCGGTAGCGCGAGCAGCGCCACCAACGCCCACGGCGTCCTCGCGACGAGTGCAACCGTCACCGCGAACGGGATGATCATCAGCGCGAGATGAACCATCCGCGTGCGGGCATCGCCCAACCGCACCGCGAGGGTGTGTTTGCCGGAGGCGGGATCGGTGTCGATGTCACGCAGATTGTTCGCCACCAGTACCGCGCTGGAATACGATCCGACGGCGATCGCAGCGACGAGACCCACCCAGTCGACTCGTTCTGCCTGCACGAATTGGGTTCCTAGCACTGCGACAAGACCGAAGAATACGAAGACCGCAACTTCGCCGAGCCCGCTGTACCCGTACGGCTTCTTCCCTCCGGTGTAGAACCACGCACCCGCGATGCACACGACGCCGACGAGGACGAGCCACCACGCCGTCGTCGCGGCGAGAACCAGACCAGCGACGCCGCCGACTGCGAGGCATCCAACGGCTGCGGCTTTGACCGATGCTGGAGTCGCTGCACCCGAGCCGACGAGCCGCATCGGCCCGACCCGGTCGTCATCGGTGCCGCGAATGCCGTCGGAGTAGTCGTTGGCGAAGTTGACGCCGATGATGAGCGCCAGCGAGACCGTCAGTGCCAGTAGCGCCTTCCACCACACCGCATCCCCGAGTGAGGCTGCCGCACCGGTTCCGACGAGGACGGGAGCAATGGCGTTGGGGAGAGTGCGCGGGCGTGCGCCTTCGATCCATTCAGCAGTGGTGGCCATGCGTTGATCCTTGCGTATCGGGAACAGGCGCTACGCAAGAGGTCCCGGCTCAGGAGAACGGTAGTCGAGGGGGCGGGGGTAGCTGAATGTGCGGCAGCTGGATCTGCGGTACGTCTATTCGAGGCAGGTTGAACGCAGGCGGTGGCGGTGGGGGAGGCGGTGGCGGCGCTGCGGGCGCGATATACCCCCGGGGCGAATAGCCTCCGGACGAATAGCCTCCGGAGGAATAGCCTCCGGAATCGCCTGCCACTTTGCCGTCGAGCGCCGGTGGCGGAGTGGGCGGCGGCGGAGCCGGCGGTGGTGTGTCGGCGGCAGGGGAGCTCGTGGACGACGTGGCGCGGGTGGTCGACGCGCTGGTCCCGACGGTTACCGCGTCCTCGACGGAGGTGTCGGGGGTTCCGGTGACCGAGTGATCCGGCGGAGGCGACGGCCACAGTATCCAGGACAGAAACCCGAGAGCGACTATCGACGGCAGCCCGAACCGCAGCAATGGCGTCAACATGGTTTTCGCGCTTCTGCGTGAGGTGGCGGGGGCAACCGGACGCGTTCCATCCACCCGGCTGGCATACAAAGCGGCGCCTTGCGCGGCAATGAACTCCGGATCGGGCGGTGCGAAAACCGGAATGCCGAGGTAACGCTGCAGTACCTCTTCGATGAGGGGGATGTGTGCTCCACCACCGATTGTCACGACCACCTCGGGAGGGATCTCACTCATCTCGGCGAGATCGCGCAGTGCAATCGCAGACCGCTCCGCGGAGCGGATGATCTGAAGCTCGAACATGCGCCGGTCCATCAGCCGGAACCGACCGTCCGAGGTCTGCGTCGCCTGGTGCGTGGAGAGGGCTTCCTTGATCTCGCGGCTGAAATCGAGGAGAGAGTTCTCTTCCTCCGACGTGCGCGGCACCGCGAGTATGTCGAGCGTCAACAGGTGGTCGCGGACAGTGTCGTCGATGTGGGCTCCGCTGAAGTCACGTAACCGAGTCGCCGCGTAGATGGTGCCGCTCTCGACGTCCGCGATCGTCATCTCGAGCCCGGATGCACCCAAGTCATAGATGGCGACAGTGCGATACGCGAAATCTGGATCTGTTCGCAGCTTCTCGATCGTCCCGGCTATCTCCGAAATGATGTGTACCTCGGAGACGTATTCCTCGACCAGCGCGGTCTTCAGTTTCGCGCTGTGATCGGGGTCGGGGAATGCGACACCGAGTGAATGCGGAGCATCGGGACGGTCGACGATCGTGCGGATGGCGTGCGCGACATCCTCTGCATCGGGTACCGGCCCCGCGAACGGGAACCATTCGACCGAGAACTCCTGCCCGTCGGAGGTTCGGACCGCGCGGATTCCGCTCGAGCCCATGGACATGCCGACCGACGACATCATGGCTGCTCGTGGCCTCCCATCCCCATTCGTGCGCGGCAACTAAGCGCATCTCCGCGTTGCATTCCGGCCCACCATACCGTCTCGCGGTCTGTTTTCCGATCCTTAACATGCTGAAAGGACGCAACGGTGCCTGCTACCGGTACGTCTGTGGGTGTTCGGGTGTCAGCGTGGAACCACCAAGGGCTACAGGGGCAATTGCGTCTCCGTGAGTCCGGGGCCGCCGCCGACTCGCCTGAACCACTCGCGGCCGAAGACGAGTTCGAGTGTCTCCGGTGGCATGGCCAAGAATGGCCCGAAGTCGCCGATCTGCGTTGCGTGCGCCTCCATGGCCTGCCGCTTGGGCCCCATGACGCTACTGACGTCGACGATGGTGGTGATCTCCGATGCGGGCAGCCCGAATGTCTCCACATCCTGGGGAGCATCCTCCTCCGACCAGGACGGATTCGCCGCGATCAACTGCTTCATGTGATCGCGGTTGGTCGTCGTCTCGTAGAGGTGTTCGGTACCTGCAAACTCTGCGGCGCGGAGGCCGACGAAGTGAACCTTGATGTGGTCGGGGTGGCCGTATCCTCCGTTGGGGTCATAGATGGTGAGGACGTCAGCGTTCTCCTCCCGCAGTACATCGGCGAGCTTGCGCGCCGCAGAGTCGACGTCGGCATTGCAGAACGCAGCGGGGTCGTCGTTCTCGGGCGTGCCCGCCATGCCGGAATCGGGGTAGCCGAGCAGGACGATGCGGTGCACTCCCAGCGCCTGAGCGGACCTCGTCAACTCGTTCTCCCGCCGCTCGGCCAGAGTCTCGCCCTCGGCGAGAATGTTCTCGGGGCTCTCACCGCGCGAGCCGTCGGTGGCAGTGACCAGCACGACGCGGTGGCCTGCATCCGCGGCCAGGCGCATGATCCCGCCAGTGGTGAAGACCTCGTCGTCGGGGTGGGCATGGAAGCAGACCAGTGTGCTCATGTACGCGATGCTTCCACGCCCGGGGCTTTCAGGTCACTCGGTGGTGATTCACACCGCGGGCCGGCGGGGCGCGAGCGCTGCCCGCAACGCCGACCGATCGATCTTTCCAGGCCCCTTGGTGGGCAGCGTTTCCACGATGTACAACTCCCGCGGCACAGCCGTGGCGTCGAGTGTGAGCGCCACATGTGCGCGCAGGTCCGCCAACGTCACTGCCGCCGAAGCGACGATCGCCACCGCGACTCGCTCGCCCAGGCGTTCGTCGGGCAAGCCGACCACCGCGCATTCGCGCACCGCAGGATGCGTTGCGACCGCGGCTTCGACGACCTGGGGCACGATTGTCAGCCCGCCGGTGGAGATGGCCTCGTCGAGCCTGCCGGTTATCGACAGCACACCGTCGGTCAGCACTCCGGCGTCGTCCGTGCGAAAACGCCCTGCGTCGGCGAAAGCCGGATGATTCGGCATCCCGCGGTAGCCGAGCGCGACTGTCGAGCCGCCGAGCACCACCCGGCCGTCGACGATCCAGATCTCCACCCCGCGGAGCGGCACACCGTCGTAGACACACCCGCCTGCGGTCTCGCTCATGCCGTAGGTACGCACCACGTTGATCCCGGCCGCCTCCGCGCGTTCTCGCAACGGCACCGGTGTAGCGGCCCCGCCGAGCAGCACCGCATCCAGCTCCGCCAACGCCTCCGCCGCCGCCGGGTCGCCGAGCGCCTTGACCAGCTGCGTCGGCACCAGGGACGTGTACCGACGCCCCGACATTCTCCCGACCGCCGCCGGCAACTGCGACGGGTCGAAACCGTCGGAGACGTCCAGTATCTCGGGCCGCGTCCCGGCCAGAACACTGCGCAGGAGCACCTGCAATCCCGCGATGTGATGAGCCGGCAGGGCCAACAACCAACTGCCCGGCCCGCCGAGCCGATCGTGTGTAGCGGTGCCGCTCGCTCGTAGTGCGTCGGCCGACAACATCGCACCCTTGGGGGTCCCGGTGGTACCGGACGTCGCGACGACGAGCGCGGCCTCGGGCTGGATCGGCGAACCGGGAGACAGCGCGCCGCGCAGACGTCCCGCTTCTCTGTCGTCACCGGCGGGCACCGGCAGCACCGCATCGCAGTTCGCGTCATCGGAGTTCCCGTCGAGAATCGATGAGAGTTGCGGCAGCAGTTCCGCCACAGCCGGGCCGGTGGGCACGGACATTTCACGGAGCATGCTCACTCGGACCAGCCTAGACGCGCGCTGTGGGACAGTTGAACCGTGGAGTTCGACGAGATCGGCGGGGGTCGCAGCAGCATCGACGAGGCGGTCGCTGCCGCGTTGTCGTCTCTGGACTCGATCGATCCGGCGACGGCGGCCGATGCCCAACTCGGGTGGGAGGGGCTGCGCGGCCTCTCGCCCCCGGCCGGACCGACGCAGAGCTCGGTGCAGACATTTCTCTGGCAACACCTCGTCGAGATCGCCGAGGACCGCGAGCGGGCCTGGGAGATCGCGCTGGCGCTCGCCGAGCTGCTGGACCGTCTGGGGCATGCGCGCTACGCGGACATCGCTCGCAGCCCACGCACCCGGGCACTCCTCGACAACACCGATGACGCAGGCAGGCAGTCGGAGATCGCCGACGCGGTCGCCGCGTCGGGAATAGGCCCGCCGGACACCGATCTCATCACCTGGCAGGACACTCCCGAGGATCCCGAACTGGCCGTCGTGAGTCTGATCGGTGAGACCCTCGAAGTGGCGACGATTGCGGGTGAGTTCGCGCCGAGCCGAGTCGGCGGACGGCCTCTTCGCGATGCCGCGGTCGCTGCCAAGCGTCGCCGCCTCACCGATTCGGTGCTGCGCTCCGAACGTGCGGGCGGCGTACTCATCGAGCAGCTACTCGATCACCGCATCATGTTGTGGACGCGATACAGCCCGCCGCGGATCGAGCTCTACCGCGATACAGCCGAAGTGCTGCACGAGGCCGTCGAACCGGCCTACTCCTGTGTGCGAAGACTCGAGGGCCTGCTCGCCCTCGTCGGCGACGGTATCGACCTGACCGAGCGCGGATATCTGCCCGGCGCCGTGGTCGAGCGAGCCCTCGGCACCCTGTGGACGCCGAGCGAGTGGCCGTTCCCGCCGGGAGAGGAGATCGACACCGTGCCCGTCCTGCGGGTGCGACGGCTGTTGCGCAGGCTCGGTCTGGTCCGTCGGCATCACGGCCGACTGCTGCCGACGGCCAGGGCACGCGGAATGAGCGCCGACCGCATGTGGACGACACTGATCGGCGGATTCGTCGGCACCGCCTACCACCCGGACACCATTGCCGCGGAAGTCGTGTTCGCCGATATCGCCCGCGGCGCACCTCCCGCGGGGGAGGCCGAGCTGCTCACCGAAATACTCACCGCCGAGGGGTGGACGCACCACGGTGGACCTGTCCCGAGCGAGAGTGTCGGGCCGCTCGCCGGGGACGTTCTCGCCGATCTCACCGCGCTCGGTGCGTTCACCTACGACGCCACCCGCCGGGGCAGCTCGACAACGGTCCCGTCGCCCGACGGAGTGCGACTCGGCGCCGCTCTGTTGCGGCACCGTTTGTTGCACACCCAAATGCCCAGCCTGTAAAGAAGACAACCTCGCTCGTCGACCCGAAGGCGGCGCCTCGCGGTTAAGCTCATTGCCGGACGAGGCACCGGACCGCCGCCGTGCAGCTGTCGGGGAGGGGGCATGCGTGGAACACGACGCGACGCTGCCGAATCGTCGTTCCCGCGCCCGTAGACAGAGCGATTCCGCCCGCCGCTACCTCGATATCGAGGCGACCACGCCGGCGCTGCGCACCACCGTCGAGCTGGCCGCACGCAGTGTCGGTTTCGCTATCGCGCAGCTCAATGTGCTCGACGAAACCATGCAGTACACGCTGGTCAACATAGGTGGGCCACCTGTGTCGACGGTAGAGCGTTCCACCACGCTCTGCGACGACGTGGTGCGCACCGCAAGACCGTCCGTGGTCGCACGCAATCGGGTGGAGGCCACCGTGCGTCAGCGCGGCATTCTCGATCAGAACGGCATCGCCGCGTATGCGTCGGTGCCCTTGCGTGGGCGTGAAGGTCTGGTCGTCGGGTCGCTGTGCCTGCTGGACCGGATGCCACGCGAGTTGAGCGATGGCCAGTTGCAGGAGCTCGAGCAGTACGGTTCCGTGCTCGAGGAACAGCTCGAGCTGCACCGCCGAATCGGTTCCACCCCGGCGAAGTTGGACAACGATCATGACCTTGCCGGCGGTTTGTATGCCGGGCAGATCGTGCCGTGGTTTCAGTCGGTGGTGGATATGCGCACCGAGACGGTCATCGGCTTCGAGGCCCTCGCGCGATGGCATCACCCCACGCGAGGACTCGTCTCGCCCGGGGATTTCGTACCGTTCGCCGAGTCCAGCGAACTGATCATCGACATCGATCTCGAGGTGTTGCGACTGGCGGTGAAGGAAGCCCAGCTGTGGCAACAGTTGCGCCCCGGTCTGCGTCTTTCCGTCAACCTGTCCGGACGGCATCTGGCGCATCCCGACGCGGTGGCGCAGCTGCAGAGTGCATTTGCGCTGTCCTCGATGGAGCCGCGTCTGATCTCACTCGAGCTCACCGAGACCTCCTCGGTCAACGACGGGCCACTCATCCGTCGACATATCGACGATGTGCACGCCCTCGGCTTCAGAGTTCTGCTCGACGACTTCGGGTCCGGCTGGTCCTCGCTCGAGCGACTCGTGACGCTGGAACCGGACGGAATCAAGATCGACGGCCACCTCACCGGATTCATCGACACGACCAGGGGCCGCGCTGTGCTCAAAGCGCTGTCCTCGATCGCGCAGGATCTGGGAATGTCGATGGTGATAGAGGGCATCGAGACGCGTAAGCAGGCCGATATCGCCTTGGAACTCGGCTGCACGTTCGCGCAGGGCTTCCTGTGGTCACGTCCCCAGTCCGCGGTCGCGGTGCGCCGGATGCTCGAGGCTCCACGCGACGAGACCCCAGGCGACGAGGCCCCAGGCGACGAGGGGTAGCGGCGTCAGGTCTTTCGCACGTCGCGGCGGAGCGGATGTTCGGCCGGTATCTCCACCAGCACGATGGGAACCCCGTCCGGGTCACGGAGCCAGAGTTCGACAAGTCCCCAGGGTTCCTGCTGCGCTTCCCGCTCGATCGGGATGCCTCGGGATTCGAGCTCGGCGACGGCGGAATCGATGTCGCGGACCTGCAGCCACAGTGCGCCGTCGAAGATCGTCGGCACTTCGGAACCGCCGTGCGCGGCGATCTCGATCAACGACTGCCCGGCGAAGAACACCGTGCCGGCGCGATACTCGCGGGCGATGGCGAGACCGAGACCGTCCCGATAGAAGGCGAGCGTTCGCTCGTAGTCGGCGGGGCGCAGGATCGTTCTACTGCTCAGAATCTCCACAGCGCCAGTATTGCAGCCGCGCATTCGTCAGATGAGCGTCGTGACGACCCTGTTGCCGCCCGCTGCTTTGGCCTGGTACATCGTCGAATCGGCAGCGCGGGTCGCGGTGCTGACGGTGTCCGAGTCCGTTGTCCACAGCGGGGATTCGGCGTAGAGAATTGCCGCGCCGACACTCACCGTCACGGGGACGGCGTCGTTCGAGTCGTGCAGGGCGCGTCGGATGCCGTGAATCAGGGCGTCGATGTGCAGCCGCGAGGTGATCACCACTGCCAGGTACTCCTCGCCTCCGGTGCGGCCGAGGACGCCGTACCGCGACAGGTGTCCGAACAATCGATCGGCTACTCGCCGAATGACTTTGTCGCCCTCGTCGTGGCCGTGCAGGTCGTTGACGGCTTTGAACTTGTCGATGTCGACGACGATGACGGCTGCGCACTGCCCCTCGAGTCGACCCTGTGGCCACAGTTCCGAGATCGCTGCATCGAGGCCGCGGCGGTTCAGTAGTCCGGTCAGCGGGTCGAGTGCGGAGCTTCGAGCGTCCGCGGACAGGGTGGTGAGGAAGATGTGGGACGTGACCGGAACGCTCATGATGCCGATCAGCACCACGTCGGTCTGGACCAGCAAGGTGATGGTGTCCATGTCGCCACGGAGATAGAGCAGGAACGCGAAGGTCGACACGACCGACGCCGCGAAGATCAGGTGTGCCACCACCCAGCGCGGGCTGACGAAGAAAGTCGCGAACGCGCCGATGACGGCGAACACGACGCACCCGAGCAGCGCGTTGCGTAGGTCGAGAACGGCCAGCGCGGCTGCCACCCCGATGTCTGCGTACACCGTGAACGCGATGACGCCGAGACGCCCGGGAAACGGCCGTAGCAGCCACAGAGCGGCGATCACCAGATTCGACGCACACAGCAGCAGTGTCAGCGTCGTCCCGAACGGGCCCGCGGGGCCGCCCTCCGCGAACAGGGACATCGCCGACATGCCGCTGATGTTGATCAGCGACAACGCCACGATGACGCGGATGATCTTCCCCGATGGGTGCGAGTTCTGGAACTCAGTCATCCACTCGTAGTCATGAGGCTGTACGAACCACTCGATGATCGCCGCACCGCCGCCTTCGGGCGTTCGGCGGCGGTGCGCTGGCGGGGTTCGGGCCGGGGACATGGACTCGCTTCTAGAAGTACCGCGGGAACGGTGACCAGTCGGGGGCGCGCTTCTCGAGGAAGGAGTCGCGGCCCTCGACGGCCTCGTCGGTCATATATGCGAGCCGGGTGGCCTCGCCCGCGAACAGCTGCTGGCCCACCAGACCGTCGTCCTGCAGGTTGAAGGCGTACTTGAGCATCCGTTGCGCCTGCGGGGATTTGCCGTTGATCTTCCTGCCCCACTCGATGGCAACGTTCTCGAGCTCGGCGTGATCGACGACGCGGTTGACGGCACCCATCGCGTGCATGTCCTCGGCCGTGTAGGTATCGCCGAGGAAGAATATCTCGCGCGCGAATTTCTGTCCCACCATCTTGGCTAGATACGCACTGCCGTAACCGCCGTCGAAGCTGCCGACATCGGCGTCGGTTTGCTTGAATCGGGCGTGCTCGCGGCTTGCGAGCGTCAGGTCGCACACGACGTGCAGGCTGTGCCCACCGCCCGCAGCCCATCCGTTGACCAGGCAGATGACCACTTTGGGCATGAATCGAATCAAACGCTGCACCTCCAGGATGTGTAGCCGTCCCGCGCGGGCCCTGTCGACCGTATCGGCGGTCTCTCCCGGTTGGCCCGTGCTCGCATCCTGCTCCGTGTACTGGTAGCCGCTACGGCCGCGAATACGCTGGTCGCCGCCCGAGCAGAACGACCACACGCCGTCCTTCGCGCTGGGCCCGTTTCCTGTCAACAGCACCGTGCCGACATCCGAGCTGACGCGGGCGTGCTCGAGGGTGCGGTAGAGCTCGTCGACCGTGTGGGGTCGAAACGCGTTGCGTACCTCGGGCCGATCGAACGCGATACGGACGGTGTCGTCCGTGACGTGCCGGTGGTACGTGATGTCGGTGAGGTCGTCGAAGCCGGAAACGGGTCGCCATAGCGCAGGAGTGAAGGTCACGCCCGCCACGATAGATTGCCGCGCCACGGGTTACGGTGCTGGCATGAGTGAAAAGGCAGGCCAGGACGAGTACGAGCATCATGGTGGATTCCCCAAGTACACCGCTGCCGACGTCGGGCCCGAATTCGGTCGACTCGTCGAGGCCCTTCGCAGACTGCAGGATCTGGCTGTCAGCGCCGCGCCGACGCCCGAGCTGACCGTCGAGGTAGCCGAGAAGGTGGAGGCGCTCAACGAGCTGCTGGCGCCGTTCCAGGTGCCGGAGGGGCAGGCCCCCGCCGGGCGTGTGATGTCTCTTCCCGGACGTGGCTCGTTGCTGATGCTGCCGTGGACGCTGGAGAAGTTCGATCCGGAGGGTGTGCGCAGCCGCGGAACGTTCCGTCGTTTCCATCTCGGCGGAAACGGCGCGGCGCACGGGGGCACGTTGCCACTGCTCTTCGACGACCTGTTCGGCATGATCCAGCACGCCTACGGGCGCCCCATCAGTCGCACAGCCTTCCTGCACATCAACTACCGCAAGGTCACTCCACTGGACACCGAGTTGGTCATCGAGGGCAGCGTCGATCGTGTCGAGGGGCGCAAGACGTTCATCAGCGCGGTACTGAAGGACACCGAAGGCAACGTCCTCGCGGACTGCGAGGCGCTGATGGTTCAGCTGCTGAAGGGCCAGCAGTGACAGACACCTCCGTCGAGGATGTGTTGGATGGGGCGCACGTGCTGGCGCTCCCGATGCGAACCAGGTTCCGCGGAATCAGCACCCGCGAGGTCGTGCTGTTCCAGGGTCCGGCCGGATGGGGTGAGTTCGCACCGTTCGTCGAATACGACGATCAGGAGTCCTCGGCGTGGCTACGGGCCGGCATCGAGGCAGCCTGGGAGGGCCCACCGAAGCCGTACCGCGAACGCGTCCGCGTCAATGCCACCGTCCCCGCGGTCTCGCCCGACGCGGTGGAGGGGATTCTGGAGCGCTACGCCGGCGTCGACACGGCGAAGGTGAAGGTTGCCGAAAAGGGGCAGACCCTCGCCGAGGACATCGCCCGAGTGCGGGCCGTACGGGCCCGCGTCCCACGGGTGCGCGTCGACGCCAACGGGGGCTGGTCCGTCGAGGAGGCAGTCACCGCGCTCACCGCGTTGCTCGAAGACGGCGAGCTCGAGTACGCCGAACAGCCGTGCGCGACGGTTCCCGAGTTGGTCGAGGTTCGCCGGCGTCTGCCGGGTGTGCGTATCGCGGCCGACGAGAGCATCCGGCGCGCCGAGGATCCGCTACGGGTCGTCCGAGCCGGGGGAGCGGACGTTGCCGTGCTGAAGGTCGCTCCGCTCGGGGGCATGCGCGCGCTGTTGGAATTGGCCGGAGAGCTCGGCGAATACGGTGTGCCGGTGGTTGTCTCCAGTGCTCTCGACTCGGCGGTCGGGATGGCTGCGGGCCTCGCCGCCGCCGCGGCGATCCCCAAGCTGGAATTCGCCTGCGGGCTCGGCACCGGAAGTCTGTTCACGCAGGACGTGTGCGAGCACGCCGAACTCGTCGACGGTACGTTGGCTGCTGCTGTCGCGGTGCCCGATCCGGAGCGGCTGCAGGCCCTGGCCGCATCGGAGGATCGGGTGGCGTGGTGGCACGATCGAGTCCGGCGGTGCTTCACCCTCCTGTAGTACTCTTCCCCGGTTCGCGTGGCCGAAAAAATACCATCCGAGAGGAAATCGAAGTGGTTGCTGCACTGAAGGAATCTTTGCTCGATGAGTCGAAGCGCGATGTGCTGATGCCGGACATTCTGGCACTGATCGACGCCGAGGTTGCGGACAAGAAGGGCGCCAGCGGCCTCGCCGTCAAGGGCGGATACGGGGCTGTCAAGAAGGTCGGACCCTCGTACATCGACCGGGCCGTGGAGGCGCTCTGGCCGGACTTCGTGGCCCAGCTCGAACCGTTCTGGCAGTCGTACAACGCCGCGCCCGCCGGGTCGTTCTCGGACTACCTTGTCGCCAACTCCGACCAGGTGTCCAACGCGTTGCTGTCGGTGACAGACTCGCGCATCGAGGAGACCGACAAGAGCGTCGTCAAGAAGTTCTACGGCAGCCTGCGCGGCTCGGCGCAGAAGAACGTCGTCGAGGCGCTTCCGCGTGTAGGCGCACTGGTCACCAAATACGCCGGATAGGAGCTACGCGCATGTGAGTGGAAATACATAGGGGGACACGTATTTCCACTCACATGCCGGCGAAGCGGCCGTTCTTGACCGCCTGCACCAACTGCGCGTGATCGGCCTCGGTCTGGTCGGCGTATAGCCGAGCGAATCGGCACAGTGCCGTGTCCAGAGCATCGGAACCCCCGGCATAGCCCGAGATCATCGACGCCCCACTCGTGCGGGCATGGCCCTTCGCCAACAGGCGCCCGACCACTCCCGCGTAGTCGACCAGCGCGGGCGCATCGATCGAACCGAGATCGATGGTGCCCTTCATGTTGCGGAACTGTCGTACGTAGTACTGCCGACCGTCTATCGTCGTCCACCCGAGCAGCGGATCGCTCACGGTCTGCAGGTCCTGCTGATATTCGACGACGCGTTGTCCCTGATGTGCGTGCCAGGCGTCCTCGCCGTGCACGTAGGGCGCCAGGACCGACCGTCTGGCCTGCTTGAGTTGCAGAAACACCACGTCGTCGGGACTGCTGCCCTCGAGCAGCGCCACGTACGCCCGCAGCCCGACGCTTCCCACACCCACGACTCGGTGCGCGACGTCGATCAGGGTGTAGCCGCCCAGTACCCGCCGCCAATGCGGCGAGAGGGTCTCGAGGTACTCGTCGAGGCCTTCGGCCAGCAGGTTCTCGTCGCGCTCGGGTATCCGCGTGGTGATCGGCGGTTCCTCGACCAGTCGCCGCGTCCCCTCGTGCTCCTCGGTGAACTGCGGCAGTACCCGGTCGCTGGTGCGTCGGCGGGCCTTCTTCGTCGCCCGTTTGATCTCTCTGCGGAGCGAGCCCTCGGTGGCGTCGGCCTGCAGTTTCTCGGCCGTCAACCGTTGAAACGAACGCGACATCAGCGGTTCGTCGGCCAGCCGCGAGACCTCGATGCGATATGCCCGAACGCAGGCGGCGACGGCATCCTCACACTGCGATTCGCTGTGGCCGTTCTGACGGCCCGCCACCCAGATGCTTGCGACGAGGCGTCGCAGATCCCACTCCCAGGCACCGGGGTGGGCCTCGTCGAAATCGTTGAGGTCGATCACCAGGTCGCGCTCGGGGGAGGCGTAGAAGCCGAAGTTGCCGAGGTGGGAGTCGCCGCTCACCACAGGATTGATGCCTGTCGACGGCAGCAGCGCAACGTCGCGCGCCATCACGATCGCGGTTCCGCGCAGGAAGCCGTACGGCGACTCCATCATGCGTTCGACGCGGACCGGGATGAGCCAATCGATGCGGCCCTCGTGGGAGAACTCGATCTGACGGATCGGATCCAGGCGATCGAGGGGCGGGTTCCACTCGCCCATGGACTCGCGAGAAACCTTCTCACGCAGGGATCTTCCCAGTTGGTACCGCTCTGCGCGCGGTGTTGTCCTGGCCCGCAGTGTGGCGTAGGACTTGCGATCGTCATCACCGACGGCGGGACCTACCGCGTGGCCGAAGCGAGTATCGGGCATAGCTGAACTCTAAGTCCTGCCACGGCCGCATCGAGTCAGGGCCGTCGATAGTGGCGCACGATCTTGGCGCCCACCGGGACCGCGAAGAGCATCATGAACACCCTGATCACTTGCGCGGCAACGACGAACGTGACATTGGCGCCGGTGGAGGCCGCAATTGCGAGGACGGCATACACACCGCCCGGGGTGGTGGCGAGATAGCCGTCGTACGCCGACATGGACGTCGTGGCGGCGAGCGCGAGTCCGAGGACTGCGCACCCGACGGTGATGCCGATGATCAACAGCAGGGCGGTCGGCAGTATCCGCGAGATCATGCGCAGACTATCCATCGTGAACTTCAGTCCCGCCTGCCAACCGATGCCGATGTACGCGGCGGTGAGCAGCAGCGCCGGCACATTGCCATCGATGGAGACTCCCAGCAAGTCGATGGCCGTCACCACGATCATCGGCCCGAGCAAGCCCGGGGCGGGCAACCTGATCAGACGGGCCAGCAAGTAACCGACGGCCGCGCAGATCGCCACGAAGGCAAGATCGAGCAACCACGGTGCGCCCGCGTCCGAGGTGTCGATGATGGCGTCACCGTTCCCGTGCGCGGAGAACACCACGATCGCGACGATCGGCATCGTCGTCGTCACCAGCACGACTCGCAGGTACTGCACCACGGCGACGATGCGTTCGTCGCCGCCGAGTTCCTGCGCGATCGCCACCAACCCCGACGCCCCGCCGGCGACGAGTGCCAGCGCGCCGGTCAGCGAATCCACGTCCCGACGCAGTCCGAGCAATGCTCCCGCGGCGATGGAGAGCAGCAGCGTCCCGACGCACGCCGCGACTACGGGCACCCAGGCGTCACCGAGAGTGGCCAGTGCATCGCGCTGGACCAGAGTGCCGATTTCGACGCCGAGCACTGCCTGTGCGGCGATTCCCCAGCGGCGCGGTACGCCCGATCTCGGTGCCCACCCGGCCAGCGCGAACACCAGCGCGACGAACAGTGCGACGAACAGGCCCGCGGACGGAACCGCGAGCCAAGAAGCCCCGGCCGTCGCTACGACGGTGATCAGGGCAAGGGTGAGCCAGCGGGTCAAGTAGGGACGCCGGGGCGATCGATCGTACGCACCTCCGGCGGCATGCCCCATTCGGTTCGGCCGAGACGGCTCAGCGGTGCAATGGCCTCGAACGACGGGAGGCCGTCCGCGGCGAGGAACTCGGGGCGCACGGCGATCGCGACGACGCGTCCCATCACCACGAAGGAATTGCCGACCTCGATGATTCGATGCAGCGTGGCCTCGATGGCAACGGGGGATTCGGCGACGCGAGGCGGGGCAACCTTCTCGCTCGGCTCACTCGCGATGCCGAGGGCTTCGAGTTCGCTGACGCCGTGTTCGTAACCGGCGGAGGACGCGTTGATCTGCTCGACCATGTGCGCCGTCGCGAGATTGATCACAAACTCGCCCGTTGCCTCGATGTTCCGCAGGCTGTCCTTGCGTCCCACTGAGGTGAATTGCACCACCGGCGGGTTGGGCGAGGAGACCGAGAAGAAGCTGTACGGAGCGAGATTGGCGACCCCCTCGGCGGACACGGTGGACACCCACGCGATGGGACGGGGCACGACCGAGGCGGTGAGCAGGGGATACAGGCCACCGGGCGGCATTGCTGACGGGTCGAAGACAGTGCGCACACCGTTATCGTGTCAAACATTCGTGCGGTGATCAGCACGGCCCGCGGGCCGAATAGGTCGACGCGACGAGAATCTGACAATCTGGAGAGGTGAATCCGTCCAGCGCACAGGCCGCAACTGTCGTCGACGAACTCGTTCGTGGTGGTGTTCGCGATGTCGTACTGTGCCCGGGTTCGCGCAATGCGCCGTTAGCGTTCGCGCTGCAGGACGCGGACACCTCGGGCCGGCTCCGGCTGCACATGCGGATCGACGAGCGCACCGCAGGCTTTCTGGCACTGGGGCTGATCATGGGCAGCGGTGGACGGCCCGTGCCGGTTGTGATGACCTCGGGGACCGCGGTGGCGAACCTCGGCCCGGCGGTGCTCGAAGCCAACTACGCCCGGATGCCGCTGGTGGTGCTCAGCGCGAACCGTCCGTACGAGATGCTCGGCACCGGCGCCAACCAGACCATCGAGCAGTTGGGGTTGTTCGGCAGCCAGGTCCGCGCGACCATCAGTCTCGGTCTAGCCGAGGACGGCGACGGTCAGAACAGTCAGTGGCGCAGTGCGGTCTGCCGAGTCCTCGCTGCTGCTCGTGGCACCCGCTCGGGCAATGCCGGCCCGGCGCACTTCGATATCCCGCTTCGTGAACCACTGGTTCCCGATCTCACCGACCTCACGCCTGCCCCGCAGGGCCGGGCCGGCGGCGCTCCCTGGACCACGACGCAGATGGCGACGCTGGACGTGCCTGTCGACGTCGACCTGAGTGTGGACACGATCGTGGTCTCCGGCCACGGGGCGGCCCTGCGTCCCGAGCTCGCCGGTCTGCCGACGGTGGCCGAGCCGACGGCTCCGCTGCACGGCGTTCCGCTGCACCCGCTCGCTCTGGCACAACTCGAACCCCGGCAGGCGATCATCACCGGTCGGCCGACGCTGCATCGAGAGGTGTCGTCCTTGCTGGCGAACCCGTCGGTTGAGGTCATCGCGCTCACCACCGGGCCGCGCTGGCCGGATGTCTCCGGAAACGTCCTCGCCACGGGAACCAGGGCGATCACCTCGGGCAGCCCCCGCGGCGGCTGGCTCGAGCGCTGCACGGAGTTGTCCGCGCGCGCCGACATGGCAGTGCGCGACGAACTCGCGGCGCACCCCAAGCCGACTGGCCTGCACGTCGCGGCGACGGTGATGTCCTCGCTCCGAGACGGCGATCAGCTCCTGCTGGGAGCGTCCAATCCGGTGCGCGATGCGGCCCTGGTGAGCTATCCGACGCACGGGGTGCGGGTGCTCTCGAACCGCGGCGTCGCGGGCATCGACGGGACCGTCTCGACGGCCGTCGGCGCGGCGCTCTCCGGTTCGGGTCGCACCATCGCGCTTCTCGGCGACCTGACATTCCTGCACGACGCGGCGGGGTTGCTGATCGGTACCGGTGAGCCGCGGCCGAGCGATCTGACCATCGTCGTGGCCAACGACGACGGCGGCGGAATCTTCGAACTTCTCGAGCAGGGCGATCCGCAGTACGCGGGGGCGTTCGAGCGGGTGTTCGGGACGCCGCACGGGATGGATCTCGCGGCCTTGTGTGCGGCATATCGGATCGAGCACCGCAGCGTCGACGTGTCGTCCCTGGCTGCGGCGCTGAGCGAGGGCACCGAGGAGATCCGTGTCCTCGAAGTGACCACCGAACGCTCGGGGCTGCGCGAACTCCACGCCGGGATTCGCACGCGCCTCTAGCTGTTGGGTGTCATTCCGTCCTGCTTGCGCGCCCACTCGACTGTTTCGCGCGTCTCCCGGTCGACCATGTCCTTGATCATGTCGTTGACGAGCGACTCGATCTTGCCGCCGATCAGCGGGATCTTCACCGTCGAGATACCGCTGACCGTCAGCACGGTTCCGGATCCGCCGGGACGCAGCGTCATCGTGCCCTGTACCCGGGCTGCGACCGCCGTCGCCCCGCCTTGCAAGGTCCCGTCGGCGCGGTCACCGTCGAGTGGGCCCCAGTAGTCGGTTCGAGTGATGAGCAGTTTGCCCCTGACCACCTTCTTGACGAACCCGGGCAGTTCCGAGGTACCGACCTCCTCGGACATCTCGACGGTCAACCCGCCGTTCCCGTGTGCCGTCAACGCGTAGCCGTCGACCTTCTCGGCCTTCGCGAAGCGCGCGAGCCACTGATCCGTGCTGGTGAGGGCCTCGTGCACATCGGCCGGCGTGTACTCGGAATTGATCGTGAACTCGAAGTCGCGAGACATGTCGAACAACGCTACCGGAGCGGTCGTCTACAGCGGCCCAGTAACGTCTGGGGGCGTGAGTACTCGCAGCGTGAACATCGACGAGCGCACCGCGAAGATTCGGCGGCGGGCGAGGGCCTCGGTGTTCGTGGTGGCAGTCGGTCTGTCGGTGCTGGCTTTCCTGCTCGTCGTCGCTGCGTGGCAGAACGATCGCACCATCACTTCCGACGAGGGGCGAGCGACGGCAGAAGTGCTCTCGGCCGGGAAATTGAGGTCGGCGATCAGCTTCGTCACCCCGGACGGCGTGACCCACAACCCCGAGTTGGGCGTTCTCTACCCCACCAATCTCATCGCCGGTCAGAACATCGACGTCGAGTACGCGCGATCCGAACCGGATCTCGTTCGAGTATCCGGACGCAACGCCTCCGTGGCCGTCGTCCCAGCGGCCTCCGTCGTGGTCGTGACATGGGCAATAGCCGACCCGCTCATGTTCCTGCTCAGACGCAAGCAGTGAGGTGAACGCGATCAGATGATTCGCGCGAACTTCGCCCACTCGTAACGTCCTCGCTCCCAAATGGCCGGAACGGCTGCCCACACTGGGGATCGTGCGAGTAGCCATCGTTGCGGAATCGTTCCTACCCAACATGAACGGCGTCACCAACTCGGTGCTCCGAGTCCTCGAGCATCTGGAGAGAACGGGCCATCAGGCGATGGTCGTCGCGCCGGACACCCCGGCCGGCAAGCCTCGTGCGGCAGTCGAACACGGGCGCACCCCGGTGCACCGGGTACCGGCCGTCATGGTGCCCAAGGTCAGTTCGCTGCCCGTCGGACTGCCCGGCCCCGGTCTGACGTCGACGCTGCGCGAGTTCGATCCCGACGTCGTTCACCTGGCATCGCCGTTTCTACTCGGCGCCGGCGGGCTCGCCGCAGCCAACCGCCTCGGCGTTCCGGCAGTGGCCGTCTACCAGACGGATGTCGCTGGATTCGCCGAGAGCTACGGCCTCGGACTTACATCCCGTGCCGCGTGGCGCTGGACCAGGCGAGTGCATCGCGGCGCCGCCCGAACCCTCGCCCCGTCCACGTCCGCGGTGGACGCACTCGAACAGCACAAAATCCCTCGCGTGCACCGATGGGCCAGGGGCGTCGACGCGATCCGATTCGCGCCGTCCGCTCGCCGCGAGTCCCTACGCAGGCAGTGGCTCGGTGACGGCAACGCACAGCTGATCGTCGGATTCGTCGGACGGCTGGCACCGGAGAAGCATGTGGAGCGGCTCGCCGCTATCGCAGACAACCCCGACATCCAAATCGTTGTGGTGGGCGACGGCCCCGACCGCGCCTCCCTGGAGCAGTTGATGCCGTCGGCGATATTCACCGGCCAGCTAGGCGGCGACGATCTCGCGCAGGCGTACGCGAGCTTCGATGTGTTCGTGCATCCCGGTGAGCACGAGACTTTCTGCCAGGCCGTGCAGGAAGCCCTCGCCAGCGGCATCCCGGTCATCGGGCCGGACGCGGGCGGGCCGCGCGACCTGATCTCGCACTGCCGCAACGGGTACCTGCTGCCCGTGGACCGTTTCACCGAACTGCTCCCCAGCGCGGTTACCGCGCTGGCCTCGTCGTCGATGAGAGCCCGGTTCGGTGAAGCCGCACGCAAGTCCGTCCTGCACCGCACCTGGCCGGCGATCTGCGACGAACTGCTCGGTCACTACAGCGAGGTACTCGGCTGGGAGTCTCGTCGGTCGCTTCGATCCGCCTGATTCTGAGCGGATGCGTGCTGACGTAAGCTCGAATTCGTGTCCACAACGCGTGCAACGCTCGACAAGGAACCACACGAGGTCGCGTCGATGTTCGACGGCGTCGCCCGTCGATACGACATCACCAACACAGTTCTGTCCTTTGGTCAGGATCGCAGCTGGCGCAAGCTCACCCGCGAGGCGTTGAACCCGAAACCGGGGGAGAAGGTGCTCGATCTCGCCGCCGGCACCGGCGTCTCGACCGTCGAGCTCGCCCGCAGCGGTGCGTGGTGCGTGGCAACGGACTTTTCGAAGGGCATGCTGCAGGCCGGTTCGGAGCGTCCGGTCCCCATGGTCGCCGGTGACGCGATGCATCTGCCGTACGCCGATGCGAGTTTCGACGCAGCGACCATCTCCTTCGGGTTGCGCAACGTCTCCGACTTCCGCGCCGGACTGGCCGAAATCGCTCGCGTCACCAAGCCGGGTGGACGCCTGGTCGTGTGTGAATTCTCGACGCCGGTGTTCGCACCGTTCCGGACGGTCTACATGGAGTACCTGATGAAGATGTTGCCTGCGGTCGCGCGCGCGGTCTCGTCCAACCCCGACGCGTACGTCTACCTCGCCGAGTCGATCCGTGCGTGGCCCACGCAGGAGCAGCTGGCTGCCACCATCGCCGAGAGCGGATGGTCCTCCGTACAGTGGCGCAACCTCACCGGCGGGATCGTCGCGCTGCACCGCGCCGTGCGTTAGCGCGGCATCATGTGAACTGCATCATGTGAACGGGGGCCGGGAGTCGATTCTCGACGACGCGCTGCCGGTCGCACGCCATGCCCGCGCGACGAGATCGGTATCGGCGTCGGTGACGAGGTTGCCCATGACACGAACTGCGACGGTCATCAGCGCGCGTGAGCGCATGCCGATGGGACCGGTCGCCGGGAGGAATCGGGGCACCGTCAGCAGACCTGCCAGGCGCCGAGCGATGGAGAACGCCTGCCCGTAGTGCTCGCGCAGCAGGTTCGGCCACGTCAGGGTCAGATCTCTCTCGTCGAGGAGATCGGCGATCATGCGGCCGCCTTCGAGGCCGTAGTCGATGCCCTCGCCGTTGAGCGGATTGACGCAGGCCGCCGCGTCGCCGATGATCGCCCAGTTCTCGCCCGCGACGTTCGACACGGCTCCGCCCATCGGCAGCAGCGCGGACGCCACCGCTCGTAGGTCGCCGGTGAGGGCCCAGTCGGCGCGTCGCTGATCGGTGTAGAGATCCAGTAGGGGCCGCAGTGACCCGTTCGCGGGCCGCTTCGCGGTCGCGAGGGTCCCGACGCCGATGTTCACCTCGCCGGTACCGAGGGGGAAGATCCACCCGTACCCGGGTTGCAGTGTGCCGTTGCCGTCCCTCAGTTCGAGGTGCGAGGAAATCCACTCCTCGTTGGACCGTTCCGAACCGATGTACGCTCGTGCAGCTACTCCGAAGACAGTGTCGCGGTGCCATTGTCGGCCGAGTTGCTTGCCGAGCGAGGAGCGGACCCCGTCGGCTACGACGAGCTTGTCGCAGCGGATCTCGTCACCGCCGTCGAACACGACCGAGGTGACTGCGTTGCCCCGGCGTTCGACGCCGACTGCCTTGGCGCCCTCCACCATCGCCGCGCCGGATTCGACTGCGACGCGCCGGATCCGGTCGTCGAGCTCGGCTCTGGGAACAGCACTCCCGACGACGGGCAGTGATCCACCCGGCCATTCGAGTTGCAGCTCCTGTCCGAATCCGGACAACCGAAGCCCGCGGTTCTCCGCGCGCCCCCGCGTCCACTCACCGAGCCCGAGTCGGTCGAGTTCGGCCATGGCACGCGGCGTCAGGCCGTCGCCGCACGTCTTGTCGCGGGGAAAGGTCGCCGAATCGGCGAGGATCACGCTTCGACCCGCTCGGGCGGCCCATGCCGCGGCGGCCGACCCGGCCGGACCGGCGCCGATGACGAGGACGTCGGTGGATCGGGGAGAAGTCACCCATCCAGTAAAGCAGCGCTGCCGGCGTGGGATCTGCAGTGGTCTGGGGCACCTTCCCTCTGCACGGCACACTAGGTTCATTACGGTAGTGCGGGGGTAAGTCGGGATCGCAGTGAAACCGTTGCAGGACGAACAGGACAGGACCAACAATCGTGAGCACAGACGACGCGGCCGGATCGACGGTCGTTGCCGGGGTGGATCTCGTCGATCCGGAGCTTGCACGAACCGTCGCCGCCGGACTGGAGAGCGTCGAGAAGTTGATGATCTCCGAGCTGTCCGACGGCGAGGACTTCCTCACCGAGGCAGCTCTTCATCTCGCGAAGGCGGGAGGAAAACGGTTCCGTCCGCTGTTCACCGTTCTGACCGGCCAGCTCGGACCGAAACCGACAGACGAATCCATCGTCACCGCTGCCACCGTCGTCGAACTGGTCCACCTGGCCACGCTCTACCACGACGATGTGATGGACGAGGCGACGATGCGCCGCGGGGCGGAGTCCGCCAACTCGCGCTGGGGCAACAGCGTCGCCATCCTGGCCGGCGACTACCTGTTTGCGCATGCCTCGCGTCTGGTCTCCACTCTCGGCCCCGAGGCGGTACGCATCATCGCCGAGACCTTTGCGGAGTTGGTCACCGGTCAGATGCGCGAGACGATCGGCGTCAAGCGGGACGAGGATCCCATCGCGCACTACCTCCGAGTGGTGTGGGAGAAGACCGGATCGCTGATCGCTGCCTGCGGTCGATTCGGTGGAACGTTCTCCGGTGGCGACGCCGATCACGTCGCCGCGCTCGAGCGTCTCGGCGACGCTGTCGGCACGGCGTTTCAGATTTCCGACGACATCATCGACATCTCGTCGGCGTCGGAGCAGTCGGGCAAGACTCCGGGCACCGATCTTCGGGAGGGCGTGCACACGCTGCCGGTTCTGTATGCGCTCGGCGAAGCGGGAGCCGACGGCGACCGGTTGCGTGAGCTGCTCGATGGCCCAGTCACCGACGAGGACGCACTGGCGGAGGCCCTGACGTTGCTGGACCGCTCACCCGGAATGACGAAGGCGAAGGCCACGCTCGGAGACTTCGCTGCGAAGGCCCGCGCCGAGCTCGACAAACTTCCCCAGGGTGCGCCGAACGACGCGCTTGGCCGGTTGGTGAACTACACGGTCGAGCGGGTCGGCTGAGCAGTTGCTCGGGAACCCGACAAGGTGCCGCGATCGTTGATATCTCGAGAGTTGTCCTCGAGATATCGAGGTAGTCCCGGGAAGAGGCGGCAATGAGCTACGCAAACGGTGTCAAGACCTTCGGTCTGTTGATCGGAATGTCGGCGCTCATCGTCTTCATCGGATCGCTGTTCAACAGTCCGACGATTCTGTTCCTGTCGGTTGCGCTTGCGGTGGGCATCAACGGCTACGTCTACTTCAACAGCGCCAAGCTGGCTCTGCGCTCGATGCACGCGCAACCGGTCACCGAGGTCGAGGCGCCCACGATGTACCGAATCGTGCGTGAGCTCGCGACCACCGCCCACCAGCCGATGCCTGCCCTCTACATCAGTCCGACCAACAGCCCCAACGCGTTCGCGACCGGTCGGAACCCGCGCAACGCTGCGGTGTGCTGCACCACCGGAATTCTGCAGATTCTCGACGAACGTGAGTTGCGTGCCGTGCTCGGCCATGAGCTCAGCCACGTCTACAACCGCGACATTCTCATCTCCTCGGTTGCCGGCGCGATGGCTGCTGTCATTTCCGGCCTCGCCAATTTCGCGCTGTTCGCTTCGATGTTCGGCGGTCGGGGTGGCAACGGCGCCAACCCCCTCGCGCTGCTGCTGGTGTCGATGCTTGGCCCGATTGCGGCGACCGTGGTGAAGTTGGCAGTGTCCCGCTCACGGGAGTATCAGGCGGATCAATCTGGCGCGGAGCTCACTGGGGACCCGTTGGCGTTGGCCTCGGCGCTGAGGAAGCTCGAGCGCGGCGTGCAGGCGGCCCCGCTGCCCCCTGAGCCGCGCATCGCAGCGGAGGCGCACCTGATGATCGCCAGCCCGTTCCGGGCGGGGGAGAAGGTCGGCAGGCTGTTCGCGACGCATCCGCCGATGGCCGACCGCATCGACCGTCTCGAGCGGATGGCGCGCGGCTTGTAGGCGGCTTCGCCGCATGTGAGCGAAAGTACATAGTCCGTCACGTATTTCCACTCACATGCGCGCAGCGCCTACCGGTAGTTGACGAACTGTAGGGCGAGGTCGAAGTCCTCGGACTTCAGTAGCTGCTGAACGGCCTGGAGGTCGTCGCGTTTCTTGCTGCTGATGCGCAACTCGTCGCCCTGGATCTGCGCCTTGACGCCCTTGGGCCCCTCGTCGCGGATCTTCTTGGTGAGCTTCTTGGCATTTTCCGTGGAGATGCCCTGGACGAGCTTGCCGGTCACCTTGTAGACCTTGCCCGAGGCTGCCGGATCGTTGGCCTCGAAGGCCTTGAGCGAGACGTCGCGGCGGATCAGCTTCTCCTTGAAGACGTCGAGTGCCGCCTTCACCTTCTCTTCGCTCTCGGAAGTAATGACGATCACCTCCGCATCGCCGCTGCCGGACCACTCGATGACGGTGCCCGACCCGCGGAAGTCATAGCGAGTCGCCAGCTCCTTCGCTGCCTGACCCAGAGCGTTGTCGACCTCCTGACGATCGACCTTGCTCACCACATCGAAGGAAGAATCTGCCACTGAGTACTCCTGTGTCGAATCGATTGCTTTTCGGACTTCGGCCCCGACGTTAGCCGGTCCGCACCCCCGCTATCCACCCGGTTTGCGTTCCCGGGGGCCGTTCGTTGTATTCTTCTCTCCGCGTCGAAGAGTGTGAATCTCTTCGGGTGCACACGGCAGATTGCCCGAGCGGCCAATGGGAGCGGACTGTAAATCCGTCGGCTTATGCCTACGTAGGTTCGAATCCTACATCTGCCACACAGGAACCCCAGCGAGATGACCTCCCGCTGGGGTTTCTACTTTCGAAGAGGACCGCAAGATGGCCGCTGAGCATGCAATTTGGCAGTCGGCGTTCGGAATGTGTAACCTCTTGAAGGCTTCGGCGCACAGCTTGTCCGTGCGCAGATGCACGCCCCCTTAGCTCAGTCGGTAGAGCGTTTCCATGGTAAGGAAAAGGTCAACGGTTCGATTCCGTTAGGGGGCTCGCTGGATTGGATAGTTCGCTTCGCGCCTTCTGCAGTGAGAGGGTGTAGGGGTGAGCACCTGAGGCGGTGTAGCTCAGTTGGTAGAGCAAACGACTCATAATCGTTGCGTCGCCGGTTCAAGTCCGGTCACCGCTACACAAGAAAACTGCACAGTCCTGATTAACCGGATCAGATTTACCCGAAAGTAGGCATCCAGTGGCCTCCTCCACCGATGTGCGGCCCAAGATCACCTTGGCCTGCGACGTTTGCAAGCACCGTAACTACATCACGAAGAAGAACCGTCGCAACGACCCCGACCGCCTCGAGCTGAAGAAGTTCTGCTCGAACTGCGGAACGCATCGTGCGCACCGCGAGTCTCGCTAGCTGCGACCCCCTCGGCTGCTGGTTCTCGTTCGGAGTCGACGCCACGCGTTAGGCCTGTTACTCCTGCCCTAACGCGTTTGCGTCCTGGGTAGATAAGGTTTTCTTTCGGCGTGAGTGAGTCAGAGCAGAATTCCGAGTCGCTGCAGGATCCGGCGGCGCATGCGGCCTCGATGGTCGGTCACCACTACAAGGTGGAGCACGTCTACGAGGTCGGCCGCGAGAAGGTTCGCGAGTATGCGCGTTCCGTCCAGGATTGGCATCCGGCGCACCACGACGAGGACGCGGCGCAGAGCCTCGGCTACGACGGACTGCTCGCCCCGTTGACGTTCATCTCGTTGGTCGGGATCATCGCGCAGAAGCGGATGTTCAAGGAGTTCATCACCGGCTACGACCCGAGCCAGATTCTTCAGACCGATCAGCGCTTGGAATTCCACAAGCCCATCTCGGTGGGCGACGAGCTTTCCTGCGAGGTCTTTCTCGATTCGTTCCGTCAGATGAGCGGCAGCGACATCATCACCACCAAGAACATCGTGACCGATCAGAACGGCGAGCTCGTGCAAACCACGTGGACCACTCTGGTGGCGCGGACCGGCGGCGAAGTCGACGAGAACATCGCCCACGCTGTCAAGGAAGTGATCATGCATGGCGCTTCGTAGATTCGCGGATGTATCCGTCGGCGAGGAACTGCCTGAACGCGTGGTGAAGCTGACTCGCGGCGATCTGGTCAACTATGCCGGTGTTTCCGGCGACCCCAATCCGATCCACTGGAGCGACGAGGTCGTCAAGCTCGCGGGTCTGGACAATGTCATCGCGCACGGCATGCTGACCATGGGACTCGGTGCTGGCTTCGTCACGTCGTGGCTGGGTGATCCTGGCGCAGTGACCGAGTACAACGTTCGTTTCACGAGTTCTGTCTACGTGCCCGCGGATTCGGCTGCGTCGGTCGAGTTCGCCGGCAAGGTCAAGTCCGTGGATCCGGACTCGAAGTCAGCGGTCATCGCCATCATCGCAAAGTCCGAGGGCAAGAAGATCTTCGGTCGCGCGACGGCCACCGTCCGTCTGGCCTGACTCGGACGACCGGGCCCGGACGCCGGCGGTCCGACGGGGATTTCGGGGTTCCCCAGCCTGTGCAGTACACTGAGATTTCTGTGGTCGTTCAGCGCTGCGCGCTGCCATAGCTCCATCGGGTTCGTCCCGAACATGGAGCTGACGGGTAGCGCGTATGTTGTGTGACCGCAGGACGGTCCTGTCCGTCTCGGACGGGTCCGAAGGGGCGTAGCTCAATTGGTAGAGCAACGGTCTCCAAAACCGTAGGTTGCAGGTTCAAGTCCTGTCGCCCCTGCCCAAGTCGCTCGCGCCTCGCCTTCACGGCGAGGGCGGCGATGGTGTCAGCTACTGAGAGGAACGACGGTGAGCGAGGAGCGCGGTAAGCGCGAAGACGGGTCCGAGGACTCGTCAGCGTCCGACTCGTCGGCGCCAGGTTCGCCGACGCCCGGCAACACCGAGGCCGGAGCTGCTCCCCAAACGGGGGCGTCTGCGTCCTCCGATGTCGGTGCGGTCAAGCCGACCGGTAAGCGGACCGCTCGTCGACGCGGGGCGTCGGACAGCGATCCGTCCGGAGCCAAGGTTTCCATCTCCAAGTCTTCCTCTGCTGCGGGCGCCTCGACTTCGCGCTCGGCTCTGAGCACGCGCGAGGTCTCTCGCGAGCCCAAGCGCATGAATATCTTCAAGCGCTTGCGCAAGTTCCTCCGTGAGGTCATCGCCGAGCTGCGGAAGGTGATCTGGCCGAACCGCAAGCAAATGGTCACGTACACGAGCGTCGTGCTCGTGTTCGTGGCGTTCATGGTCGCCTTCATCAGCGGGGCCGACATGGCGTTCATCCGCGGCATCGAATGGGTGTTCGGCTGACGAACGGCGTTCGATTTTCGCGATGATCTCCACAACTTGCTTCAAACGACAGAAAGGGTGCCTGCTGTGAGCACGCCGCACAACGACGCCACCGAAGTGGCCGCATTCGACGCCGATGTCGAGGCGACCAAACAGGGCCTCGAAGCGGAGCAGGCCGCTCAGGACCGCGAGACCGACGAGGCCATCGCCGCCGATGTGGCTGCTGCTGCAGGCGACGACGCAGTTCCCGCTGACGATGCAGTCTCCGCGGACGACGCCGATGTCTCGGCAGAGCCCGAGGATCCGGTTGCCGAGATGAAGGCCGCGCTGCGTCGCGCCCCCGGTGACTGGTACGTCATCCACTCGTACGCCGGTTACGAGAACAAGGTGAAGGCGAACCTCGAGACACGCGTGCAGAACCTCGATGTCGGCGACTACATCTTCCAGGTCGAGGTTCCGACCGAAGAGGTTACCGAGATCAAGAACGGGCAGCGCAAGCAGGTCAACCGCAAGGTCTTGCCCGGTTACATCCTGGTCCGCATGGAGCTGAACGACGAGTCCTGGGGCGCGGTGCGTAACACTCCAGGCGTCACTGGTTTCGTCGGTGCCACGTCCCGTCCGTCGCCGTTGACGATCAACGAGGTCGTCAAGTTCCTCATGCCGCAGGAAGGCACGAAGAAGGACGCGAAGGACTCCAAGTCCACCGGTGAGCAGGGCGAAGCGACGTCGAAGCCGACCATCGAGGTCGATTTCGAGGTCGGCGAGTCGGTCACCGTCATGGACGGTCCGTTCGCGACCTTGCCCGCCAGCATCAGCGAGGTCAACGCCGAGCAGCAGAAGCTCAAGGTGCTGGTGTCGATCTTCGGCCGTGAAACCCCGGTCGAACTCGGCTTCACGCAGGTCGCCAAGATTTAGCCGGCGCCACTTCAGCGAGAGCCGCACACACTTGCAGTAGGAACCGCAAGAAACCCGAGCGAATACAAGGAAAAAGAAATGCCCCCGAAGAAGAAGAAGCTAGCCGGGATCATCAAGCTTCAGATCCAGGCCGGAGCGGCCAACCCCGCTCCTCCCGTCGGCCCCGCATTGGGTCAGCACGGCGTCAACATCATGGAGTTCTGCAAGGCGTACAACGCCGCGACCGAGTCGCAGCGCGGAAACGTCGTGCCGGTCGAGATCTCGGTCTACGAGGACCGCACGTTCGACTTCAAGCTGAAGACCCCGCCCGCTGCCAAGCTGCTGCTCAAGGCAGCCGGTGTCGCCAAGGGTTCGGGCGAGCCGCACAAGACCAAGGTCGCCAAGGTGACCATGGATCAGGTGCGCGAGATCGCCAAGACCAAGGCCGAAGACCTCAACGCCAACGACATCGACCAGGCCGCGAAGATCATCGCCGGCACTGCTCGTTCGATGGGCATCACAGTCGAAGGCTGATTTACCCCTGCGGAGCGACCAGAAGACACAGAACGTGGGAGGGCCGGCCAGGCCCGTCAACCACACTGAACCGAATTTAAGGACAGTAAGACATGGCAAAGCGCAGCAAGGGCTACCTCGAGCAGGCAGCCAAGATCGACGCGGACAATCTGTACACCCCTCTCCAGGCAGCGAAGCTCGCCAAGGAAACAGCGTCGAGCAAGTTCGACGCGACCGTCGAGGTCGCCGTTCGTCTCGGCGTCGACCCTCGCAAGGCAGACCAGATGGTGCGCGGCACCGTCAACCTTCCCCACGGCACCGGCAAGACCGCTCGGGTCATCGTTTTCGCCGCTGGTGAGAAGGCTGCTGAAGCAGAGGCAGCAGGAGCCGACGTCGTCGGTGCAGAAGATCTGATCGAGCGCATCCAGGGCGGTTTCCTGGACTTCGACGCCGCGATCGCCACCCCTGACCAGATGGCCAAGGTCGGCCGCATCGCACGTGTCCTCGGACCGCGTGGCCTGATGCCGAACCCGAAGACGGGCACGGTCACCAACGATGTGACCAAGGCCGTTACCGACATCAAGGGCGGCAAGATCAACTTCCGCGTCGACAAGCAGTCCAACCTGCACTTCGTTATCGGCAAGGCATCGTTCGACGACACCAAGTTGGTGGAGAACTACGGTGCAGCGCTGGATGAGATCCTTCGCGCGAAGCCGTCCTCCGCCAAGGGCCGCTACGTCAAGAAGGTCACCGTGTCGACGACGACCGGACCAGGTGTCCCCGTCGACCCGAACCGCACGCGCAACCTCCTCGATGATGACGGTGCGGAAGCGTAATTCGCCTCGTACGAATCGAAAGAAGCCGGCCCCCACGGGGGCCGGCTTCTTTCGTGCTCAGACTCTCGCGAAGTTCGAGCCGAGTTCTCCGAGTATCTCGTCCCACAGTTGACGCGGCAGGTCGTGGCCCATGCCGTCGATGAGGTGCAGTGTGGAGCCGTTGATTGCACGTGCAACGGCGCGGCCCCCGCTGGGGCGCATGAGTCGGTCGGCGAGGCCGTGGATGACGACGGTCGGTGTCGAGATCTGCGCGGCGATACGACGAAGGCTGCCGGTGCCGGTGACGGCAGCCATATGACGCAGCGCCCCTGCGGGGTTGTAGTTGCGGTCGTACATCTCGCCCGCAGTGAGGAGGAGTTCGTCCATCGGCGTCGGGTACGCCGGGCTGCCGATGATGCGACGAGTGTTGGCCGAGTGGGCGACGATTTCATCGCGCGATGCATCCGGGCCGGGGCCTTTCATGAGCGGGAGCAGCGCCCGCGGATCCGGCGGCGGTAGAAACGCCTCGTTAGTACTCGAGAAGATGACGGCGCTGCTGAGAACGCGCTCGGGGTAGAGCCCGGCGAAGACCTGCGCGATCATCCCGCCCATCGATGCTCCGACGACGTGGACCTGTCGGATCTCGAGGTGGTCGAGTAGGCCCTTGGCGTCGAGGGCCATGTCTTTGAGCGTGTACGGAACCCTGCTGGACGCCCCGAGCTCGGTTCGCAGGAGCCGCAGCAGTGCGGACCCCTCGATGCGTTGACCGTTCATCTTCGTCGACAGTCCGATGTCGCGGTTGTCGAACCGGATCACTCGGAATCCCTGCTCGGCAATGCGCTCGCAGAACTGCCTCGGCCACAGCGTCATCTGGGCGCTCAGGCCCATGATCATCAGGACGACCGGGTCATCAGGATTGCCCATGTCCTCGTAGGCGAGTTCGATTCCGTTGGACGGCGCGAAGCCGGTGCACGACTGCATGTATCCCTCTTACCAGCTCGGGTCGCCGAGCAGGGGGACAACGAGAAAGCTGGGGTGATCGGTGTCGATGACTATGTCGTGCAAAAGGGGTGATGCATTAGGGTCTTCTATTCGACTGAACAGTCAGAGGCGCTGTTTGGCCGGCAAGGCAAGACTATCGACTCGGGTTGAGTCTGGTTATCCGCAGTAGCATCTGCGTTGTAGACCATCATCATTGCAACCGGTCTGCTTTGTTAAACGTCTTTACATACCCGAGGGTTTGCAGTGGGGGTTCTCAAAGATCCACAGTACTCGTCCAGATGCGGGAATTGCCGTTGTAATTTTGTGCCCGAACGTCGACCAATCGGACGAAGTGCAGCAGGGGGAACCGGATGAATGTAGAACAGATGTGGCGCGAAGGATCGTTGCGACCGCTGTGGCCGCACGCAGATGCGTTGATCACCAACGAATGTCCGGGTCTGCGTTTCAACGGAAAGTACGCCGATGTGGTGGCTCTGAGCACCGGCGACCCGACGGCACTGCGCCCGCAGATCGACGAGGAGACACGTCGGCGCGTGGCGGCGATGCCGCCGCCGCGGCTGGACACTGCATTGGTGCTCGGAGCCAACGGATTTCTGGGGGCCCACCTGATCGGTCGACTCACCTCGGATCCACTCGTGGAGACCGTGTGGGCGATGGTGCGACCTACGGAGGAAGAGACCGCGCAGGAGCGGCTGCAACGTACTTTCGACCGCTACGAGATCACGGTCGACTCGAGCAAGATCCGTATCGTCGAGGGCACACCCACCGCCTTCCGCTTCGGGCTGGACAAGGCTTCTTACTTCGAGTTGGCGGCGGGGGTGGGGCAGATCTTCAACTGCGCCAGTTCCACCGACTACACCGAGAGCTACGTCGATCTGCGTGAAGACTGGTTCGTCAGCGTTCTGCGAATTCTCGAGTTCAGCATCACCTCCACCCGCAAGCACCTCACCTATGTGGGCAGCATCGGGGGACACCTGTATCAGAAGCCGGAGGACTTCCGTCGTCCCGACTCGTGGTGGTATTCCGGCTACGCCCAGATGAAGTGGGTGAACGCGGCCCTGCTCGGATGGCTCTCGCATACGGACACCTACTCGGTGACCGTGTGCGAGGCTCCGTACATCCTCGGCCGGACCGACCTGGGCCTCGATCCCGGACGGGCGTACAGCTTCTGGCGAATCATCGAACTCGCGATCGCCGTGGAAGCGATCTGGGATGGCCCCGGTATGAACTATGTTCCGGTCGACGTGATCACCGAGGTGATGGCCAGTAACGCACTGCGCACTCACCCCATGACGCGTCTGCTCCCGAGCAACCCCACGGGCTACGGACATGATCTCTATGCCGACCTTCTCAGCCTCGACCTGGTGAGCTGGGAAGAATTCGTTCAGCGCGTGAGCGACCGCATTTCGCCGAAGTTCGCCAAGACCATGCTGTCGGAGAATATCGACAAGCTCATGCGACTCGTGCACAAGCCCGAAGCCATCTTCCCGCTGGATCACGACACCTCGTGGTGCGATCACCGTCGGCTGTTCGAGTTGTACTTCGACAAGGCCGAGCTGAAGGCTCTCACGCCTGTTTCGGTCGAGTGACGTGGTGCCCCCGCGAGAGCCGACCTCGGTGCGTCTGCGCGAGACTCCCATTCGAGCTGAACTCGTCAATGCCGTTCTCTCGCTGGGCTTCTATGTGGTGTGCCTGCTGATCGGGTTGTTTCCTCGTCGGATCCGAGATCGGCTGGCGAATGCTTTTGTCAGCTGGTCCGAGTCCGTCGACGAGAGGCGATATACGTGAATGTTCTGCTCCGGTGGGCCGTCGGCGTGGGGGCAGTGCTGGCGGGCTTGTTCGGGCTGTTCTTGTATTGGCGTCTTCGCTTCTTCTTCAGGGATCCGCACCGCGTGCCGCCGGCCGACACGAGGGCTGTTGTCGCGCCGGCCGACGGGTTCGTCACCTACGTCAAACGCGTGGAGCGGGGGGCGATTCCGCACGCCACCAAGAAGGGGCGTTCGATCCCTCTCGAGGAGTTCACCAGTATGAACTCCTCGGCGAGTGGGTACCTCATCGGAATCTACATGTCCGAGTATTCGGTGCATCGCAATCGAATTCCGGTGGCGGGTATCGTCAGCTTCCGGCAGCACCGATCCGCGGCGCCGTTCAATAAGTCCATGGCCCGGGTGGGAGCAAACCTGCTCACTCGCCACACCCCGTACGACGAGGGTTGCGATTACATCCTCACGAACGAGCGGCTGACCATCGCAATCACTCATCGGTCGGGGTCGGTCCTGACCGTGACGCAGATAGCCGATCTGTGGGTCGACCGCATCGTCGCCAACGTTGCAGTGGGCCAAGCAGTTTCGCGTGGCGAGCAGTACGGCATGATCCGCTTCGGTTCACAGTGCGATGTGTTCCTCCCCGACGACTTGGTCGAGGAGGTCACCGTGACACCCGGGCAATACGTGTTCGCAGGGCAATCGGTGGTGGCACGGTCGCCGATTTCAGTTGCTGAAGGCCCCTTACTCGAAGAGGAAGCATGAGAACAGTTCGACAGGTCGAGACAACTCGTGACTGGACCGATTTCAAGACCGTCGCACACCGGATCTACCGAGACGATCCGTTCGGACTACCCGACGAGACCATCGATCTCGATCGTGTCCTCATCGACCCGCCGTCCTCCATCGCAGCCACCCGACGAACGTGCGCGTTCGTCGCCTACTCCGACGACGAACCGGTCGGACGAATCGTCGCCATCCACGATCTGAATTTCACCGGTTACACCGCAGAACCGATTGGATTCTTCGGCTTCTACGAGGCGATCGACGATCAGGCGGTCGCCGACAGTCTGCTCGACGCTGCCGCGCAGTGGCTTTCCGGGCGCAAGCTCGCTTCCATGTCGGGTCCCTTCGGTCCCTCGATGTTCTACAGCGCCGGAATCGTCGTCGACGAGGTGCCGAAACTTCCCCTGATCGGAATGCCGCACAACCCGTCGTACTACGCGAACCACTTCGAGAAGTGGGGGCTGGTCGGCATCAAGGACTTCTACAGCTACCTGTTCGACGACCCGTGCATGATCTACAACCGCCCCGAGTACGCCCGGCACATGCAGATTTTCGAGAAGATTCGGGCTCGTTCGGAAATCACGTTTCGACCCATGAAATATCGGTCGCTGCGACGCGATGCGCGGATCGTGCAGGGCCTGTACAACAAGACGTTCACGAACTTCTGGGGATATTCACCGCTGTCGTACGTCGAGTTCCTCGAACTGCTGAAGATGATGCTGCCCATCCTCGATCGCAAGCTCACGCTGCTGGCCGAACTGCACGGCAAGCCCGTCGGATTCCTGATGGCGATACCGGATGCGAACGTGGCGGCGTCTCGGGCAGCTCGATTCTCGTCGAGATGGATGCGAGCGGCTGCCACGCTGTGGCACGTCAAACGTCGTGGCAAATCTCCAGTGATCGACGGTGTCCGGGTGGACATGCTGTTCGTCGATCCAGAATGCCCGGACAAGGCGGTGGCGTCGCTGTTGATCATGGAGCTGTCACAGCGGATGCGCGATCGTGGCTACACGCGGGTCGAGGCCGCCCCCGTCCTCGATGACAGTCCATGGATGAAGGGTTCGGTGCTCACTCGGGTAGAGCACACACCACATCGCACCTACCGGATCTACAACTGCGATCTGTCGACGATTCCCGGTGGTTCGTCGTGACCGCAACCGCGACGCCAGAGCGGACGGGCACAGACCGTGTGGGCGTCGGTGACCGATGGGGCCGGTTGATCGCACGACATCGTTGGATCGTGTTGGCGGTCTGGGCGGTGTTGGCCGTGGGATCAGCCCTGATGTACCCGTCTTTCCAGAACAGTCTCGTCGGTGTCAACTTCTCGGTTCCCGGTACGGATTCGAGCAAAGCGGACGAGCTGGTCGAACGCCATTTCAGCTCGTTCGGGTCCGAGCAACTCGTCGTCACGTTCACCTCGGATTCTGCGACCACCTCGGACGCGGTGTATCGGGAACGCGTTCGCGAGGTCGTGTCCTCGCTGAGGCAGTCTCCCGACGTCATTCGCGTGGTCGACCCGTACGAGACATTCGGGCTCATCCCGCAACTATCCGAGGACGGCACGTCGGCGGTGGCGCTCGTCGGCGTCGGTGGTGGCCCGAGCGAGCGGGTTGCTGTGGCCGAGCGCATTCAGGAATGGCTGTCGGGCACGTCGGGTGAGGGCATTGAGGTGGCACTCACCGGCTACTCACCGATGACGGTGGATTTGACCAGGGTGGAATCCGCCGATGCTCTTCGCGCAGAGAGCATCGGCCTGCCCATCGCATTCGCGGTGCTCGTCGTCGCGCTGGGAGCCGTGGTCGCTGGGATCGTTCCGCTCGTCTCCACCGGCATCGGCGTGCTCGCCGCCTTCGGGGTGTTCTCACTGCTGTCGAACGTGATGACGTTCGACGTGCTGGTCACCACGGTCGCGTCGATGATCGGGCTGGGGCTCGGAATCGACTACGCCTTGTTCATCGTCAGCCGTTTCCGTGAAGAAGTCGTGCGAAACTCGGTTGCCTCGCGGCAGGACCGAAAATCGATCGAGCGAGCGGTCGGGGTTGCGATGGGCACAGCCGGGCACACCATCGTCATCTCCGGACTCGTAGTACTCATCGCTCTCGGTGCCCTGACCATCGTGGAAGTTCCTGCAGTGCGCAGTATTTCGCTCGTGGTGGCACTGACCGTGTCGTGCGTCGTGCTGGTGGCGTGGACGCTTCTGCCGGCGATTCTCGCGATTCTCGGTCCTGCCGTCGGCAAGGTACCGATCCCGAAGCGATTTCAGCCACCGCTGGCGAGCGGCGAGGACACAGTGCCCACCTGGTGGTCGCGGTGGGCTCGACACGTGATGAAGCGTGCTTGGCGCTACACCGCTCTGACCACCCTGATATTGCTCGCCTGCATGGTTCCGATCGGCTCGATCCAGTACGGCGTCGACCTCGGTGGCGGTGCACTGAGCGCCGAACCCAGTGGGCGCGCCAACGCAGTGCTGACCGACAAGTTCGCAGCCGGGACGATCTCGCCCATCACAGTGGTGTTCACCGGGGCCGACGACGGACCGCTGAACTCCGAACAAGCCGATACTGTCGCGAGCCTGTCGGACGCCGTTCGCTCCGACGACCGGGTCGCCTACGCGCTGGCGCAGCAGGAAGACGGACGCTCCATGCTCGTGGTGGTGCCGTCGGTGCCGATCGACTCGAACGCAGCCTCCGAACTAGTGGTGGACATACGGGATCAGGCCGATGCCCTCCGCGGTATCGACGGCACGAACGCGTCCGTCGGCGGCACGACGGCGCTCGTCGTCGATGCCTCCGACGAGATCGCAGGCAAGCTTCTGTGGGTGATCGCGGCGGTGCTGGCGTTCTCGTTCGTCTATCTGGCGTTCGTCTTCCGCAGCCTGGTGATTCCGATCAAGGCGGTGGCGATGAACGTTCTCGTCACCGGTGCGGCACTGGGCTTGACCGTGGCAGTGTTCCAGTGGGGTTGGGGCTCTGACCTTCTCGGCTTCGAGAGTTCCGGGTACATCCAGGTTTATCTACCCGTCACCGTGTTCGCGGTGGTGTTCGGTCTGTCGATGGACTACGAGGTCTTCCTCATCGGACGGATGCGAGAAGTGTTCGTCAGGGGACGGGACAACGAGGCCGCGATCGTGGACGGGATCGAACACACTGCGAGGCCGATCACCGCCGCCGCGGCGATCATGATCGCGGTGTTCGGCAGCTTCTTGACCGCCGATGTACTCGAACTGCAGCAGTTCGGCTTCGCGTTGGCCGTTGCCGTGCTTTTCGACGCCATACTGGTGCGGATGATGCTGGTGCCCGCGATGATGCAGCTGTTCGGGGCCCGCAACTGGTGGCCGGGGTCGCGCAGCGTTCCTGCATCGGAACCGGAATCCGAACCGAACGCGGCACTGGCGGGAGGTCGGTAGTTCGGGCCGTGCAAGCGTCGTTTTGGAGTTGGTGTTGTACCTGTTGTAGTCTGGTCGACGGTTCGGAATGAGTTGCTCGTGTGAACGAGCTTCGAAGTTCGGTACCGCCCAATCAAGTTCTACCCAAGACCGTTGGTCACCGCCTTCTCGATGGATTCTCCTGACGGATACGCGGTTGAAGGTTCGGATTCGCTCCGGACGGCCCACGCAGGAGAACGAGGTAGGGAACTTGCTGTGCAGCTGGCTTTGCAGCTGCGTACTCGTTCACGCCCCGTGTGCTTCTGCACCGGGGCGTTCGTCGTTTCTCCGGCCCTATCGCGACCGACACGACTACATACGAGAGGAGGCGAAGTATGGCAAAGCCCGAAAAGGTTTCGGCAGTTTCCGAGATCACCGAGCAGTTCAAGGGTTCGACGGCTGCTGTCGTCACGGAATACCGCGGACTGTCGGTATCCGGCCTGACACAGCTGCGGCGTGCGCTCGGCGAGAGTGCCACGTACTCCGTCGCCAAGAACACCCTGGTCAAGCGCGCTGCTGCCGACGCCGGCATCACCGGCTTGGATGAGTTGTTCGTCGGACCGACCGCAATTGCCTTCATCAAGGGCGAGCCGGTCGACGCAGCGAAGGCCATCAAGGCGTTCGCCAAGGACAACAAGGCCTTGGTCGTCAAGGGCGGCTACATGGACGGCGTCACGCTGTCCGTGGACGAGATCAACAAGATCGCCGATCTCGAGTCCCGCGAAATCCTGTTGGCCAAGCTCGCAGGTGCCATGAAGGGCAACCTGTCCAAGGCTGCAGGCTTGTTCAATGCTCCCGCATCGCAGGTTGCACGTTTGGCCGCAGCGTTGGCAGAGAAGAAGGCCAGCGAAGCACCGGCAGAAGCAGAAGCTCCCGCCGAAAGCTGATCCGCACACAGCGACAGCTCCACACCCGAACCTGTGTCGCGGATCAGCGACTCGGTACATATAGGAAGGACCCGCCACCATGGCGAAGCTCAGCACCGAAGAATTGCTCGACCAGTTCAAGGAGCTCACCCTCCTCGAGCTCAGCGAGTTCGTGAAGGCATTCGAGGAGACCTTCGAGGTCACCGCAGCCGCTCCCGTCGCAGTTGCAGCAGCCGGCGCAGCCGGTGCTCCGGCTGAGGCCGCCGAAGAGCAGGACGAGTTCGACGTCGTCCTCGAGTCGGCCGGCGACAAGAAGATCCAGGTCATCAAGGTCGTCCGTGAGGTCGTCTCCGGACTGGGTCTGAAGGAAGCCAAGGACCTCGTCGAGAGCGCTCCGAAGGCCATCCTGGAGAAGGTCGCCAAGGACGCAGCCGAGGCTGCCAAGGAGAAGCTGGAAGCAGCCGGCGCGAAGATCACCGTCAAGTAGTCATTGCCGGAGCTCGTACGAAGGGCCATCCCCGACAAGGGGGTGGCCCTTCGTCTTTGTCTGTTCTGTGTTCTTTCCCTGTCTCTGTCGATCGAACTGTGCGACGACACAAACATCGCGAATTGGAATTGTTCACAAATCGGGCGAGTCTTGAGCGTGTCGCGGTGAGATGAGCCACACTGTTCCGGGGATCGAAGCCCGACTCGGAGAAGTTCTTACCGGGCAGTAAGCTCCAGTGTCGGTGGGGACACTCACGTGCGATAGAGTGACCCAACCCACATCCGGGTCGATGTGTACGAACTGTGGAGGTCAGAGTGGGAGTCGAGGTTTCGGTCGAGGGATTGACCAAGTCTTTCGGTGTACAGAAGATTTGGCAGGACGTTTCCTTGACGCTGCCGTCCGGTGAGGTCAGCGCGTTGCTGGGACCGTCGGGCACGGGAAAGTCTGTGTTTCTCAAGTCGCTGATCGGACTGTTGCGGCCCGAGCAGGGCAAGATCTTCGTCGACGGAACCGACATCCTGCAGTGCTCGTCACGCGATCTGTACGAGATCCGCAAGCTGTTCGGAGTGCTGTTCCAGGACGGTGCGTTGTTCGGTTCCATGAATCTCTACGACAACGTCGCGTTCCCACTTCGCGAGCACACCAAGAAGTCCGAGTCGGACATCCGCAAGATTGTCATGGAGAAGCTCGAACTGACCGGTCTGATCGGTGCTGAGGAAAAGCTGCCCGGCGAGATCTCCGGCGGTATGCGCAAGCGCGCAGGACTGGCGCGCGCGTTGGTGCTCGATCCCGAGATCATCCTCGTCGACGAGCCCGACTCGGGACTCGATCCCGTTCGCACCACCTACATCTCGCAGACGCTGATCGACATCAACGCCGAAATCGATGCGACCATTCTCATCGTCTCGCACAACATCAACCTCGCCCGAACGGTTCCGGACAACATCGGAATGCTGTTCCGGCGTCAACTGGTGATGTTCGGTCCGCGTGAAGTTCTGCTCACCAGCGACGAGCCGGTTGTCAAGCAGTTCCTGAACGGCACGATGATCGGGCCGATCGGCATGTCGGAGGAGAAGGACGAGGCGCAGATGGCGCAAGAGCAGGCGATGGTCGATGCCGGGCACCACGCCGGTGGTGTCGAAGACGTCGAAGGCATCGTTCCCCAGATGAAGGCAACGCCCGGCACGCCGGTGCGTCAGGCGGTCGGACGTCGGCAGGAAAGAGTGCGCCAGATCATGCACACGTTGCCGCACAGCGCGCAGGTAGCCATTCAGGAGAGCCTCGACAGCACCGACCCGGGGCAGCCGACTCCCGCCTACAGCGAAGCGGGCAGCCACTCGTACGAGGCCGCGGGCTACGAGAACGCGGCACCTGACAACACCGGCTACGACAACACGGGCTACGACAACTCGGGATACGACGAGGCGGGTTACGCGAGTTCGGGATACGACCAGACCGGTTACGACAATTCGGGGTACGAAGCCGGACACCGCGATCAGGGCCAGGGCCCTGCGCAAGGGCGGGGACAGTAAGGATTATGGGGGGTTCCAAGAAATCAGCTCTCGCTCCGGCGGGCGCCGCACTGACGCAAGCCGGAAACATCGTCGAACTGTTCATGGACGTCGTGCGAGCCACGTTCAGGCGACCGTTCCAGTTTCGTGAGTTCATCGAGCAGGCCTGGTTCATCGCCAGCGTCACCATCCTCCCGACGGCTCTCGTGGCCATTCCGTTCGGTGCAGTGGTGTCGCTACAGACCGGTTCGCTGATCAAGCAGCTCGGCGCGGAATCGTTCACTGGCGCGGCCAGCGTGCTCGCCGTCATCCAGCAGGGCAGTCCCATCGTGACGGCGCTCCTTATCGCAGGAGCTGCTGGATCCGCTGTGACTGCCGATCTGGGCTCACGCACCATCCGCGAGGAAATCGACGCCATGCGGGTGCTGGGCATCGATCCGGTGCACCGGCTCGTCGTGCCCCGAGTGCTGGCGATGATTCTCGTTGCGGTGCTCCTCAACGGACTCGTCTCAGTTGTCGGCATCACCGGTGGCTACTTCTTCAACGTCATCCTCCAGGGCGGAACACCCGGCGCCTACCTCGCGTCGTTCTCCGCACTGGCGCAGCTGCCGGACCTGTACGTAGCGGAGCTCAAGGCCGCAATCTTCGGTGTCATCGCCGGAATCATCGCCTGCTACAAGGGGCTCAACCCCAACCCCGGGCCCAAGGGCGTCGGCGAGGCAGTGAATCAGACGGTGGTCATCACCTTCCTGCTGCTGTTCTTCGCGAATCTCATTCTCACCCTGGTGTACCTCCAGGTCGTGCCCGCGAGAGGAAGCTGACCGCAATGACCATCGCCAAAGGTCGTGGCGACCGTACTCTCCTGCGCGCAAAACGCGTTGCGAGCGCGCCACTGAACATTCTCGACAGCGCCGGCGAACAGATGTCGTTCTACGTGCGCGCCATCGGCTGGGTCCCGCGCACCCTGGTCCATTACAAGAAGGAAGTTCTGCGACTGCTCGCTGAGGTCACCTTCGGCACGGGCGCACTGGCCATCATCGGTGGCACCATTGGCGTGATCGTGATGATGTCCGGTGCCACCGGTGTGGTCGTCGGTCTGCAGGGCTACGCCGCACTCGAACAGCTCGGTAGCTCGGTGCTCACCGGCTTCCTGTCCGCGTACATCAATACCCGAGAGATCGCGCCCATCGTCGCCGGTCTGGCGCTGTCGGCGACCGTAGGCGCAGGGTTCACCGCCCAACTCGGCGCCATGCGAATTTCGGAGGAAATCGACGCACTCGAGGTGATGGCTGTCCCAAGTGTGCCGTTCCTGGTCACCACGCGCATGATCGCCGGCTTCGTCGCTGTCATCCCGCTGTACATTGTGGGCCTGTTGGCTTCGTATATAGCCTCGCGAGGAATCAGTACGATCTTCAATGGTCAATCGGGTGGCTCATACGATCACTACTTCAATCTGTTCCTGCCCCCCGAGGACGTTATTTACTCGTTCTTGAAGGTGCTGATCTTTGCCTTCGTTCTCATCATGATTCACTGCTACTACGGGTTTCACGCGTCGGGCGGACCCGCGGGCGTGGGCGTGGCAGTGGGTCGCGCCGTGCGAACTGCCATCGTCACGATTGCGGTTCTGGACTTCTTCCTCAGTCTCGCGATCTGGGGAACCACCACCACAGTCAGGGTTGCGGGATGATCGACTCGACGTCGCGTTTGCGACGACTGCTACTGGGCCTTGCGTTCTTTTTGGTCTTGATCCTCTTTCTGGGTTGGTCGATCACCAGTTACAACAAGACGTTCAAAGAGGTGGTCAGTGTGGATCTGATCACCGATTCGGTGGGTAATGCGTTGCCGCTGAACGCCGATGTGAAGGTTCGCGGTCTGATCGTGGGCGAGGTTCGCTCGACCTCGGCGGTCGACGGTGTGGTGACCGCGCGGATGGCGATCGATCCGGACAAGGCGGAGATGATTCCGTCCAACACCACCGCCCGGTTGCTGCCGAAGACTCTGTTCGGTGAGCGATACGTGGCATTGATGGTGCCGGAGAACTCCACTGCGTCGCCGGTCGTCGACGGCACCGTGCTGCGGCAGGATGTCAGTGGCAATGCGATCGAGGTCGGTCAGTTGCTGGACAATCTGTTGCCGTTGCTCGAAGCGATTCCGCCGCAGGATCTGGCGAGCACGCTCGGCGCGCTCTCTCAGGGTCTCGATGGTCGTGGCGCGGAGTTGGGGTTGACGATCGATCGGCTCGAGAACATCTTCGCCGGCTTGAACACCGAGTTGCCGAACATTCAGCAGGGGTTGCGCGGTCTCGCGGACTTCTCGCAGACGTACGCCGATGCGGGGCCGCAGTTGATCGATGCGTTGGACAATCTGTCGGTCACGGGCAACACCTTCGTGGAGCAGCGTCCGGCGGTCGATACGTTGATCGGCTCGCTCACGGCGACGAGTGCGTCGACGGCGGACTTCTTGGAGGCCAACGCGGACAACCTGATTCGAATCTCGGCCGATTCCCGTGAGGCGCTCGAGCTGCTGGCACAGTATTCGCCGTCGTTCGGGTGCACGTTCTCGCAGTTCGTCCCCATCGTCGAACGCGCTCAGACGGTCATCGGTGTCGGCGACGAATACCGAGGCATCAACGTACACATACCGGTGGTCAACCCCAAGGGCCGTTACCTGCCCAACCAGGACGAGCCGAGGCTCTTCGACGATCGTGGACCGCGTTGCTACACACCGGCCGACACCGAGGCGGGGGAGTTCTTCCCGCAGTACCCGGGAGGCTCGCCCAACGACGGCTCCTACCAGGTTCCCTCGCGCAACCCCGGTCCGCAGGACATCCCTGAGCTTCCGGCGCCGCAGTACTCAGCAATTCCCGGGTCACTGGTGGGTGCGCCCGGTGGCGCGGCCCCGGCGAGCTACGAGGGCTCGGACTTCGAACGTGACACGCTGGCCGTGATCTACGGCCAGGCAACTGGAACATCTCCGACAGAGGTTCCGTCGTGGGTGACATCGGCGGGAGCGCCGGCGCTTAGAGGGGTGGAGGTGACAATCAAATGAGGGGACTTCTTGCGCCGCTCGTCAAACTGGTCGTGTTCGCAGTGGTGACCATTCTCGCCACGGCAATGTTGGCGTTCTCGATCGCCAACATCAGCGGAGGCGGCGGAAACAACTACAGTGCGATCTTCAGTGACGTCACGCTCCTGCAGAAGGGCGACGAGGTGCGCATTGCCGGCGTCCGCGTTGGAGATGTGAAGTCGATCGAAATCGTCAACGAGCGCGAAGCGAAGGTCGAGTTCTCGGTAGACGGCCGCGACTGGCTGCCGTCGACGGTGACCGCGAACCTGCGGTTCCGCAACCTTGTCGGTCAGCGTTACATCGACATCGAGCAGGGTGCCGGGGATCAGGGCGGCAAGCTCAACCCCGGCGACACGATCCCGCTGTCGCAGACCAACCCGGCGGTCAACCTCACCACTTTGTTCAATGGCTTCCGGCCGTTGTTCCAGATGCTGAGCGCCGACGATGTCAACAAGCTCTCCTACCAGATCATCCAGGTCTTCCAGGGGCAGTCAGGCACCATTTCCGAACTCGTGCGCAGTACATCCAGTCTCACCAACACGGTGGCGGACAAGGACGCCGTGATCGGGGCGGTCATCACCAATCTGAACACGGTGCTGGACACGGTCAACCAGAACGACGACCAATTGGATTCGCTCATCGTCAACACTCAGCAACTGGTCTCGGGCTTGTCCGCTGATCGTGATGTCGTCGGCTCGGCGGTCACCTCGCTCGCCGGACTCACCGACGCCACCGCAGGTCTGCTCGAGCCCACTCGGCCGTCGATCCAAGGTTCGGTCGCGGCCCTGAATACGCTGGCCACGACACTCAACGCGCGAGAGGACGACCTCACGAAGGTAGTCCAGACCTTGCCGAAGAAGCTCGACAAGCTGATTCGTACCGCACAGCAGGGTTCGTGGTTCACGTTCTACCTCTGCGGGCTCGACATCAAGGCCGGTCCGGGCACGTCACCGAATCTCAATCTTCCGACGGGGCTCCCGACTGTGAATCAGCCGCTGTACACGAACTCGGCGGAGCGTTGCAAAGCTGGGGGGATCCAAGAATGAACAAGCGTAGCCCGATGGTGGCAGGCGCCTTGGGAATCATGATCGTGTTGCTCGCGACGATGGCAGTGTTCTCGTTGGAGCGGCTCCCGATTCTGGGAGCTGCATCGAACTACACAGCGCACTTCCAGGAAGCTGCGGGCCTCGAACCCGGCAACGAAGTGCGTATCGCCGGAGTCAAAGTCGGCGTCGTCGATTCGGTCGAGCTCGATGGCGACAAGGTCGACGTCGCCTTTCGCGTGAAGGATGCCTGGGTTGGCAACAACTCGTCGGCGTCGATCCAGATCAAGACGCTTCTCGGCCAGAAGTATCTGGCCATCGAGCCGCGCGGCGACGAAGTGCTCCGTCCCAAGGATCCGATCCCACTCGAGCGCACCACCTCGCCGTACGACGTGATCGACGCGTTCAGTGATGCCGCCTCGACCATCACCGATATCGACACCGATCAGTTGGCGTCGAGCTTCGAGACGCTCTCGCAGGCGTTCTCGGAAACACCCGCAGATATTCGCGCGTCGCTGGATGGGGTGAGCAGGTTGTCACAGACCATCGCGAGCCGCGACACCGAGCTGCAGCAGCTGTTCGAGGCCACCGGCGCGACCTCGCGCGTCCTCGCGGACCGGAACCAGGAGTTCAATCGCCTCATCGCCGACGCAGGTCCGCTGTTGGAGGAACTCAACAATCGTCAGCAGTCGATATCGCAGCTGCTGACAGGTGTGCAGCGGTTGTCTCAGCAATTGACCGGTCTGGTTCGTGACAACGAAGAGCAGATCACGCCGATGCTGCAGCAGCTCAACGGTGTGATCGACATTCTCAACGAGAACAACGACGCCCTCGTGCGCGGCATCGAACTCTATGCGCCGTTCGTCCGCCTGTACGCAAACGTCGTCGGAAACGGGCGTTGGCTCGACATCACGCTGGCCAACCTGGCGCCTCCTGGCCTGCCGCTGATTCCGGGGTACCGCGAGCCGGCTCAGGACCTGCGCAATCCCGTGCAAGATGTGGGAGCCAACTGATGAGTGACAACCAACTGACGACCGACAGCGGAGACAACGTGAAGAAGACGGGCGGCTCGCGCGCCGTCATCGCAGGTGTCGTGGTGGCTGCGCTCATCGTCGCCGGCGGTCTCTGGTGGCTGTTCAACCGTGCCGGAACAACCGAGATCACCGCCTACTTCGACAAGTCGGTCGGTATCTACGAAGGCTCGAACGTGCGTGTGCTCGGCGTGCAGGTCGGTTCGGTCACCTCGGTGGTCCCGCAGGGCGATCAGGTCGAGGTCAAACTTCGGGTCGATCGGGGCATCGACATCCCAGCCGATGCTAAGGCCGTGCAGATAACGCCGTCCCTGGTGTCCGATCGATACGTTCAGCTCGCCCCCGCCTACTCCGGTGGCGACACGATGGCCGATGGTGCGGTGATCCCACGGGAACGCACCGCGACCCCCGTCGAGGTGGATCAGATCTACGCAAGCATCGACGAGTTGTCCATGGCGCTCGGGCCGGACGGCGCGAACGCGAACGGTGCGCTGACCGATCTGGTCAACACCGGGGCGGCGAATCTCGAGGGCAACGGCGCGGCTTTGGGAGAGACGATCACGCAGCTCTCCGATGCCTCGCGCACGCTCAGCGATTCTCGCGGGGATCTGTTCGACACCGTCAAGAACCTGCAGGTTTTCGTCTCGGCTCTCGCGGCCAACGATCAGCAGGTACGCCAGTTCAACAACCAGCTAAGCAATCTCACGAGCTTCCTCAACGGTGAGCGCGACGATCTCGGGGTAGCGCTGAATCAGCTGTCGATATCGCTGGGCGATGTCGCAAAGTTCGTGGCTGACAACCGGGATCAGTTGGTGCAGGCGGCCGACGGACTGGTTCAACCGACTCAGACGCTCGCCGACGGCAGAGAGAATCTGGTCGAGACACTGACGATTCTTCCGCTCGCCATCAGCAACCTGGTCAACTCGTACGACGCCGAATCCGGCACGCTCGCGACCCGCGCGAACCTGCAGGACGAGACCCAGGATCCGCTCGGCATCGTGTGTCGCCTGATCGATCTCGGCAAGCTGGTCCCGGGTGATCCGCGATTCGAACAACTCGGCGCGCAGATTCAGCCCGTCATCGATCGCTGCAACGAGTTCGCGACGTTGGTTCAGGGGCCGGTACGGGAGTCGAATCTGGTCCTTCCGTTCGGCGTTCTCACCAACGAGACACAACAGGGCAATGTCGTGCCGGGGACCGTTCCTGGTGTTGTCTCGGAGCGGCTGGCCGAGAACAACAACATGCCTGGTCTGCAAGAATCGATTGGAGGGGGACAGTGAACCCGCTGAGGACACCGTCGTTCTGGGGATCTTCCTCGGGTGCATCGTCACCGAGTGAACGGTCATCGCGTGCAGCACGGCAGGTCAAGCGTCCGCTCGTGGCGATCGTCGGTGCGTCCCTGGTGACGTTGTCCGTCGCCTCGTGCTCGCAGGGCATCTACGCCATCCCGCTTCCCGGTGGTGCCGACCTCGGCGACAACCCGATGCGCCTGACCATTCAGTTCGAGGACGTGTTGGACCTGGTGCCTCAGTCGACGGTCAAGGTCGACGGAGTTGAGGTCGGGCGGGTCGATTCGATCTCCGTCGCGGACAACGAGTGGACGGCGAATGTCGGTGTGATCATCAACGATTCGGTCGATCTGCCCGCCAACGCAATCGCGGGGATCGAGCAGACGAACATTCTCGGTGAGAAGTTCGTTCAGCTGACCGTTCCCGCTGGCGACGCTGATCCGGAGAAGCTCACCGACGGTGACACGATTCCGCTGGCTCGCACATCGGCCACCACCAATATCGAGCAGGTTCTCGGTGCGTTGTCGCTGCTGCTCAACGGCGGCGGCGTGGGTCAGTTGGCTCCCATCGTCAAGGAGCTCAACGCAGCCTTCGACGGTCGCGAGGGTACGACGCGTCAGCTGCTCGAGGAAGCCAACACGTTGATCACCGGGCTCGAGCAGCAGCGTGAGGACATCACGCGGGCTCTCGACGGTCTCGACGTGCTGACCACCCAGGTCAGTGCACAGACAGACAAGATCGATCGCGTCCTCCAGGATCTCCCCATCGCGACCGAGGTGCTCGAGCAGCAGCGGCCGCAGCTGACCGCCATGCTCGGCCAGCTCGACCGACTCGGTGCAGTGGGAACCGATGTCATCAACCAGTCCCGGGACGACTTGATCGCGGACCTTCGCGCTCTGCGGCCCACGCTGCAGGCGCTTGCGGCTTCGGGCGACGACATCGTCACCTCGTTGCCACTGGTTCTGACGCTGCCGTTCCCGGATGGCGTCGAAAAGGTCATTCAGGGCAACTCCGCGAACCTGTACCTTTCGCTCGATCTGTCGATCGGAACCGCGTTGCGCAACTTCGGTGTGGGCGAGGGCGATCCGGTCTACATCCAGCCGAAGTTCGGGCCCCGTATTCCGTTGGTAGATCCGGCGAACCCCTACTACAACGGCAACGGGCCACGCCCGGGGTGGCCGACCATTTCGCTGCTGCCCCTCCCGCCGATCATTCCGGCCCCGACGCCTGCGCCCGGCGTCCCTGTGGCCCCTGGGACGGAGCCGGACAATGAGCTGGTCGATGCGGCAGCCGCCCCACCGACGCCGTTCGCGCCACTGAACGATCTGATCGAACAACTCGGAGGTGGGCTGTGAGATCGCGGCTGGTCAAATTTCAGCTCATCGCGTTCGTATTGGTCGCCGTCTTCGGCATCCTGTACGTCGGCGGCAAGTATGTCCGCATCGACAATCTGCTCGGTTTCGGCCAGTACGCCGTCGACGTCCGGTTTGCCGATTCCGGTGGCATCTTCACCAATGCTGAGGTCACCTATCGGGGCGTTCCAGTGGGAACGGTCGGGCCGCTGTCGCTGACCCAGGACGGCGTGAACGTCCGGCTCATGCTCAACGACGGGGGGCCGGACATTCCGGCCTCGGCGCTGGCTGTCGTCGCCAACAGATCGGCGATCGGTGAGCAATATGTCGATCTGCGGCCACCGAGTGATGCCGGGCCCTATCTGGAAGAGGGTTCGGTCATCGCGACCGAGGACACCGAGACTCCGGTCCCGATCGAGGAAGTGCTCGCCAGCACCGATCAGCTCGTCAGCTCGGTCCCCTTGGAGAGCTTGACGACGGTGGTGCAGGAATTGGGAGCGGCCTTCGACGGCAAGGGCGAGGACCTTCAGGTTCTCGTCGATTCGCTCGGGACTTTGAGCGAAACGGCTGACGAGGCACTTCCGGAGACGCTGGCGTTGATCCGCGACAGCCGAACGGTGTTGGACACGCAGTCCGAGCAGTCGTCGGCGATCAGGCAGTTCAGTACCGATCTGAACGCGGTGACCGCGCAGCTGCGCAGCAACGATCCGGACATCAGGCGCCTGATAAACACCGGCACCGCTGCCAGCGATCAGATCGGAGCTCTCATCGCTGAGGCCGGTCCGTCGTTGACCACGGATCTGACCAATATCAATGCGCTGACCTCGTTGGCGGCCCCGAAGACGCTCGCGCTCAAGCCGCTGCTGATCTTCTTGCCCGCCCTCTCGGCCGGTGCAGGCACACTTGTTCCCGGTGACGGCACCATCCATCAGGGCCTGTTGCTGGAGACGAACAACCCGCCGCCATGCACGATCGGATACGAGGGCTCGCAGGCGATTCTCGACGAGGAGAAGGCCAAGAACCCCAATTTCGATCTCACCGAGGAGAACTACCCGCTGAACCTCGAGGCGAACTGCACGACCCCGCAGGGCAGCGTGACGGGTGTTCGTAGCGCGAACCGCATCGTGTTCGCCGACCCGGACGTCCCGCAGCCGTGGGACGACATCCCCAAGGTCGATCCGGACAAGCTGAACCTGAACCCGATCGCGTCGCAGCTCGCTCCGTTGATCGGAGTGACCCCGAAGTAGTCGGTCGAGGTACGTCGATGGCGGCGGTACTGTCGGAAAACGGCAGGCCCGCCGCCATTTTCGTCATCGGGTGGTGTCAGCGGTCGCATCCGCGGGATCGAGTACGTGTTACCGGAGGGTAAGGTTGGTTGTGTGATGTCAAACACCGAGGTCCGAGATTCGACTGCGTCGGGCTCCGGGCCGGAGAACACCGGGCCGAAGAACAAGGCAAAGCCAGTATTGATCGCGGCGTCCATCGTGGCGGTGCTCGCGTTGGCCGCGAGTGTGTGGTTCGGCATCGGCTGGAAGGATGCGATCGACGATCGTCAGATGGCGCAGACGCGGGATTCGGCTCTGACGGGAGCACAGCAAGCTGTTCTGAACATGACGACGCTGGACTCGGCGAATCTCGACGAATCGTTCGACACGATTCTGACGTCCGTGACGGGCGAGGAGATGAACCAGTTCATCGAGGACATGCGCACCTCGTTCACCGAGGATCAACGCGACCTGTCGGCCAAGACGACGTCAGAACTGTTGACCGGCGCCCTCACCGAGCTCTCCGCAGACGACGGCACTGCCGAAGCTGTGGTCGTAGTGGCAACCACCACGACGCGTGACGGCTTGGATCCGTCTCGTCAGAGACTGGTCATGGAGGTCGGCATGCAGGACGTCGACGGGACATGGAAGGCATCGCGGGCGGCGCCCGTCGGCAACCCGGTTCCGCTCAACCCGACGGCCGACCCGAACGCGGTAGACCCGAATGCGGTCGATCCGAACGCGGTCGACCCGAACGCGGTCGATCCGGAGGCCGGTTCCGATTCGCCGCCACCGGCTGACGCCACCGAGCCCGAGGTTTCCGAGCCCGAGACTCCCGCCGGTCCGTAAGCATCTTCCTTATCGGAGTCCGTCGGGTCTTGCATCAGAGTTTTTCGCAGTAGACGTAATCGAGGAGTTGTCCTTCCAGTGCCACCACAGCGTCGCAAAATCGTTCCCCCCACCACCACGAGCAAGGCGCGGAAGAAGGTTGCGGGCTCGGGACGCAAGCCCGAGGCCACGCAGGCCCCGGACGCCGTCGAGACTCCGGACCTCACGAAGTCCGAGCCGGCCCGGGACACCGCCGCCGACACGGCCGCCGCCGCCGACACCAAAGCCGTGTCCGGCCCGGCCACTTCTGAGCCGACCGCTTCTGAGTCGGCCACTTCGGGGCGGACGAACTGGGTGCCGGCGATTGTCGTCGGCGCGGTCGCTGTCGTCCTGGTGGCGTTCGCTGCGGTGGCTGCGGTGAAGCCGGGCACCGAGGTCGACAACATGGCGTGGGTCGATCAGGGTGCGTCCTCGGAGGTGACGAGGGCGGCGTCGAAGGGTTTGACGGCTCTGTATCGCTACAACTGGGAGACCATCGACGAGGACCTGGAGTCGGCTCGTGCATTCATGGGCCCGGATCTGCAGGAGGAGACCAATCAGTTCCTCGACGCGATCAAGTCGGGCGCTGAGCAGACGCAGACGGCCACCGAGGTCGACGTGATGGATATCGGTCTGGTCAGGCTGGAGTCCGATCGGGCCGAGCTGCTCGCGAACATGAACGTCAGCTCCACCCGCGCCGGGGTGGCGTACGACAGTGTCATGTTCCCGATCGTGGTCAACATGGAGACCCTCGACGGTCGATGGGTCGTCTCGGCAACCGAGCTGAAGTAGTCCTGTCGGTCGACGCTCGAAGCGGGCTGAAAGTCCGAAATTGTCGATGTCGACGTGAGCCCCGAATCTTTTGCGTCCGGAACGAAGCACGAGGGGAATTACGATCGCGCATGCGTCCCGATGTGGGGCGAGCTCTGGTTGCCCGAGATCGCCTCCGGGCCTCCTCGCGTGGCCGGAGGCGGTTTCGCGACGACAGGGAGTGCTCATGACCGACACAACCATCGGAAGACTTTCCACCCGGTTCGCTCCTGGCCGCAGGGGATATGCGGAGAAGGTCAATCCTGAACTGTTTCGACTGCTCGAGGCAGTCGATCTCGATATCGAGTACGTATCCGGCCGAGGCACCGAGCTCTACGACACGTTCGGGCGAACGCATCTCGACTTTGCGGGTGCCTACGGCGCACTGCCGTTCGGTCACGATCCGCAGTGCGTGTGGCGTGCGATCGACGCTGTGCGCGAGCGGAGCGAGGCCATTTTCGTGCAGCCTTCCGTGCTGCATCCTGCGGGTGAACTCGCCGAGAAATTGGTGGCAGTCGCTCCGCCAGGTTTGGGCAGGGTGACGTACGTCAACAGCGGCGCAGAGGCGATGGAAGTCGTGTTCAAGATTGCGCGCGCCGCGACCGGCAGGCTCGGTATTCTCAGTACCCGCAACAGTTTTCACGGAAAAACGCTCGGTGCGCTGTCGGCCACCGGGAACAGCAGATACCAGGTCGGCTTCGGGGCACCGGTCGACGGATTCGACACCATCGAGTTCGGTGACAGCGACGCCTTGGACGAGACGCTCCGCGCGTCGGGTGGACGCTTCGCGGTGTTCGTCGTCGAGCCCATTCAGGGCGAGGGAGGCGTCGTGACCCCGCCCGAGGGTTATCTGTCACGGGTGCGCGAGATCTGCTCGCGGCACGGCGTTCTCATGGCTGTCGACGAGGTGCAGACGGGATTGGGACGAACCGGACAGCTCTTCGCGTGTGATCACGAGGGGGTCGTGCCGGATATCCTGGCGCTCGCAAAGGCGTTGGGGGGCGGGGTACTTCCCAGTGGCGCGGTGCTGTGCAAGCCCGAGCTCGTGAACGAGAGCTTCGCGCTCCGGCACACGTCCACGTTCGCCGGCAATGCACTCACCGCACGTGTGGGTATCGCAGTCGTCGACGAACTCACGGCGCACAGTCAAGCGTTGGTGACGAGGGTCAGGGAGGTCGGCGAGGTTCTGAAGTTCGAGCTGCAGAAGCTGGCATTGAAGTACCCCTCCGTCGTCACCGATGTGCGTGGCCGCGGTCTGCTCCTAGGGGTGGAGGTCACCGAAGACATCAATTTCCTCGGCCGTCAGGGGCTGCTGGGATCGATCGCCGATCAGCAGAACCTCGCAGTGATGCTGTCCTCGTATCTGTCTCGGGTGGAGGGCATTCGCATCGCTCCGACCCTGTTCGGGGCGCGTGTCCTGCGGGTGGAACCGCCGCTGACGGTGACGGATTCGGAGTGCAGGCGACTCGTCGCGGCCCTGGACCGGGCGTTGGCCTTCGTGGCTGCGGGTGATCTCAGCGGTCTCGTCGGGCACCTGGTCGGCAGGGCGCCGGCGCAGGCACCGATGCAGGTGTCGAACGTGGGTCGGCGGCCGCCTGCCGTCCCCGCGCTGACGGGCGACAACAGGTTCGGCTTCATCGCGCATCCGTTGAATCTCGAGGTGTTCGAGGCATTCGACAGTTCGCTGGTCGATTTCTCGCACAGCGAGCGCGCGGAACTGCTGGACCGGTTCGCATCGGCCACCTCGGAGTTGAATCCGTCGCCGTTCGTCATCGGTAGCGGACGCATCGTGACAGCGCACCACGGCGCCGCCCACGGCAACCTCATCGGCATTCCGTTCACCTCGAAGGCTCTGTTGAAGTTGCCCGCCGACGCTGCGGTTGCTGCCGTGGCAGCGGCGGCGAATCTCGCCTTCGAACGAGGCGCAACGGTCGTTGGTCTCGGCGGGTACTCGTCGGTGGTCACCACTAACGGTCTGGCGCTGGGGGAGATGGCCGGAGTGCTGACGACGGGTAACTCGTTCACCGCGGCAGCGAGTATTCGCGCGGTGCGACGTGTGTGCGCGGAGCGTGGCATCGACCTGAGCGATGTCCGGCTGACCGTACTCGGTGCCGCTGGGGCGATCGGGCGGACCATCGCCCGCGCGTTGGCTCCCGATGTGGGCCACGTGACTCTCGTCGGACGTCCAGGCGAGCAGGGGCAGATCGCGCCCAAGCTGTGGGATGCGGCGGGAGAGATCGCGGCCGCAGCTCGCGGTGGCCGCGGTGGTTTGGCTGCTGCCGCGGCGGGCGGGTCCGTCGACGACTTGGTCGCGTCGGGCCACCTCGAGTTCTTCGACGATCCGGCCGCGGGGGTGGCTCGCGCGCACATCGTGATCGCGGCCACCTCGGCTCCGCACGCGTTGATCGACGCCGCGGATCTCGCGCCGAACGCGATCGTCTGCGATGTCGCGCAACCGCCGAACATCCCGCACGATGTCGGACGGATACGACCCGATGTCACGGTGTTCGACGGCGGCATCGTGCGGCTGCCTGCCGGCTCGGATTTCGGTCTGGATTTCGGTCTTGCACCGGGTCTGACGTACGCATGCTTCGCCGAGACGATGTTGCTGTCGTTGTCCGGCGAGTTCGATCTGCGCAGTATCGGCACTGCTCTCGATACAGCCAATGTCGAGCGGCTCGGTGTACTGGCCGACCGGTACGGCTTCGAGTTGGCCGAAGCGACACGGTGGCGCGAGGCCGAGTAGCCCTGCTCACGGGTCGTAGCCGGGGGAGTTCTCCGGCTACGACCCGCTTCGAAAGGCCGAGCGAGTTCGCACTGTTCGGCCCTTTCCTCTTGACGCACGCGCGTGCAGGGGTCACTCTTGTCTCGAAAGCACCCCGCGGCGATCGGAATGCACCGGTCGCTGGGCCCGCGACACGCCGCTCTCATGGCCACGCCGGTCCTGATCTCGGGTGCTACTTTTGATGCCCCTGTTGCACTGTGTGCGCGTTTGGGGTACCTTTGGACGTTGCGCTGGCTGCCTCCTGTCCACCTCTCGATTGCTTGTCTGTAAAGCGTTTGCTTTGCCGATGTTGCAGTGGGGATTCGGTCTGGTCGCGACCAGCGAATTCGCCCCACATAAAGCAAGCAGATACAGCGGCGGTCGCACTGCACGAGCGGCCCGCGTGAGGTGCTGGAAGGACGCATCTTGGCAGTCTCTAGCCAGACCAAGGCAGTTGTCGGAACACCGGGAGCCCCGAGGAGGGTTTCGTTCGCGAATATTCGCGAGCCGTTGGAGGTACCCGGTCTCCTCGATGTACAAACGGATTCTTTCGAATGGCTGGTAGGTGCGCAGAGTTGGCGCGACCGTGCCGCCGCACGCGGAGACAGCAGTGTCTCCGGTGGTCTCGAGGACATCCTGACCGAGCTATCTCCCATCGAGGATTTCTCGGGCTCGATGTCGTTGTCTTTCTCCGATCCACGGTTCGACGAGGTCAAGGCCTCGATGGACGAGTGCAAAGACAAGGACATGACGTACGCGGCTCCGCTGTTCGTCACGGCCGAATTCATCAATAACAACACCGGTGAGATCAAGAGCCAGACGGTCTTCATGGGCGATTTCCCCATGATGACCGGCAAGGGCACCTTCATCATCAACGGAACCGAGCGCGTCGTCGTCTCGCAGCTCGTCCGTTCCCCCGGCGTCTACTTCGACCACTCGGTCGACAAGACGACGGAGAAGGACCTGCACAGCGTCAAGGTCATCCCCGGTCGCGGTGCCTGGCTCGAGTTCGACGTCGACAAGCGCGACACGGTCGGTGTTCGTATCGACCGTAAGCGTCGCCAGCCCGTCACGGTGCTGCTCAAGGCTCTCGGCTGGACCACCGAGCAGATCACGGAACGCTTCGGCTTCTCCGAGATCCTCATGGCCACCCTCGAGAAGGACAACACCGCCGGAACCGACGAGGCGCTTCTCGACATCTACCGCAAGTTGCGTCCGGGCGAGCCGCCCACGAAGGAGAGCGCGCAGACTCTTCTGGAGAACCTGTTCTTCAAGGACAAGCGCTACGACCTCGCTCGCGTGGGTCGCTACAAGATCAACAAGAAGCTCGGCCTCAACTCGGGTCAGCCCATCGTGGCGTCGACCCTGACCGAGGAAGACATCGTCGCCACCATCGAGTACCTGGTGCGTCTGCACGGCGGTGACACGTCGATGACGGCTCCCGGTGGCGTCGAGGTTCCCGTCGAGGTCGACGACATCGACCACTTCGGCAATCGTCGTCTCCGCACGGTGGGCGAACTGATCCAGAACCAGATCCGCGTGGGCCTGTCCCGCATGGAGCGCGTCGTTCGCGAACGTATGACCACTCAGGACGTCGAGGCCATCACGCCGCAGACCCTGATCAACATCCGTCCCGTCGTCGCGGCGATCAAGGAGTTCTTCGGAACCTCCCAGCTGTCGCAGTTCATGGACCAGAACAACCCGCTGTCGGGTCTGACGCACAAGCGTCGTCTGTCAGCTCTTGGACCTGGCGGTCTCTCTCGTGAGCGCGCCGGCCTCGAGGTCCGCGACGTGCACCCGTCCCACTACGGACGTATGTGCCCCATCGAGACCCCTGAGGGCCCGAACATCGGCCTGATCGGTTCGCTGTCGGTGTATGCGCGGGTCAACCCGTTCGGCTTCATCGAGACTCCGTACCGCAAAGTCGTCGATGGCAAGGTCACCGACGATGTCAGCTACCTCACGGCAGACGAAGAGGATCGCCACACGCTCGCACAGGCGAACGCGCTCATCGACGACAGCGGCCGCTTCACCGAGGACAAGATTCTCGTCCGTCGTAAGGGTGGCGAGGTCGAGTTCGTCTCGTCCTCCGACATCGACTACATGGATGTCTCGCCTCGCCAGATGGTGTCGGTCGCAACCGCGATGATTCCGTTCCTCGAGCACGACGACGCAAACCGTGCACTCATGGGTGCCAACATGCAGCGTCAGGCCGTTCCGCTGGTGCGGAGCGAGTCCCCGCTCGTCGGTACCGGCATGGAACTGCGTGCCGCTGTCGACGCCGGTGACGTCGTCATCAGTGAGAAGACGGGCGTCGTCGAAGAGGTCTCCGCGGACTACGTCACGGTCATGGCCGACGACGGCAGCCGCAAGACGTACCGGATGCGCAAGTTCGCCCGCTCGAACCAGGGCACCTGCGCCAACCAGCGTCCGATCGTGGACGAGGGGCAGCGCGTCGAGACCGGTCAGGTCCTCGCCGATGGTCCCTGCACCGAAGACGGTGAGATGGCTCTGGGCAAGAACCTGCTCGTGGCGATCATGCCGTGGGAAGGCCACAACTACGAGGACGCGATCATTCTGTCGCAGCGCCTCGTGGAAGAGGACGTTCTCACCTCGATCCACATCGAGGAGCACGAGATCGATGCCCGCGACACCAAGCTCGGTGCCGAGGAAATCACCCGTGACATCCCGAACGTCTCCGACGAGGTCCTCGCGGATCTCGACGAGCGCGGCATCATCCGAATCGGTGCCGAGGTTCGTGACGGCGACGTGCTGGTCGGAAAGGTCACGCCGAAGGGCGAGACCGAGCTGACCCCCGAGGAGCGCCTGCTGCGCGCCATCTTCGGTGAGAAGGCGCGTGAGGTTCGTGACACGTCGCTCAAGGTGCCGCACGGCGAGAGCGGGAAGGTCATCGGCATCCGCGTGTTCTCACGCGATGACGACGACGATCTGCCTCCCGGCGTCAACGAGCTCGTCCGTGTCTACGTCGCCCAGAAGCGCAAGATTCAGGACGGCGACAAGCTGGCCGGCCGCCACGGCAACAAGGGCGTCATCGGCAAGATCCTTCCGCAGGAGGACATGCCGTTCCTGCCCGACGGCACTCCGATCGACATCATCCTGAACACCCACGGTGTTCCGCGTCGTATGAATATCGGTCAGATCTTGGAGACCCACCTCGGGTGGATCGGCAAGACCGGCTGGAACGTACAGATCGCGGCGGACGGCACGAGGCCCGATTGGGCCGAGCGTCTGCCGGAGGAGATGCTCTCGGCACCGGCGGACAGCAACATCGCCACCCCGGTGTTCGACGGCGCCAAGGAGAATCAGCTGACCGGCCTGCTCGGCAGCACGATCCCCAACCGCGACGGCGAGCAGATGGTCGGCTCCGACGGAAAGGCCACCTTGTTCGACGGTCGTTCCGGCGAGCCGTTCCCGTACCCGGTGTCGGTGGGCTACATGTACATCATCAAGCTGCACCACTTGGTCGACGACAAGATCCACGCTCGTTCGACCGGGCCGTACTCGATGATCACGCAGCAGCCCCTCGGTGGTAAGGCTCAGTTCGGTGGTCAGCGCTTCGGTGAGATGGAGTGCTGGGCCATGCAGGCCTACGGCGCCGCGTACACGCTGCAGGAGCTTCTCACCATCAAGTCCGACGATGTCGTCGGGCGCGTGAAGGTGTACGAAGCCATCGTCAAGGGCGAGAACATCCCGGAGCCCGGTATCCCCGAGTCCTTCAAGGTGCTCCTCAAGGAGCTCCAGTCGCTGTGCCTCAACGTGGAGGTGCTGTCCTCGGACGGTGCTGCCATCACGATGGCCGACGGTGACGACGAGGATCTCGAGCGCGCCGCAGCCAACCTGGGTATCAACCTCTCCCGCAACGAAGCTGCGACCGTCGACGACCTAGCGCAGTAGTTCTCGGTCTGCCGGACCTGCTCAGCGCAGGTCCGGCAGGCGTTTTTCTCATTTGCTCTTCCAGCACAACACCCATAAACGGGGAAAGGAAGTTACGTGCTCGACGTCAACTTCTTCGATGAACTTCGCATTGGCCTTGCCACTGCGGACGACATCCGTCAGTGGTCCTACGGCGAGGTCAAGAAGCCGGAGACCATCAACTACCGCACGCTCAAGCCCGAGAAGGACGGCCTCTTCTGCGAGAAGATCTTCGGCCCCACCCGGGACTGGGAGTGCTACTGCGGTAAGTACAAGCGTGTCCGCTTCAAGGGCATCATCTGCGAGCGCTGCGGCGTCGAGGTCACCCGCGCCAAGGTTCGCCGTGAGCGCATGGGCCACATCGAACTGGCCGCACCCGTCACGCACATCTGGTACTTCAAGGGCGTTCCGTCGCGCTTGGGCTACCTGCTCGACCTGGCACCGAAGGATCTCGAGAAGATCATCTACTTCGCCGCCTACGTCATCACCACGGTCGACGACGAGCTCCGCCACAACGAGCTCTCGACGCTCGAGGCCGAGATGGAGGTCGAGAAGAAGGCCGTCGCAGATCAGCGCGACGCCGACCTCGAGGCCCGCGCGCAGAAGCTCGAAGCCGACATCGCCGAGCTCGAAGCCGAGGGCGCGAAGTCCGATGTGCGCCGCAAGGTCAAGGATGGTGGCGAGCGCGAGATGCGTCAGCTCCGTGACCGCGCGCAGCGTGAACTGGATCGTCTCGAGGAGATCTGGACCACCTTCACGAAGCTGACGCCGAAGCAGCTCATCGTCGACGAGCTCATCTACCGCGAGCTCATCGACCGCTACGGCGAGTACTTCACCGGCGCCATGGGTGCCGAGTCGATCCAGAAGCTCATGCAGACCTTCGACGTCGACGCCGAGGCCGAGTCGTTGCGCGAGACCATTCGTAGCGGCAAGGGCCAGAAGAAGCTTCGTGCGCTCAAGCGTCTGAAGGTCGTGGCAGCATTCCAGGCCGGGCGCAACTCGCCGATGGGCATGGTTCTCGACGCCGTTCCGGTCATCCCGCCGGAGCTTCGTCCGATGGTGCAGCTCGACGGTGGACGTTTCGCGACGTCCGACCTCAACGACCTGTACCGCCGTGTCATCAACCGCAACAACCGCCTCAAGCGACTGATCGACCTCGGCGCGCCCGAGATCATCGTCAACAACGAGAAGCGGATGCTGCAGGAGTCGGTCGACGCACTGTTCGACAACGGCCGTCGTGGACGTCCGGTCACCGGACCGGGCAACCGTCCGCTGAAGTCGCTGTCCGATCTGCTCAAGGGCAAGCAGGGTCGTTTCCGTCAGAACCTGCTCGGTAAGCGCGTGGACTACTCGGGCCGTTCGGTGATCGTCGTCGGTCCTCAGCTCAAGCTGCACCAGTGTGGTCTGCCGAAGCTGATGGCTCTCGAGCTGTTCAAGCCGTTCGTGATGAAGCGTCTGGTCGATCTGAACCACGCGCAGAACATCAAGTCGGCCAAGCGCATGGTCGAGCGTCAGCGTCCGCAGGTGTGGGACGTTCTCGAAGAGGTCATCGCCGAGCACCCTGTGCTGCTGAACCGTGCACCTACCCTGCACCGGTTGGGCATCCAGGCGTTCGAGCCACAGCTCGTCGAGGGCAAGGCCATCCAGCTGCACCCGCTCGTCTGTGAGGCGTTCAACGCCGACTTCGACGGTGACCAGATGGCTGTCCACCTTCCGCTGTCCGCGGAGGCTCAGGCCGAGGCTCGCATCCTGATGCTGTCCTCGAACAACATCCTCTCGCCTGCCTCGGGTCGTCCGCTCGCCATGCCGCGTCTGGACATGGTCACAGGCCTGTTCCACCTGACGCGTCTCGACGACGGTGCCATCGGTGAACGTGCCGATGCCAAGACCGACGTGGCCGAGTTCGGTGCGTACTCCAGCCCGGCCGAGGCTCAGATGGCTGTCGACCGTGGATCGCTCACGGTGCAGTCACTGATCAAGGTCCGGCTGACGCAGCAGCGTCCGCCGCGCGACATCGAGACCGAACGGTTCCCCGAGGGTTGGCGTCGCGGCGAGGCCTGGATCGCGGAAACCACTCTGGGACGCGTTCTCTTCAACGAGCTGCTCCCGGCGGACTACCCGTTCGTCAACGAGCAGATGCCGAAGAAGCGTCAGGCGACCATCATCAACGATCTCGCCGAGCGTTACCCGATGATCGTCGTCGCGCAGACCGTCGACAAGCTCAAGGACGCCGGCTTCTACTGGGCCACGCGTTCGGGTGTCACCATCTCGATCTCCGACGTGCTCGTGCCGCCGGAGAAGCCGCAGATCATGGAGACGTTCGAGGCTCAGGCCGATCAGATCGAGAAGAAGTACCAGCGTGGCGCCCTCGACAAGGTCGAGCGCAATTCCGCACTGGTCAAGATCTGGCAGGACGCGACCGAGCAGGTCGGTAAGGCCATGGAGGCGCACTTCCCCGACGACAACCCCATCCCGATGATCGTGAAGTCCGGTGCCGCCGGAAACATGACGCAGGTGCGGTCGCTCGCCGGTATGAAGGGCCTGGTGACCAACCCGAAGGGTGAGTTCATCCCGCGTCCGATCAAGTCTTCCTTCAAGGAAGGCCTGACGGTCCTCGAGTACTTCATCAACACGCACGGTGCTCGTAAGGGTCTGGCCGACACGGCGCTTCGTACCGCCGACTCGGGCTACCTGACGCGTCGTCTCGTCGACGTCTCGCAGGATGTCATCGTTCGGGAAACCGACTGTGGCACCGAGCGCGGCATCAACACGACCATCGCGGAGAAGCTGGCCGACGGCACGATGATTCGTGACGCTCACGTCGAGACCAGCACGTACGCCCGCACATTGGCGAGCGATGCGGTCGACGCGGACGGCAAGGTCATCGTCGCTCGTGGACACGACCTCGGCGATCCGGCCATCGACGCGCTGCTCGAAGCGGGCATCACGTCGGTCAAGGTGCGCTCCGTGCTCACCTGCACCACCGGTACCGGCGTCTGCGCCACCTGCTACGGCCGCTCGATGGCCACCGGCAAGCTCGTCGACATCGGTGAGGCCGTCGGTATTGTCGCCGCACAGTCCATCGGTGAGCCCGGCACCCAGCTGACCATGCGTACCTTCCACCAGGGTGGTGTCGCCGGAGATGACATCACCGGTGGTCTGCCTCGCGTGCAGGAGCTGTTCGAGGCACGTGTGCCGAAGGGCAAGGCTCCCATCGCGGACGTGTCGGGACGCATCCAGCTCGAGGACGGCGATCGTTTCTACAAGATCACCATCGTCCCGGACGACGGCGGCGAAGAGGTTGTCTACGACAAGCTCTCCAAGCGTCAGCGTCTGCGCGTGTTCAAGCACGACGACGGCACCGAGCGCCTGCTGGCGGACGGTGACCACGTCGAGGTCGGCCAGCAGCTGATGGAAGGTGCTGCCGATCCGCACGAGGTTCTACGTGTGATGGGTCCTCGCCAGGTGCAGATCCACCTGGTCAACGAGGTCCAGGAGGTGTACCGGTCGCAGGGTGTGTCGATTCACGACAAGCACATCGAGACGATCGTGCGCCAGATGCTCCGTCGTGTGACGATCATCGACTCCGGCTCCACCGAGTTCCTGCCCGGTTCACTGACCGAGCGCAGCGAGTTCGAGGCGTCCAACCGCCGCGTGGTGTCCGAGGGCGGCGAGCCCGCAGCCGGACGTCCGGTCCTGATGGGTATCACCAAGGCGTCGCTGGCGACCGATTCGTGGCTGTCGGCAGCGTCCTTCCAGGAGACCACTCGTGTGCTCACCGATGCGGCGATCAACACCCGCTCGGACAAGCTCATCGGTCTCAAGGAGAACGTCATCATCGGTAAGCTCATCCCGGCTGGTACCGGCATCAACCGGTACCGGAACATCCAGGTGCAGCCCACCGAGGAGGCACGTGCCGCGGCATACGCGGTGCCGTCCTACGACGATCAGTACTACAGCCCGGATGGCTTCGGAGCCAACACCGGTGCCGCAGTGCCGCTCGACGACTACGGTTTCTCCAACGAATACCGCTAGGCGACTTCGTCGCATGTGAGTGGAAGTACATAGCCCGCTATGTACTTCCACTCACATTGGAAAGCCCCGCAACCTCTTTCGAGGGTGCGGGGCTTTTCTCATCTCAGTAGGGTCCCGGAACTACAGCGTCGTGGTGCTCACCGGTGGAATCAGTGCGAGGGCATTGATGACCACCGAGAACACGGCGAAGCCCACCACGATGGACGTGCGCGCACCCGCGACGGCGAGGAGCACGGTGGCACCTCCGTAGAGTCCGAGCTTCACCACCCACACCATCGCCGGGATGTCGAACGTTGCCTTCGGCGCGGCGAAGAGCCCCCACAGCGTCGCGGCCGCGAGGACGGCGAGCACCGCAACCACCCAGCCGACGGTGCCGCGGCCGCTGAGTCGATACCCGGCGAATGCCAGTGCCGCAAGGATCATCAGTTCGTTGACGAAGAGCAGCAGACTCACGGTCCACACATACACGGTGGTCATCGAGATCGATTCTCTACTCTCCGTCGGCGATGATTTTTGCGATGTTGCGTTCCGCGAGGGCGGTGATGGTCAACGAGGGGTTCGCCGCGCCCGTGCTCCCGGGGATGAGCGCTCCGTCCACGACGTAGAGGCCGGGGTGTCCTTTGACGCGTCCGTAGGAGTCCGTGACGTCGCCGAGCACAGCACCGCCCAGGGGGTGGGCGGTGAACGTGTCGTCCACATCGCGGGTGAACGGCTCCGCCGAGACGACGGTGCGACCTGCCTGCGCCATCCTGTTGTTCACTGCACGCAGCGATTCGACGGTCTCGCGGCTGCCGCCCTTGGGCCAGGAGAGTGACATGGAGTCGGTGGCGGTGTCGAACCGGAAGTCCGCGCGCAGTGGGTCGATGGTCATCCCCAGAGAGGCGAGGAAGCCGAGGTCCGTGGGCACTCCCGGAACGTACCAGTTCTCCACTGTCAGTGGCAGATTGGTCTCGTCGGTGATTCGCGAAGCGCACGGCGACGCCTGCGAGACGGCCGCGATCGGGCCGAGGGAGCGGGTCATCGTGGCATCACCGTTGGTGCCCCAGCCCCGACCGACGAACTCGTTGAGATTGGCGAGAGCTCCCGTGGCCTGAGCGCGCATGAGGAGTTCGGTGGTGCCGATCGATCCGGCGCCGAGTACGAGCTTGTCGCATGTCAGAGTACGGATTTCGAGCACCTCGCCCTCGGGGGAGAGCCGTCGAACCTCGACGCGGTAGCGGCCCGAGGATTCGGTGCCGATGGAGGCGACCTCGTGGCTGTGGCACACACGCGCGCGACCGGTGGCCTCCGCCTGTGGGATGTAGTTCTGGGTGAGGTCGTGCTTGGCGCCGTTGGAGTTGCCGAAGGTGCTGGCGCCGACGGTCGCCGACGGTCGCGAGTGCCCAGATATCTCGTCACGCACGACATTCCAGTTCCAGTTGCCGTCCACGGGCTCGGGCGTGAAACCAGCGCGGCGGGCGTGGTCGTCCCAGACGCGTGAGTGCGTGAAGCTCGGACTGTTGTAGATGTCCGCGGGCATGATCGACGGCAGCAGCATCGAGCGCGCCTTCGGGTACCAGGTGCGTTCCATCTCGTCGTAACCGAGTCGGCCACCGAACGAGAGGTCGAAGTAGCGGCGATCGGGGGCGATGGTGACGCCGGTGTAGACAACCGAGCCACCACCGACGGCGGCCGCTCGCCACACGGACAGATTCTCGTAGCGGGTCGTATCGAGTACCCCGCCGAAGTAATCGACCGGTCCGACGGGAAGGCCGGTGATGTTGGTGAAGGAGGTCTGTCGCCAGAGACCACGACCGTCGGCGGTCATATCGGCGGTGAAGATCTCACGCCGAGGATCGCGCGGCCAGCGTAGGCCGCGTTCGAGGACGGTGACGTCGGTACCTGCCTGTGCGAGACGAAGCGCGGCAGCGCTGGCGCCGAAGCCCGAACCGATGACGATGACGGGGGTGTGATCGGGCGGGCGCGGCGGGTCGGCCCATAATTCCGGTACCAGTAATCGGATGGAGTCGACGCCGATGGGCAACGCTCCCGCGCGCCCGGCCGTCGCAAGCGGAGGAACGGTCAGACCGACCAGACCCGCAGCCGCCAGTTGAAGCAGTTTCCTACGTTTCACGTTGTGTATATCCCCTGCGCTCGAACCCGACTCGATCGTCATTGTTCCTTACCCGACCGAGGAAAAGCGACCGAGCGTCACTGAAACAGTGAAACCTCCCAGGCCCTCCACAGGTGGGGGTGACAGAATCACCGTGATGTACATCGTTATAGGTGCGGTTTTCGTGACGGCCGCGATCCTCGCCATCGCGGTCCACCTCGTCGACTCGACGCGCCAGAGCGTGCTGGTGGCCGGTGCATTGGCCCGCACCCCCATGTGGGCTTCCGTGCCCGGCACGGTGCTGCTCACGATCGGAGTGGGTTGGGTGGGGGCGCTCCTCGGCCTGGCCGTCATGGCGGCGGCAGCGTGGACGCAGTGGCCGCTCGTCGCGCGACGGTTCCGGGCGAAGGAATCGGTCCGGGACACAAACACGCTGGGCACGCCCTTCACCGTGCTGCACGCGAACATTCTGCTCGGCGGAGCCGACGCCGACGCCATCGTCGCACTGCTGGAGCGTCACCGCCCGGACGTTCTCACTGTCGTCGAGTTGACGCCGAGCGCGCACGAGAGGCTCCTCGCCGCCGGCCTGGCCGAGCATCTGCCGTACTCGTTCGTCAGTCTGGCGGGCGGCGGCGAAGGGTCGGGCATCTATTCGCAGCATCCGCTCGACGATGTGATGCGTCACGACGGCTATGCGGCCGAACAGCTCTCGGCCCGGGTCGAGGTGCCGGGTGGACCGACGCCGTTGGTCTTCGCGCTTCATCCGGTCCCGCCGTGGCCGCGATCACCGCAGGGGTGGGTACGGGAGTTGGCGTCGATCCGGCAGATGCTCGCGAAAATTCCAGCCGAGGACGGCCCCGTCATCGTCGGCGGTGACTTCAACGCGACTTTCGATCACAAGCTCTACCGAAACTTGCTGACGGGCTCGTACCGAGACGCGGCAATCGAGGTGGGCGCCGGCCATCTCGCGACCTACCACGCCGACATGCGGATTCCGCCGCTCATCGCGATCGACCACATCCTCGTGCGCGGGGCCGCCGTGACCGAGGTGGGTACCGTCGACCTGCCGGGTTCGGATCACCGCGGCCTCCGCGCCGCCCTCCTGCTCTAGGGCTTGGGCAGTTCTTGGACGGCCCACTCGTTGCCGTCGGGATCGCTGAAGAACACGAACTTGCCCCAACCGAGGTCTTCGACGGGAGCGATGTCCAAGCCTGCTGCGACCAGGTGGTCGCGGGCTTCGTCGACATTGTCGACGACGACGAGCATCCCCTCGACGCTGCCGGGCACTGCCTTGGTGATGCCCTTGCCGATGGCGATCGAGCACGCCGAACCCGGAGGCGTCAGTTGGACGTAGCGGATGTCCTCGGAAGGGCAGGCGTCGTGGTCGGCAACGAATCCGATGCCGGTGTAGAAGTCTTTCGCGCGGTCCACGTCCGAGACGGGAATCATGACGAGCTCGAGTTTCATGTCCATGCTGTTCTCCTCAGGTCGGTGTAGAACAACTATCTCGTCGATTGCGGACAGTTCCGGTCCTCGAACCCAAGAAATATGCGTCTCACAATCGAGGTTGTGGCAAGGGTGCTTCTCTCCATCCTCGATCGCTCCCGCACCCGTATCGGACTTCCGGACGCGGCTGCGCTGACGGCCACGATCGAGCGGGCAGCCCACGCGGAAATGTTGGGCTACCACCGCTTCTGGGTGGCCGAACATCACGGCGTTCCAGGTATCGCGAGCGGCTCGCCGCCGGTGCTGCTGGCCGCGATCGGCGCGAGAACCTCCCGCATCCGAATCGGGTCCGGCGGAGTGATGCTGCCCAACCATCAGCCGTTCGTCGTGGCCGAGCAGTTCGCGATGCTCGAAGCGCTCTACCGCGGACGCGTCGACGTCGGACTGGGGCGTTCGCTCGGATTCACCGAGCCTGTTCGCAAGGCCTTGCGTTCGGGCCGAGAAGAACCCGACGCCTTCGCCGAGGACATCGATGAACTACTCAGCTACCTGACCGGCACCGGCCCGGTGACCGTGCGGCCGGCAGTTCCGCCTGAATGGACAACGCAGCCGCCGATGTTCGTTCTCGCGACCGGGCAGGGTCTCGAAATCGCAGCGAAAGCCGGCCTGCCAGTGGTGGTCGGCGGTCCGATCCTGCAGGGTGACGGGGCCGCGCTCGAGCAGTACCGTCGCGACTTCCGATCGACCGAGCAGAACCCGCACCCCACCGTCATCGTCTCCCTGGACATCACGGTCGCTCGGACAGAAGAACGTGCCCGCGAGTTGGTGCTGCCGGAGGCCTGGGCGATGGCGCAGTCGAGGCAGACGGGGGAGTTCCCGCCCTTGACCTCGCCGCGGGATATCGACCTCGACGCGGCACCGGCCAGGATGCGCGAGCGCGTCGAGAAATCGATCGCGACAGGGTTGCACGGCACACCGGATCAGGTCGCCGACCGAGTAGTCGAGCTGATCCAGCGCACCGGCGCCGACGAGATTCTGGCCTCGACGTCCACCTACGACCGTGATGCACTGTTCGAGTCCGACGCCGCGCTGATCGATCTTTCGATGGCGTTGCGAGCTACTGTGGAGAAATAGACATACCGGACTGATGGAGGTTGGCGATGGCTGGCAAGAAGCTCGACAGAGTGCACGCGCAGACGGCACTCGAAACCGTCCGGGAGAACCCGGGCATCGCATTGATCGCGGCAGCGCCGGCGCTGGTCGTCTTCGCGGTCGTGTGGTGGCTCGCCGGGTTCGGAACTGCGCTGCTGCTACTCATCGCTCTGGGCGTCGTCGGCTTCGTCGTCGCGAAGGTCCGCAGCTGAGCTAGCTTTCTGCGCGGGGGATGCAGAAGTCTGTGATGGTGGCGGTGCCCGCCACCAGGTCCGCCCAGTCGCGGTCGGTGGTCAGCACGGCGAGTGCCGATGTGGGGAATCGATGCCGGATGGTTCGGGCCAGTTCCGAGTCGTCGTCCTCGGCCAATTCCAAGGCGGTCCAGGTTATTCCGGGTTCGTGCCCGACGACGAGCAGTGTGCTCACCTCGGAGTCCGTCAGCAGAATCTCCTCGATGATCTCGTCGGCCGACCCGCCGTAGATCTTTTTCTCGAAACGGGCAGCCCCGCCGAGGCCGGTGGCTGTGAGGGTTTCGCGGGTGCGTTGGGCCGTGGAGCAGAGCACCGCGTCGACGACGCCGACGTGCTCGGTGATCCAGGTCCCGGCGAGACCGGCTTCTCGTCGACCGCGCGGCGCGAGGGGGCGCTCGTGGTCCGGAGTGCCCTCGGGATACCCGGATTTGCCGTGTCGCATGAGGACGAGAGTTCTGGTCTTCTCCATACCTCCACCGTAAACGGTGTTGGCTCGTTGGCTACCGGGTCGGCTCACCTGCTACCTTGAACGCCGTTCAAGTTTTGACGACGAGGAGTCACGGTGGGCGCAGTGAAGCAATCAGTAGGCAAGAAGTCGATGGTCTCGAAGGTGCGGTTCTCTGCCCGAGACATGGCGCAGATCGCGGTGTTCGCCGCGTTGATCGCCGCTCTGGGGCTGCCCGGTGCCATCACCGTCGGTTTCAGCGGCGTCCCCATCACGTTGCAGACCCTCGGCGTCATCCTCGCCGGAGCCATCCTCGGCGCCCGCAAGGGCACCGCCGCCGTCACAGTGTTCATCGCGCTGACGCTGATCGGGCTGCCGCTGCTCTCCGGCGGTCGCACCGGACTCACCGCTCTGGCCGGTCCGAGCGCCGGATACCTGATCGGCTGGATCCCCGCAGCCTTCGTCATCGGACTGCTCACCGCGCGCATCCTGCCGAAGTATCCCCTCGCACTCGGCCTGCTGATCAACGCGCTCGGCGGCATCGTGGTCATCTACGTGTTCGGCACCATCGGGTTGCTGCTGCGCACCGACCTCGCGGTGTGGGCATCGATCTCGACCAACTTCGCATTCGTTCCCGGCGACCTGGCGAAGGTCGTCATTGCCACCGTCGTGGCGAAGAGCGTTCATCGCGCGTACCCGGGCCTCATCACCAAGTGAGGCTCGGCGGCTCGGGGCGGGACCCGGCGATCGACTGGGCCGGCACCGTGCTCACCTACGCCGAGTTCGACGAGGCAGTCGATCGCTGGCCCGCCGCGGCCGTGCACGACGCTTCGGAGCTGTCACCACCCGAGGCGCTCGTCTGTGTATTCGCCGCCGTCCGGCAGGGCGCCGTCGTCCATGTCGAAGATCCGGCCGCCCGGCCACACCGAACTTCCGTGCCCGACGGAGCGTTCCTGCTCGTCGGCACGTCCGGATCCACCGGTACCCCGCGACCGCTCGCGCGGACCGCCGCGTCGTGGACGAGCAGTTTCGAAGAATTCAGCTCCCTCGTCGGTCTCACCCCGGCCGACAAAGTCCTCGTGACGGGACCGCTGCACGCCACGATGCATCTCTTCGGCGCCGTTCACGCGCTGTGGCTCGGGGCCTGCGTCACCGACAACCCTGCCACTGCCACGGCAGCGCATGCCGTACCTGCAGTGCTCAGGAAGCTGCTCGGGACTGCACCCGATCTTCGAACGGTGATCGTCGCAGGGACGGCTCTCGATCGAGCCGCCGAGCAGCAAGCCGACGGTCTGAGAGTTGTCGAGTACTACGGCGCCGCGGAACTCTCCCTCGTCGCTGCCCGCGTCGTTCCGTCTTCACTGACCCTGTTGAAGGACGTCGAAGCCGAGGTCCGCGGCGGACTCCTCTTCGTACGCTCGCCGTACGCAGCGCTGGGGACGGACGAGTGGGTCGGCGTCGGCGATATCGCCGAGCTGGGCCCGGGCCGCGAACTCGTCGTACACGGCCGCGGGGATGCGGCCATCGACGTGGGCGGAACGACCGTCCTCGCCGAGGATGTCGAACGGGTCCTGGGTGATATCGACGGTGTCCGCGCCGCAGCGGCCATCGCCACTCCTCATGCCGTGCTCGGTGCGACGGTGACGGCGGTGATCGAACTCGAGCCGGGCGGACGCCTGGAGCCGATAAAGCAGCAGGCTCGAGCACGCCTGCAGAGCACAGCCCTGCCGCGGCGATGGACCGTCGTCGACGAGCTACCACGTACCGGCAGTGGCAAGATCGCCCGCGGCCGGGTGAAAGACTCGTATTCATGACCGCCGGCCCTAACGCGTTCGGTTCGAGTGCGATGCTCGTCGCTCCCTGGCGTACGCCCATCGGCAACGCCGGTCACGGCTTCGCGGCACTGACGACGACGGATCTCGCTGCCCCGGTCCTGGCCGCCACGCTCGCGACGCTGCGGGAGTCGGGGTGTGACGCGGACGTCGACGATGTCGTTCTCGGCAACTGCCTCGGGCCCGGCGGCGATCCGGCACGGGTATCGGCGTTGCGCGCCGGACTGGGCGCCGAAGTCCCCGGTGTGACGGTGGATCGACAGTGCGGTTCCGGGCTCGATGCGGTCATGCAGGCGGCGATGCGCGTACGCAGCGGCGAGGAAGAACTGATCCTTGGGGGCGGAGTGGAATCCGCCAGCACCGCTCCGTGGCGCTTCTGGCCGCCCGAGGGCGAAGCGGAACCGATCCGATACACGCGCGCGCCGTTCGCTCCGTCCGGTTTCCCGGACCCGGACATGGGTGTCGCCGCCGACGCTCTAGCGCAGGCCTGCGGGATCGGGCGGGAGCGGCAGGACGCGTACGCTGCCCGCTCGCACGCACTGGCGGCGGCGACGGATTTCACGGGTGAGATCGTGCCGGTCGCGGGCATCGAACGCGATCAACGTATCCGCCCCAACATGACGCAGGCTCGGCTCGCGCGGCTGCGTCCCAGCTTCACCGCCGACGGCACCGCGACTGCAGGGAACTCGTGCGGCATCTCCGACGGGGCCGCAGTGGTAGCGGTGACCTCGGAGGCTCTGGCGAAAGGCCTGCCGGCGCTGCGGGTACTCGGGTCGGCTGTGACCGGATCGGATCCAGCACTGCCCGGGCTCGGACCTGTCCCGGCGATCGAGAAGGTACTGCGCCGTACGGGAATCGCACTGTCCGATATCGGGATCGTCGAGATCACCGAAGCGTTCGCCTCGGTGGTGCTGGCGGTGTCCGACCGGTTGGGCATCGACGAGAACACCCTGTGTCCGCAGGGCGGCGCCATCGCGATGGGTCATCCCTGGGGTGCCTCGGGAGCCGTTCTGCTCGTTCGACTGGCGCATCAGATGCTCACCGAGAACGGCCCGGAACTGGGCCTGGCGGCGTGTGCAATCGGCGGCGGCCAAGGGATAGCGATGATCGTGGAGCGTGCGTGGTGAGTGAGATCGTGTTCGATTCGGTGCGCCATGCTTTCGGTGAGCGCGAGGTGCTGCGCGGGATCAGCCTGCGGATCACCGAGCGGCGAGTCGGCATCATCGGCTCCAACGGTTCCGGCAAGTCGACGTTGGCCCGCACCGTCAACGGACTGCTGGCACCCGATTCCGGCACCGTGACCGTCGACGGCGTCGACCCCGCGAAAAAGGGCGCCCAGGTTCGCAAGAAGGTGGGCTTCGTGTTCACCGACCCGGACACTCAGATCGTCATGCCGACGGTGGCCGAGGACCTTGCCTTCTCGTTGCGGCGGTCCGGACTGAGCAAGGTAGAGATCGCGGATCGGGTGCAGGAAATTCTGGTTCGATTCCAGCTCGCCGGCCATGCGGAGCACCCTGCTCACTTGCTCTCCGGAGGCCAGAAGCAGTTGCTGGCGATTGGCGCGGTGTTGATCCGCAGGCCCGAGGTCGTCATCGCCGACGAGCCGACCACTCTGCTCGACCTGCGCAATGCCCGCGTCGTGTCGCAGGCCCTCGACTCGATCGACCAGCAGGTCATCGTCGTCACCCATCAGCTCGCGCTGCTGGAAGGCTTCGAGCGTGTCGTCGTCATAGACGATGGGCTCGTCGCGTTCGACGGCACGCCGAGCGACGCTGTTCCCGCATACCGGGAGCTCGTCGAATGATCGGCCGTGTCAGTTGATAGGTCTGTACCGGCCGGGCACGTCCCCGATACACCGGCTCCCTGCGGGGGCGAAACTGATACTGCTGGTGACGACGATTCTCGCGGTGGCAATTCTGGTGCGAACTCCACTTCAAGTGCTGGCGGTGGCCGCCGCAGTTGCCGCGCTGTTCGCGGTCGCGCGGATCCCGGCGAAAATCGCGGTGGCGCAGTTGCGTCCGGTGCTGTGGATGCTGTTGATCATCGGGACGTTCCAGCTGATCATCACCTCCTGGCAACGCGCCGTCGTCGTCTGCGGAGTCCTGCTCATCTCGGTGGCCCTCGCCGCGCTGGTCACCGTCACCACCCGCGTGACCGCCATGCTCGACACCGTCACCCGTGCACTCGGGCCGTTGCGCCGTTTCGGCGTCGATCCCGAGCGGGTCGGTCTCATGCTCGCCCTGGCGATCCGCTGCATCCCCATGCTGGCGACGATCGTGCACGAGGTCTCGGAGGCACGCAAAGCCCGCGGGCTGCAGTGGTCGATGACGGCGCTGGCCACACCCGTCCTCGTGCGGGCATTGCGCACCGCCGACGCGATGGGCGATGCACTCGTCGCGCGCGGCGTCGACGACGACTGGGATGAGGATGACTGGGACGAGGACGAGTGGGATGACGAGAGTGTGTGAGGTGCCATGTCCGAATTGTTGACCGACCGCATTGCCCGTCGCGTCGTCGAGATCCCGGATGCAGCGGCTGTTGTCGATCGCCGGGAAGTGGTGACGTACGCCGAGTTCTGGCACCGAGTCACGCGCACCGCGGCCGGGATGCGCGGCATGGCGCGGGTAGCGGTGTTGCCGACGTCGGATGTCTCCTCGCTCGTGGCGGTCGCCGCGGCGATGGCGTCGGGAACCGGGGTGGTGCTACTGCACCGGCACCTTCTCCCCGAACACTTCACGCGGGTGATGGATCTCGCCCGCCCCGCCGCGGTACTGGCGGCGCCGAGTCAGCACCGACGGTTGCGGCAGTGGGGGTGTGATCACCCGGTCGCCGGTCTCGATGCAGACGGTTCGCACGGGAGAGCCGAGCCCGGCGACGAGATGCTGCTCGGTGTCACCTCGGGTACCACCGGTGAGCCGAAACTGTTCGTCCGCAACCAGCTGTCGTGGGCACGCACGTTGGACCGCAGCGACGAGGTGTTCGACATCGGCCGCGGTGATCGACTCTGCACCCCTGGTGTGCTCGACCACACCCACTTCCTCTACGGCGCGCTGCACGGGCTGACATGCGGTGCGACGGTCGACGTGCGCCCCCTCGTCGCGGCGGTGGCCGATGAGCCGACCCATCTGTATTCGGTGCCGACCATCGCGTGGGATCTCGTCCGATCCGGCGTCGACTCCGTTCCCAGTGTCCGCGCCGTGCTCTCGAGCGCGGCGCGTTGGCCGACCCAAGGCCGAGTCGCACTGCAGACCGTGCTGCCGAACGCGTCGCTCACGCATTTCTACGGCGCCTCGGAGCTGAGCTTCGTCTCCTACGATCGTGGCGTCGATCCCGGAGCCGGAACCTTGTTCGACGGGGTCGAGGCCGACGTTCGCGACAGCATCGTCCATGTTCGCAGCGACATGCTCTTCGACGGCTACCTCACCGAATCCGGTGTGACAGGCGGGCCGGTGGACGGGTGGATGACAGTGGGCGACAGGGGGACGGTCGACGGCCGCGCGTTGACGCTACTGGGGCGCGGCAGTGAGGTGATCAATCGCTCGGGACTGAAAGTCGAACTGGCGCCGATCGAGGCGGCGGCGCTCGAGGTGCCCGGGGTCGCCGAGGCGGCCTGCATCGGGGTGCCGGACGAGCGGATGGGTGAGGTACCCGGACTGGCGGTGGTGCTCGGCCCGCAGCGGCCTGAGATTGCCGATATCCGTAGGCATCTTCGTGCTGTGCTGCCGAGCCCGAGCATGCCCGCACGCATACTCGTCGTCGACGAGCTTCCGCACACTCCGCGCGGCAAGCTCGACCGTCACAGCTTGGGCGCCACCTTCGCCACCGAGCGCACGGACCCGTCCACCACGAACCACAGGGTGAGCGCGCCGCCCTCGTAGCGGTGGCGGATGATGACGTGCTCGCTCGCGAGGATGGGCGAGAGATACTCGATCACGGCTCGGTGCGGCTCGCGCACCAACTCGGTGTGAGTGACCAGGAACTCTTCGACGGCATGCCAGTACGCGGCATTGTTGACGTGGTTGAACGAGTCGATGTCCGTGGCGCGCAACGGGAACGGTGTGTCGGTCTCGGATGCGTCAGGCACTGGTTCGGTGAGCCATGCTTTCCACCGAAGTCGGTGCTCGTCGGTGGTGCGGGCCAACAGTTCCAGAGCCTCGTCGCTGATGCGCGTGGGCATTCCGGTGGTTGCGCTGATGTTGATCCAGAACCCCTCGGTCTCGATCGAGGCGCCCTTGCCGCTGGAGATCTGCACGCGCATGTTCGACCATCGCGTCGACATCGAGGAACACCAGCGTCGCATGTGCACCCGGTCCGGGAAGTGCACCGGTTCGATGACGTCGATGACCGTGCGGCGGACGATCCAGAACGGATCGGTGGCATGTAGCGGCGTCGCGTCGAGGTTGTCCGAGCCGATGTCCTGGAGATACCGGGCGATGCCGTCGAACCGCAGGCGATTGTCGGGATCGACGTCGGCGGTGCGAACGGTCCAGCCCGTCTCGAATCCTTCGCCGACCGGGGGCGGCGGGGCAAGTTCGTCGGTGAAGCTCTGGGGTTCGGTGCCGGCTCCGGTGGTCACAGGCGTGCTCCTCGTCTCGGGGTCGGTGCTCGCGCTCGAACCTACCCCCTGACTCCGTCAGAGCAATCGCTGGAGCCTTCCGTCAGAGCACCCGGCGCGCTTTCATGCCGTCGAACACGTCGCCGACGCGGACGACGTCGCCGCGCTGGGGTGCGTGGACCATCTGACCGTTGCCGATGTAGATCGCGACGTGTCCGGGGCCGGCCGACTGCCAGTTCCCGAAGAGCAGGTCGCCCGGCTGCGCCATTTCCAGCGGAATCTCGGTGCCCACATTCCACTGGGTTTCAGAGGTGCGGGGGAGCGTCACGGCACCGGCCGACGCGCGGTACATCGCATACGAGGTCAGGCCGGAGCAGTCGAACCCGCCGCCGGACGGACCGTTGATGTTGCCGCCGCCCCAGACGTAGGGGAGGCCGAGGTAGTCCATCGCCGAGTTGACCGCGCGGGCCCCGATGGTGCCGAGATCGAGGGACGAGAACGGGTTGAGCAGCGCCGCGAACTGCCTCTCGGTGGCGCGGATCTTCGCCACGTAGGGCTTGGTCTGATTCTCGTAGTCCGGTAGACCCGAGGGCATTCCGCCCGACCGAAGCACAGCGCCGGCGCCGGCGTTGTAGCCGGCCAGGGTCAGATCCAGGGAATCGCCGGATACCCGGCCCTGCGACTTCCACTGCTCGACCTGCTTGTTGATGTCACAGAGCAGGTTGCCCGAAGCCATGACGGAATCGGCAATGCCGTTGACGTCGGCGACACCGTCTCCGTCGGCATCCTTGCCGTACTTGGCCCAGGTGCCGGGCATGAACTGGCCCGGGCCTCGGGCTCCGCTGCTCGATACCGGGGCGGTGGGCCCGTGACGGAACCCGTTCTCGGCCGCATAGAGGGCGGCGATGGTCGGGGCGTTGACACCGTCGCAGATGGCACCGGCTTTCATCAGCCACGGCACGAAGGCGGTGATCGCGCCGATGGGGGAGGTCGAGACTCCGGTGAACGTGGCGGGCATACCAGGGAACAGTGCGCGCCGAATGGCTTCGGCGGCGGGCATGAACGCGGTCTGGGACGCGAGTTCGCCGAGAGAGAAGGTCGATGTGCCGAATTGCATGCCGCCTGCACTGCTCGGGAAGATCGACGAGAACGCCGCTCCTGCAGAGGGAACCGTCGCGGAGACAGCGGCAGTGGAGACGATGGAGTTGGTCGTCGCGGGCTCGGCGGGCGGCCCGCTCTCGGACTCGGCGGGCTCGGACGGGTCGGACGGCTCTGCGTCCTCGGGCGCCGGGGGTAGCAGGGGTTCGGCCGCGCCCTCGACGGCGGCTGCTGCGTCCTCGAGCATTGTCTCGGCGGTCTCACGAGCCGGCTCGGGTAGTGCGCCGAGCATGTCGTCCAGTTGCTTCTGCAGTGCAGGTGCCGATTCTTCCGCGGATGCGGCAATACCTGCAGCACCGTCCGCGATCTCCGGGGGTAGTTCCGTGCCTGCTGCCACTCCTGCGGCGGACACGATTACCGCAACGATGACTGCGATGGGGTCGCCTGCCATGTAACAACTCCTGGTGCTCGCGCTCTCCCCGACCTTTTCGTACCGAACTCATCTCAGTGAGCTGGCTCACATCATCATGCACTGTCGGTGCGGATTGCGGAGCGTTATAGAACGCGTACCAGTTCTGTGAACCGTTACATTGAGATTCGTATTCGTCACAGAAGGAGCGCGTCATCGACAAGCAGGTGCTGTCACCAAGCACAGTGTGGGATCCGGGTGCCCAGTTGTTGTCCCAATGCGTCGTCGTCCGCGACGTCGAGCGGACGCTCTACCTGTCCGGGCAGACCGCGATCACAGCCGACGGTAGCTTCGCCGGCGTCGGGGACGTGGACGCGCAGATTCGCCTGTCGTTCGAGAACATCCGGCTGATCCTCGACGCGGCGGGCGGTGCGCTGGACAACGTCGTGAAGTTGACGGTCTACTTCCGCGATATCGGCGACCTCGACATCTACACCGGCATCCTCGGCGAGCTGTTCCCCGAGACCAGACCAGCGCAGACCGTCGTCGAGGTCGCTCGTCTCGCGATGCCTGAGTTGCTGGTCGAGATAGATGCGGTGGCGGTGCTGTAGGTCCGGTCGCTGTGGCTAAGGCACCAGGGTTGCCCAGTAGTCGGAGAAGCGGATTCCGATCGCTGCGATCACCACCGCGTACCAGACGGCGAGAATCGTCCAACGCCATTCGACGAACAGGCCGCCCACCCGGGAGTTGCCGACCAGCTGCGAGAGCGCGACCACGAGGATCGGCATTGTCACTGCCCACACCACCATGCAGTACGGACACAACGCGCCGATCACGTACAAGCTTTCGTAGATCAGCCAGTGGACGAACACCGCGCCGAGCAGGGTGCCCAAGGTCAGGCCCAGCCAGTACCAGTGCGGCAGAGCGATGCGTGCGAGCGTCAGTACACCGGTGACGAGGACGACGGTGAATGCGACTATGCCGATGATCGGATTGGGGAATCCGAACAGGGCGGCCTGCTCCGTGGTCATCACCGTGCCGCACGAGAGGACCGGATTCAGGCTGCACGACGGCACGTACGAGGCGTCCTGGAGGAGCTCGATGCGTTCGATGGTCAACGCCAGTGCGGCGAGCAGACCGAGGAATCCGCCGACCGTGAGGACCCAGGCGGTGGCGCGGGCAGGCTTCACTGCGGGGCCTACTTCGCGTCGGCGATTGCGGTGCGCAGGCCGTCCGGACTCGGGTTGGCCACCACGGTGCCGTTGACCGAGACGGTCGGGGTGCCGGTGACGCCGGACTCGAGCACGGTCTGCGTCGTAGTCGCTACGAAGTCGTTGTAGCTGCCGTCGGTGATGCAGCTCGCGAGTTCGGAGCTGTCGACCCCTGCTGTCTCGGCGATGGCGATCAGCTCGTCGTCGCTCAGTCCGGCGCCGCCCTCAGCGGGTTGCTGCGCGAACATTGCCTCGTGCCAGCTCGGCCACGCGGCCATGTCGGCTTCGGCGACGCAGATGCCGGCGTTGGCGGCGCGAGTGGAGTAATTGGTCGACGACGCTCGATCCAGGATCGAGATCGGCGTGTAATCCACGGCGATCGTGTTGTCGGCGGTCAACTCGGAGAGCGTGTCCCCGCTGAGGGCTTCGAACTGCTTGCACGCCGGGCACTGGAAGTCTTCGACGACCGTGACGACGACGTCGGCGTCGGGCTCACCGATTCTGATGGCCCCGTCCGCGGTGACCGCCGACGGGGTGGCACCGGTTGCGGTGTCATCGGAGTTCTTGGAGGCGATACTGAAACCGATGACCGCGATCAGGGCGATGAGTACCGCCGCGACGCCGAGTTGGATCAGCGTGCGGCTGCCCCTGTCCTTCTTGCCCTGCATAGCCGCCGTGGCCGCCTGTGCCTTCTTCTTGCTGTTGTTGCTCACTGCGAAAGGTCCCTTGCTCGCCGAACTCGTCCAAGTCCTAAGCCAGGATAGGGGTACGAACCTGAGCCCTGGCTGTGAGTGCCGGTCAAGTGAAGGCCGGTCAGGTGAGTGAGATGAGCCGTTCGATCGCGTAGCCGTATCCGGCCACGCCGAAGCCTGCGATGACACCGCTGGCGATGGGCGAGACGAAGGAGTGGTGCCGGAACTCCTCGCGGGCGTGGACGTTGCTGATGTGGACCTCGATGATCGGGATCTCCGGAACGACGAGGGCGTCGCGGAGGGCGACCGATGTATGCGTCAGGCCACCGGGATTGATGACGATGCCCGAAGCTACTCCGCGGGCCTCGTGGATCCAGTCGATGAGCTGGCCCCCGTGGTTGGACTGTTCGGCGCGGACTGTGCGGCCGTGTGCAGCGGCGGTCTGCTGGCACAGTGCGACCACGTCGGCGAGCGTTTCCTGGCCGTACACCTCGGGCTGACGGGTACCGAGCATGTTCAGGTTCGGCCCGTTCAACAGCAGGATGTGTCCGTCGGCCATGTCGTCTGCTCACTTTCTCGTCGTCGAGTCGCGCAGGCTGCAATCTTTTCACAGCGCACCCGGCACAATGATTGCAGTGAGAACTGTGTGGGTGGTTTGGGGCGTCGGTGTGTTCGCCTACATCGTCGGGGTTCTGCACCGGACCTCGTTCGGTGTCGCGGGTCTCGACGCCGCCGACCGTTTCGCAGTCAGCCCGTCGTTGCTCTCCCTGTTCGTCGTGTTGCAGATCGTCGTCTACGCCGGGATGCAGATCCCGGCGGGTGCGATCCTCGATCGGGTCGGCTCGCGCAAGATGATCGCGCTCGGGGCCCTGTTGATGGTGATCGCGCAGCTCGTGCTCGCGACGACGGAGTCCCTGCCGGTTGCGGTCGGTGCTCGAGCGCTCGTGGGGGTCGGTGATGCCCTGACGTTCATCTCGGTGCTTCGTCTCGTACCGCAGTGGTTCGACAACCGGCGAGTTCCCATCGTGTCGCAGTTGACCGGCTTGCTCGGGCAGTCGGGGCAGATTCTCTCGGCGGTGCCGTTCCTTATGATTCTGCACGGGTCGGGCTGGACGTTCGCCTTCGCGAGTGCGGCCTCGCTCGGATTGTTGGCGTTCGTGCTGGCGCTGGCGCTGATCCGCAATTCCCCGCCCGGTGCCGAAGTATTGACCGAGCCGACCACGATACGGGAAACGCTGGCGACGATCGGTCGGGTGTGGAAGCGGCCGGGCACCAAGCTCGGCTTCTTCACGCACATGGGCACTCAGTTCTCGATCACGGTGTTCGCGCTGCTGTGGGGAATTCCGTATCTCACCACGGCGCAGGGGTTGTCGACCACTGCGGCAGGAACGCTGCTGTCGCTGTCGGTGATCTCGGCGGTCATCTCCGGTATCGGATTGGGCATTCTGACGGGCCGGTACCCGATGCGTCGGTCGTGGCTGGTGCTCACGATCATGGTCAGCAACGCCGCGATCTGGGCTGTTGTGCTGGCGCTGCCAGGCCCGGCTCCTCTGTGGTTGCTGGTGGTGCTGGTGGTTGTCGTCTCGGTCGGTGGCCCGGGCAGCGTCATCGGGTTCGACTATGCGCGTACGTTCAATCCGAGTGCGAATCTCGGCACCGCGCAGGGCATGGTCAATGTCGGCGGCTTTCTGGCCTCGCTTCTGGTCATCGCGGCCATCGGTGGGGTTCTGCAAGTGATGGGCGGGTACACCTTCGAGGCTTTCCGGGTGGCGTTCCTCGCCCAGTACCCGGTGTGGTTCGTCGCGATCGTCGGCGTTCTGCTCACTCGCCGCTCGACACGCAAGGAACTGGCGGAGGAAGGTATCTATCCGCACACGATGCGCGAGGTTCTGCAGCGCTTCCGCGACCGGTAGTGGCCGACACACATCAGCACGGCACATCAGAACGGCGCCGGATCGGCGGTGTCTGCGGCTGAACCGGCGGCTGCTGTTGCGCTCGCGACGGCCGGCTCGGCGGGATCTGTGCTGCATTTCGCTAACCGTTTTCGCGGAATGTGCGGGATCAGGGATTCGCCGGACAGATCCGCAGTGCCGACCACGCTGCCGGGCAACGTGATTGCGGTTGTCCCCGAGCTCGACACCCAGTAGTCGGCCCCGCCGGCCAGCATCCTTGGAATCCACACACCCATGGTTTTCAGCATGTGGTGGTAGCGACACAGGCAGTGCAGATTGGTCGATACCGTCCAGCCTCCCCGCGCTGGATCTCGGTGACGATAGGGCACGACATGGTCGATTTCGCAACTGGCTGCGGGTACGTCGCAGCCTGGATGACGGCACGTGCGGTCGCGGTGACGTACACAGTCGGCGAGGGCAGCGCTGGGCCGGTAGCTGAGCGCGCCTGCGGGCGGTTCGGTGAAACCCCCGTGGCCATCGGGGTGAACCGCTTCCGCCAGCGCGGGATTGGACGCGATAGCGGCCTCCATTGCGGCGATGAGCGTGTACGAACCGCGATAGCACCCACCGACAGGCACCTTCGGGCCGCGATCGAGTGATCCCGACGCTGCGCGCTCTGGAAAACTCGAGCCGCGCCGTCGCAGCCCCCTGCCCAGCGGATGGAAGGTGACAGGAGTGCCCGCCGCTCCTCCGCCACCCAAACCGACGCTGCTAGCAAGACCGGCCGCCTTGTCGCCATCGACCCCCAGCTTTGCTGCCAGGTTCGAGGCTTCGGTCAGGATGAGCTGCCAGTCTCCGTTGGCGGCAAGTTCTCGCGCGTATTCGGCATCGATGAGTCCGTGTCCCGCGAGATAACCGGGCAGGTCCGACAGGCCCGCCAGGGTCGTGAGGTCAATAGTCACGGTGGTCAGCGGTGCGCGCCTGTCCGGCACCTCCCGTTTCGCCGAACAAGGGTGGTCCTCGTCTTCCGTACAGCTGCACGGCAGGTACTCCTCGCGGCGCAGCAGCGCCGAATATGCCGCGGCGAGTCGTTGGTTGCGCGTGCGGGGATCCCGGTTGCACACGGTGGCAGCCATCTCGTTGATCAGTTGCCAGCAGGCTGCGGCATCGGCGGCTTCCAGATCAGCCTCGATAGTGGCGAGTACGTCCTTGTGGCGGTAACGAACTCGCGTCAGGCTGGCCAGCTTCTTGCGCAGTTCAGCTGTCTCGTCCGGGGCGATGCGCTGCATGGTCGCGGCGATCTCGGTCGCGAGTGGACCGGAGGACATGCGTCGCGCAGCATGGAGGATTTCCGATTCCGCGCGCTGCGCGGCCTCGAGTGAGTAGCAGTTCGTCGTTCGGTAGATAGCTCGCACCCGGGCCAGGTCGAGCTCACCCGCCTCGAACGCTGCCTTGACCGCAGGGAGTCGAAGCCGCAGGTCCATGCCCACATCGGCGAGCGTGTCGGCAACGGTCTTGGAGCAACCCAGGGCCTTGGCGGTTTCCGAGGCGGCGTAGTTTCCGGCATCCATGATGTGCTCACCGATCTGAACGGTCTGATGGACGCACGAGTCCCAGATGGCGGCTGCCAGCGCCACTTTGCGGGCGCAGGCTTGGTTCTCCAGGCACGCGACCTCGGATATCTCACGCAGCAGGGAGCCGTCTATCACGGGCTTCTTCTGTGGACCTGCGTACGACGCGAAAGCTCGTCCGTACCCAACCGACATGACCTGTGACCCAACCGACATGACCTGTGCCCCCCAGCATCGCGTCAAACAATCTTAGAACGTATGTGGCGCTCCTGAGGTTTGTGTGGGCGCCATTTCTGCTGTTCAGGGCGGGTTGTGTTGTTGGACGCAGTGTTCGGCGAGTTGCCGGTGAGATGAGGGACGCGCACGTGTTGGGCCTCTAGAT